>JBJXGS010000245.1:0-106573 GCA_046160545.1 Burkholderiales bacterium
CCGGCCAGGCCCGCGCCGCGGCCCTCGACCTGGGTCAGGGCCTCAGCCGGAAAGGTCGACCCCGTCACGACATGGCCGAGGGTTTTTTGCAGTTCGCGTGCATGCATGGGCTTCTCCAGTAAAAAGCGCCGCCCGCAGGCGGCGCTCAAGACAGCTACTGCGCCAATCAGTCCGCTTGCTTGCGCAAAAAGGCCGGAATCTCGTACTTTTCCATGCCCGCATTGGCCAGCGCCTCGACCTGCGCGCGCCGGTCGGCACGACCGGAGCGGAAAACCGCCGGTGTGTCGAGCGCGGTGTAGTCGACCCCGGGCGGCTGGTCGAAGGGTGTGGCCACCGCGACGGCCAAGTTGTCGGTACCGGTACGCAGCATGGTCTGCGGCACCAGTTGCGGTTTGTCGCCGCGCTTGGCCATGGCGCGCCCGAGGCCGGTGGCGACCACGGTCACGCGCAGCTTGTCGCCGATGGAGTCGTCGAATACAGCGCCGCAGATGACGTGCGCGTCGGGGTCGGCGAAGGCCTTGATGGTCTCCATGACCTCGCGGTACTCCTTCATCTTGAGCGACTTCGAGGCGGTGATGTTGACCAGCACGCCGCGCGCGCCGGTCAGGTCCACGCCTTCGAGCAGCGGGCTGGCCACGGCCTGTTCGGCGGCGATGCGCGCGCGATCCATGCCCTCGGCCCAGGCCGAACCCATCATGGCCATGCCCATCTCGGCCATCACGGTCTTGACGTCCTCGAAGTCGACGTTGATGAGGCCGGGCTGGTTGATGATCTCCGAGATGCCGGCCACCGCATTGTGCAGCACGTCATCGGCCGCCGCGAAGGCATCACCCATCTCGACGTCCTCGCCCAGGACTTCCATGAGCTTTTCGTTCAGGATCACGATCAGCGAATCGACATGCTGCGCCAGTTCCTGGATGCCGGCCTCGGCCGAGCGCATGCGCCGCCCGCCCTCGAAGAGAAAGGGCTTGGTCACGACGCCAACGGTGAGTATGCCCATTTCCTTGGCGATCTCGGCCACCACCGGCGCCGCGCCGGTGCCGGTGCCGCCGCCCATGCCGGCGGTGATGAACACCATGTGCGCGCCATCCAGGGCTTCGACGATGCGCTCGCGCTCGGAAAGCGCGAACTCGCGTCCGCGCTCCGGCCGCCCGCCCGCGCCCAGCCCGGTGCCACCGAGCTGGATCTGCGTGCCGGCCCCTGTGCGCGTGAGCACCTGCGCATCGGTGTTGGCGGCGATGAACTCCACGCCGCCGACCTCGCGTCGCATCATGTGGGCGATCGCGTTGCCGCCCGCACCCCCGACACCGATGACCTTGATGACCGTGCCGCTGGTCTCGGTCTCCAACACTTCGAATTTGTTGCCCATGTTCACCATCTCCTTTATTGATATTTCACTCATCATCAAGGCCTAGAAATTCGGGGCTGCCGGCTATCTGGGCGCGCACATGGCCGCCCGAGCCGATAACCCCCAATCCCCAGCCCTCCTCTACGAACACACCTGCCCTTCCGTAGCCTTTTCCTTCCGGAATCGTCCGGCTGTGCCGGCGATTCCGGACAAATCAGTCCGGGCAAAAGTAGGTTTGTACTTTTGCCCGCTCTCAAAAATTCCCCTGAAACCAGGTCTTCATGCGTCCTGCGATGTTGCGTATCGAGCCGCTTTTCTCGGCCACGCGGCCCTGGTGCGTGCGCTGCATCAATCCCTCCTGCAACAGTCCCAGCGCGGTGGCAAAGCGCGGACCGCGCACCACGTCGGCCAGGCTGCCCTCGTAGCGCGGCGAGCCGATGCGCACCGGCATCGAGAACATCTGCTCGCCCAGTTCGACCATGCCGGGCAACGCCGCCGACCCGCCTGTCAGGACGATGCCCGAGGACAAGAGCTCCTCAAAGCCTGACTCGCGCAGGGATTTCTGCACCAGCTCGAACAACTCCTGCACGCGCGGCTCGATGACCGCGGCCAGCGCCTGGCGCGACATGCTGCGCGGGCCGCGCTCGCCGATGCCGGGAACGTCGATCATCTCGGATTCGCCCGCCAGGCGCTGCAAGGCGACGCCGTGGCGGATCTTGATTTCTTCGGCTTCACCGGTCGGGGTGCGCAGCGCCATCGCGATGTCGTTGGTGACCTGGTCGCCGGCGATCGGAATCACAGCCGTATGGCGTATCGCGCCGCCGGTGAAGACCGCCACATCGGTGGTGCCGCCACCGATGTCGATCAGGGCGACGCCGAGTTCCTTTTCATCGTCCGACAGCACCGCGAGGCTGGAAGCCAGAGGCTGCAGGATCAGGTCGTTCACCTCCAGTCCGCAGCGGCGCACGCACTTGACGATGTTCTGCGCCGCCGAGACCGCGCCGGTGACGATGTGCACCTTGACTTCCAGGCGCATGCCGCTCATCCCCAGGGGTTCGCGCACGTCCTCCTGGCCATCGATGATGAACTCCTGGTTGAGGATGTGCAGGATCTGCTGCTCGGTCGGGATATTGACCGCACGCGCGGTCTCGATGACGCGGTCGATGTCGAACTGCGTCACCTCGCGATCCTTGATCGCGACCATGCCGTGCGAGTTGAAACTCTTGATGTGACTGCCGGCGATGCCGGTGTAGGCGCGCGTGATTTTGCAGTCGGCCATCAGCTCGGCCTCTTCGAGCGCACGCTGGATCGACTCGACGGTCTTCTCGATGTTGACCACCACGCCCTTCTTGAGGCCTTCGGAGGCGTGGCTGCCGGTGCCGATGATCTGCATGCGATTTTCAGGCGTCAGCTCGGCCACGATCGCCACCACCTTGGAGGTGCCGATATCGAGCCCGACGATCAGGTCCTTCGCATCCCGGTTCTTGCCCATGGGTCCCTTGTCTCCTGCTTGTCTATTCGCGCCGGCGTGGCTTGGCGGCCGCCGCGCGCTGGCGTTGTCCTGCCGCGGCCCGTGCACCGCGCGTCGCAGCCGGTTCGACCTGGGCCATTGCGCGCAGCGCCGGCACGCGCAGCGCGAAACCATTGGGGTAGCGCAAATCGACGACCTCGATGCGCGCTGCGAGCGCGCCGACCGTGGCGGCGTAATTGGCGACAAAGCGGTCCAGCCGGGACAGCACGCTCGAGCCGGGCTGCTCGCGTCCCAGTTCAAGGACCAGTCCGTCGGCAACGCGCACACTCCAGGCCTGGCGCGCCGACAGCGACAGCACCCTGACCTCCTTGCCAACCTGCGCCAGGCGCTCGCGTACCTGCGCATAGCGGTGTGCCACGTCGGCCGCAGCGGCTTCCGGGCCGATCAGCAATGGCAGTCGCGCGCCGAGCTCGGCCTCGCCGGGTGCATCGAAGGCTTCACCCAGCACGCTGACGAATCGATTGCCCGCATCGTCGTTCCAGCGCGCCAGCGCGCGGTGTTCCTCGAGCGTCACCAGGAGACGGTCCGGCCAGGCGCGACGCACGCTGACCGTGCGCACCCAGGGTTGCGACTCGAAGGCCGCGCGCGCAGCGCCCAGGTCGACGGTGAAGAGCGTGCCGGAAAGGCGCGGCAACACCGTGCGCGCCAGCGGCGCGACACTGACATGATCCAGCGTCTGGCCCGGCTGCGGCTGCACCACCACGCTCTTGATCGCGAACGCGGGCAGGCCGGCGACGGCGCGCAGCCCGGCCAATGCCAGCACGATCAGGGCCAGCATCACGCAGGCGCGCGTGAGTCGATTCAGAAAGAGAACGTCGTGCCAGAAACTCATCGCGCCGCCTGCAGGGTCTGCGCCAGGATCGCCACGCACAGATCCGCATAGGACATGCCTGCCTGGCGCGCCGCCATCGGCACCAGACTGTGGGTCGTCATTCCCGGCGCGGTGTTGACCTCGAGCAGGAACACCTGCCCGTCCGGCCGGCGCATCAGGTCGATGCGGCCCCAGCCCTGGCAACCGGGCAGGCGAAACGCGGCCAGCGCCAGATCCTTGAGGCGCGCCTCTTCGTCGGCGGGCAAACCACACGGGCACAGGTAACGCGTATCGTCGCTGAAGTACTTGTTCTGGTAGTCGTAGTTGCCCTGCGGCGCCTCGATGCGGATCAGCGGCAGCGCGGTGTCGCCGAGAATGCTCGCGGTGTATTCGGCGCCGGCGATGAATTCCTCGGCCAGCGCAATGTCGCGGTACTTGCGCGCCGCCAGTTCGTAGGCCGCCGGCAGCTGATCGACATGCGTGACCTTGGTCAGACCGAGGGTCGAGCCCTCGTTGGCCGGCTTGACGATCAAGGGCAGGCCCAGGTCGGTCGCCACCGCACCCCAGTCATCGCCGGATTCAAGAATGCGCCAGCGCGGAGTGGGAATGCCGGCCGAGGCCCAGATCATCTTGGTGCGCCACTTGTCCATGCCGATGGCCGACCCCAGCACGCCGGAGCCCGTGTACGGCAACCCCAGCATCGAGAGCGCACCCTGCAGCGTGCCGTCCTCGCCACCGCGGCCGTGCAGCGCAATGAAGCAGCGCGCGAAGCCGTCGTCGCGCAGCTGGGCCAGATCGCGCTCTGCGGGGTCGAAGGCGTGGGCATCGATGCCACGTTCGCGCAGCGCCGCCAGCACGCCCTTTCCGCTCATGAGGGATATCTCGCGCTCGGCCGACGCACCGCCCATGAGCACCGCGACCCGGCCGAAATCGCTCATGCGGTCGCTCCCGTGAGCGCGCGCGGCACCCCGCCCACCGATCCGGCGCCCATGGTGATCACCACGTCGCCGTCGCGCGCGTACTTGCGCAGGGCCTCGGGCATGGCGGCGATCTCATCGACAAACACCGGCTCGATGCGCCCCGCCACCCGCACTGCGCGCGCCAGGGCGCGCCCGTCGGCGGCGACGATCGGCGCTTCGCCGGCCGGATAGACCTCGGCCAGGAGCAGCGCGTCGACCCCGGAAAGGACGCGCACGAAATCCTCGAAGCAGTCGCGCGTGCGCGTGTAGCGATGCGGCTGGAATGCCAGCACCAGGCGCCGCCCCGGGAAGGCGCCGCGCGCCGCCGCCAGGGTGGCCGCCATTTCGGCCGGGTGATGGCCGTAGTCGTCGATCAGGGTGAAGCTGCCGCCACCGGCCGCCGCGACCTCGCCGTGGCGCTGGAAGCGCCGGCCGACGCCCTTGAACTGCGCCAGCGCCGCGACGATGGCCGTATCAGCCACTCCGATCTCGCTGGCCACCGCGATGGCCGCCAGCGCGTTCTGCACGTTATGCACCCCGGGCAGGTTGAGCACGACCTCAAGGTCGGCGCGGCCCTCGCGGCGCGCCGTGAAGCGCATGCGACCCGCATCGGCCGTAACAGCCAGCGCGCGCACCTGCGCGTCCTCGGTCAGGCCGTAAGTGGTCACCGGTTTGCTGATCATGGGCATGATCTGCCGCACGGCCGCGTCGTCGGCGCACAGGATGGCGTTGCCGTAGAAAGGCAGGCGCTGCGTGAAATCGACAAAGGCCTGCTTGAGCCGTGCAAAGTCGTGCCCGTAGGTCTCCATGTGGTCGGCGTCGATGTTGGTCACCACCGCGATCACCGGTTGCAGGTTGAGGAACGAGGCATCCGATTCGTCGGCTTCGACGACGATGAATTCGCCCCGCCCCAGGCGCGCGTTCGCATCGGCCGAATTGAGGCGCCCGCCGATGACGAAGGTCGGGTCGAGCCCGCCTTCGGCAAGCACGCTCGCCGTCAGGCTCGTGGTGGTGGTCTTGCCGTGCGTGCCGGCCACCGCGATCCCCTGCTTCAAGCGCATCAGTTCGGCCAGCATCAGCGCGCGCGGCACCACCGGAATGCGCCGCGCGCGCGCGGCCATGACCTCCGGGTTGGAAGCATTGACCGCCGTCGAGACCACCACCACGTCGGTGTCGGCGACGTGCGCGGCATCGTGGCCCAGCGCGATTGCGGCACCCAGGCCATGCAGACGCGCGGTTGCTGCGTTGGATGACAGGTCCGAACCGCTCACCTTGTAGCCCAGGGTCAAGAGCACTTCCGCAATGCCGGACATGCCCGACCCGCCGATACCCACAAAGTGGATGCGCTTGATCTTGTGTTTCATGCCCGTCCCGCCAGCGCGATGGTGGCGCGCGCCACTTCGGCCGCCGCTTCCGGTTTGGCGAAGGCGCGCGCCTTGGCGGCCATGGCCAGACAGTCCGCACGTGAAGTCTTCTCGAAGATCGCTGCCAGGCGCCGTACGTCGAGCTCCGCTTGCTTTACCAGCATGGCCGCACCGTGCCGCGACAGGAAGGCCGCGTTGGCGCTCTGATGGTCATCGACCGCGTGCGGATAGGGCACGAAGAGCGCGGCCACACCGGCGCACGCGACCTCGGCGACAGTCATGGCCCCGGCGCGGCAGACGACCAGATCAGCCTCCGCGTACGCTTCAGCCATGTCGTCGATGAAGGACTGGCATTCAGCCTCGACCCCGGCCGCGGAATACGCCGCCGTCAATTCAGCAAGATGGTCGCGTCCGGACTGGTGACGCATCACCGGACGCACCGCCATGCCAAGCAACGCGCAGGCGCTCGGCAGCAGCCGGTTCAATGCCTGCGCGCCCAGGCTGCCGCCCAGCACCAGGACGCGCAGGGGCCCGACGCGGCCGGCATAGCGCTCCGCCGGTGGCGCCAGCGCCGTGATTTCCGCGCGCACCGGATTGCCAACCCACTGCGCATTGGGCAGCGTGTCGGGGAACGCCGTCATGACGCGATCGGCCAGGCGCGCCAGCACGCGATTCGAGAGCCCGGCGATCGCGTTCTGCTCGTGCAGCAGCAATCCGCGCCCCAAGAGCACGGCCATCATGCCGCCGGGAAAGGTGATGTAGCCACCGAATCCGATCACAGTCGCCTTGCGATGCCGCGCCAGGATCGCAAGCGACTGCGCAAACGCGACGATGAGGCGCAGCGGCAACAGGAATTTGGACACAAGGCCCTTGCCGCGCACGCCGGAAAAGTTGATCCACGCCATCTCGAAGCCGTGGCGCGGCACAAGGTCCGCCTCCAGCCCCGCCTTGCTGCCGATCCAGACCACGCGAAAGCCGGCCGCGGCAACGCGCCGCGCCACTTCCAGTGCGGGGAAGACATGGCCGCCGGTGCCGCCAGCCATGACGATGACCACCGGCAGACGCGCGATGGTGTTGACCTCCTGCGCGGCACGGGTGAGGGTGTCCTGGTTGATCAAGACTTGAGCCCCCGCATCAGGCGGCGATTTTGGCTCCGGCATGACTTGCGCTTCGCGAAAGTCAGCCTGCACCGAAATCGCCGGGCTGCCCGGATCATTTGAGCCCCCGCATCAGGCGGCGATTTTCATAGTCAACGCGCAACAGGACTGCCAGTGCCACGCAATTCATGACGATGCCCGACCCGCCGAAGCTCATCAGCGGCAGGGTCAGCCCCTTGGTCGGCAGTACGCCCATGTTGACGCCCATGTTGATGAGGGTCTGCATGCCCAGCCACAGCCCGATGCCTTGCGCGACCAGCGCGGCGAAGGTGCGCTCCAGCGCCAGCGCCTGCCTGCCGATGACGATCGCGCGGCGCACCAGCCAGAAGAACATCAGGATGATGATCACCACCCCGATCAGTCCCAGTTCCTCGGCGATGACGGCCAGGAGAAAGTCGGTATGCGCCTCGGGCAGGTAGAAGAGTTTCTCGACGCTGCCGCCTAAGCCCACGCCGAACCACTCGCCGCGACCGAAGGCGATCAGCGCATGCGAGAGCTGGTAGCCGCGGCCGAAGGCGTCGCTCCACGGGTCCATGAAGCCGATGATGCGTTGACGACGGTAGTCGGAGACCGCAATCAGGAGTGCGAAGCTGGCCAGGAGCACCAGCAGCAGGCCGAAGAACAGCCGTGCGTTCATGCCACCCAGGAACAGGATGCCCATGGCAATGGCGACGATCACCACGAATGCACCCATGTCCGGCTGTCGCAGCAGCAGCCAGCCGACGAAAACCATCGCCATCGCCATGGGCAGGAAGCCCTGCTTGAACGAGTGCATCACTGCCGCCTTGCGCACGGTGTAGTCGGCGGTGTAGAGGACCGCGAAGAGCTTCACCAGCTCGGAAGGCTGCATGTTGAGGCCGGCCATCGAGATCCAGCGGCGCGCGCCGTTGACCTGCCGACCGATGCCCGGAATCAGCACCAGCACCAGCAGGACCACGCCGACTAAGAACAGCGGCAGGGCGAAGCGTTGCCAGGTTTCCATCGGCACGCGAAACGCCAGTACCGCTGCGATCGCCCCGGCGGCGAGCGAAATCGCATGCCGCAACAGGAAGTAGTAGGAGCGATAGCCGGTGAACTTGGAGCCTTCAGCGAATGCGATCGACGCCGAATACACCATCACCAGACCGATGGCGAGAAGCAGCACCCCGACCCAGAAGACGCCCTGGTCGAACTCGGCCATGCGCGCAGGCGCGCCGACGCGCGCCGCACCCGAGGTGCCGCGCAGCGCGCGCGCCGGTGGGCCGATGATCGCTTCAGACATCGGAACCCCCAAAAGCGGCGGCAGCGACCATGGCGGCACGCGGCGGTACCTTGGGCGAGGATGGCGGCGCGACAGGGGCCGCGGACCGCGCGTCCGGCGTGGGCGCCAGCACTACCGCGGACGGACGGGCCAGGGAGCGCACCGCGTCGGCAAAAACC
The DNA here is from genome assembly GCA_046160545.1 of Burkholderiales bacterium. Classification (GTDB taxonomy): domain Bacteria; phylum Pseudomonadota; class Gammaproteobacteria; order Burkholderiales; family JAEUOS01; genus JAEUOS01. Next base: position 8,590 of record JBJXGS010000245.1, read on the forward strand.
TGCGCGCGCTGTGCATAGTCGCGGAACATGTCAAAGCTCGCACAGGCCGGCGACAGGAGAACACAGTCGCCGGGTTGCGCGAGACGCGCCGCGCGCATCACGGCCTGCCCCAGATCACCACAATCCTCGAGCGCGACCCTGCAATCGGCCAGTGCCGCGCGCAGCTGGGCCGCGTCGCGACCGATCAGGAGCACCGCGCGCGCGTGGCGCGCGACCGCGGCCGCAAGTGGCGTGAAGTCCTGCCCCTTGCCCTCTCCCCCCGCGATGAGCACGATGCGCTGCCCCGGTGCCAGCGCCGCCCCCATGCCGGCCAGCGCGGCCTGCGTCGCGCCGACGTTGGTGCCCTTGCTGTCGTCGATCCAGGTCACGCCGCCGACCTCGGCGATGCGCTGCACGCGATGCGGCAGTCCGCCGTAGCGCGGCAGCGCCTTGAGCAGCGGCGCGCGTGGCAGTCGCGCCACGCTGGCCAGCGCGAGCGCGGCCAGCACATTGACCGCGTTGTGCGTGCCAGCCAGGCGCAATGCGTCCACTGGCATCAGCCGCTGCGGCACGGACTCCTCCGCGCCGCCCACGGCCAGCCAGGTCAGGCCGCCGGGCCGGCTTTCGCGCACGAGTCCGAAATCATTCGGGCCGGCAGGTGCCCCGGCGCCAAAGGTCGCCACCAGCGGCGCCACGTCGCGGCGACGCTTGGGAACAAACGGCTTTTTCATCGCCATCACGCGCGCGTCGTCGCGATTGAGCACCTGCACCGCCGCGCCGTCGAAGATGCGCGCCTTGGCACGCGCGTAGGCATCCATGTCACCGTGGCGGTCGAGGTGATCCTCGGTGATATTGAGCACGACGGCAGCGTCGCATTGCAGACTGGCGGTGGTTTCGAGCTGGAAGCTCGACAGTTCCAGCACCCACAGTGCAGGCAGCGCTTTGCCGCCGGCCTGGGCGGCCTTGGCATCGCGCCAGGCATCGAGCGCCGCCGGACCGATGTTGCCGGCAGCGCAGGTCGCGACCCCGGCCGCATGGCCCAGGTGCGCGAGAAGCGAGGTCACGGTGGTCTTGCCGTTGGTTCCTGTGATCGCGAGGACCCGGGGCGCGTAGCCGCTCTCCGCCTTTTCGGTGGCCAGAGCCTGGGCGAAGAGCTCGATGTCGCCGTCGAAGAACAAGCCGCGGGCACGCGCGCGCGCCACGGCGGGATCGGTCTGCGGACCGTACAACGGGACGCCGGGCGAGATCGCGACGCGATCGATGCCGTCGAATATGGCATCGGCAAACGGACCCAGATGCACCGCCGCACCCGGGGCGATCGCGGCTATTGCGCCGGCCGCAGGCGGCGCAAGGCGGGAATCGGCGCAAGAGAGTACCGCGCCGCGCAGGGCCAGGTGGCGCGCCATGGATAGACCAGACTCGCCCAAGCCCAGGACGAGCACGCGCATGCCGTGATAGTCCAGGCGGGTCATCGCAGCTTCAGGGTTGCCAGGCCGAACAGCACCAGCATCATGGTGATGATCCAGAAGCGCACGACGACCTGGGTCTCCTTCCAGCCTTTTTGCTCGAAGTGGTGATGCAGGGGCGCCATCAGGAGGATGCGCCGCCCCGTGCCGTAGCGCGCGCGCGTGTACTTGAAATACATGACCTGCAGCGCCACCGAGAGAGTCTCGACGACGAACACCCCGCCCATGATGGCAAGCACGATTTCCTGGCGCACGATCACCGCAACGGTACCGAGCGCGCCACCGATCGCGAGCGCGCCGACATCGCCCATGAAGACCTGCGCCGGATAGGCGTTGAACCAGAGAAAGCCCAGGCCGGCGCCGGCCAGCGCGCCACAAAAGACGATCAGTTCGCCCGCACCCGGAATGTAGGGAATCAGCAGGTACTTGGCGTAGACCGCGTTGCCGGTCACGTATGCGAACAGCCCGAGCGCACCGCCGATCATCACCGCGGGCATGATCGCCAGTCCGTCCAGGCCGTCGGTCAGGTTGACCGCGTTCGAAGTACCGACGATGACAAGGTAGGTGAGCGCGATGAAGCCGAACACGCCCAGAGGATACGAAATCTCCTTGAAAAAGGGCACGATCAGGTTGGCTTTTTGCGGCAGCTCCATCGTGAAGCCGCTGGCGACCCAGCGCATGACCAGTTCGATGATCTTGTCGGCGTTGGGTGCCGAGACCGCGAAGGCCAGGTAGACCGCGGCCACCACGCCCACCACCGATTGCCAGAAGTACTTCTCGCGCGCCGACAGTCCCTTGGGATTGCGGTGCACCACCTTGCGCCAGTCGTCGACCCAGCCGATGGCGCCGAAACCCAGGGTCACCACCAGCACGATCCAGACAAAGCGATTGGTGAGGTCGGCCCACAGCAGGGTGGCAATCGCGATCGCGATCAAGACCAGCGCGCCGCCCATGGTCGGTGTGCCGGCCTTGATGAGGTGCGACTGGGGACCGTCATCGCGCACCGACTGGCCGATCTTGTAGGCGGTCAGGCGGCGGATCACCGCGGGACCCGCGATGAGGGCGATCGCCAGTGCCGTGAGCGTGGCCAGCACGGCGCGCAGGGTGATGTAGTTGAAGACGCTGAAGGCGCGGATGTCGCGCGCGAGCCATTGGGCAAATTCGAGGAGCATTGTCGTCTCGCTCCCTAGTGCGCTGCCGCCGTTTCGCCGGTCAGCATCTCGACCACGCGTTCCATGCGCGCCGAGCGCGAGCCCTTGACCAGGAGCGTCGCGCCAGGGCGCGCCAGCGCGCGCGCCGCGACACCGACCTCGTCGACGTCGGCGAAACGCGTGGCGCCGGCGCCGAACCCCTCGACCGCCGGCGCGGTCTCTTCACCCATGGCCAGCAGGCGATCGATGCCCCGCTCGCGCGCGTAGGCGCCGACTTCGCGGTGAAACGCCGGACCCTCTCGTCCTACTTCACCCATGCGACCCAGGACCAGCACGCGCATCCCGCCGATCGCGCCCAGGACGTCGATGGCGGCGCGCACCGAATCGGGATTGGCGTTGTAGCTGTCGTCGATGACCACGGCACCTGAAGGCGCAAGCTTTTTCTGCATGCGGCCGCGATAGGGCGTGAATGCCGCGAGGCCGCTTGCGATGGCTGCCAGCGGTACCCCTGCGGCGATCGCGCAGGCCGTTGCGGCACAGGCGTTGGCCACGTTGTGTCGCCCGGCGATGCGCAGCACCACCTCGACGTTGCCAGCCGGCGTCATGAGTTCCAGGTGGCTGCCATAGAGTGCCAGGTCGAACTTCGCGGTCACCTCGGCCGCAGTCGCAAGGCCGAAGTCGATCACCTCGCGCCCACGGGCCAGGCCACGCCACAGGCCTGCGCAGGCATCGTCGGCGTTGATCACCGCGATGCCGCTGGCGCCGAGATGCGTGAACACGGCGCCGTTTTCGCGCGCGGTCTCCTCGACCGAATGCAGGAACTCCTGGTGTTCACGCTGGGCGTTGTTGACCACTGCGACCGTCGGCGCCGCCATGAGGGCCAGATGGTCGATCTCGCCCTTCTGGTTCATGCCCAGCTCGACCACGCCGATGCGGTGGTTCGCCCTGAGGCGCAAGAGGGTCAGCGGCACGCCGATGGCATTGTTGAAGTTGCCTTCGGTGGCAAAAGCCGCTTCCCCCGCATGCGCGATCAGGATGGCACGCAGCATCTGCGTGACCGTGGTCTTGCCGTTGCTGCCGGTCACGGCGATGAGCGGCAGGCTGAAACGCGCACGCCACAGGCGACCCAGTTCGCCGAGAGCCGCCAGGGTGTCGGCCACCACGATCTGCCGCGGCAGGCCCAGGTCGCGCGCAACCAGCACGCCGGCTGCGCCGCCCCCGAGCGCGGCGCGTGCGTAGTCGTGACCGTCGAAATTCCCACCCTTCAGGGCGACGAAGAGGTCACCGGCCGCAAGGCTGCGGCTGTCGCTGGCCACGCGCAACACCGTCGCGTCTTCGCCTGGGTCCGCCGCTCCCAGCATGCGCGCGGCCTCTTTCAATTGCATCATGTCGTGCCTCCCTGGCACCCGCGATCTTCGAGCGCGCGCCTGGCTACGACATGGTCGGAAAATGGCGACTTGATGCCACGCACTTCCTGGGTGGTCTCGTGGCCCTTGCCGGCGATCAGGATCACGTCATTGGCTGAGGCTGCCGCGACGGCCATGCCGATGGCACGGGCGCGGTCGATTTCGATCCAGGGCGAGATCGCCGTGGCCCCGACTTCGATCTGCGCGATGATGTCCGCGGGGGCTTCACTGCGCGGGTTGTCACTGGTGAGGATCACGCGGTCGGCCAGGCGCGCCGCGGCCTCGCCCATGGCGGGGCGCTTGCCGGCGTCGCGGTCACCGCCGCAGCCGAAGACCACGGCCAGGTTCCCGCCGCGCGAACGCGCCATCGGACGCAATGCCTCGAGCGCCTTGGCCAGCGCATCCGGTGTGTGCGCGTAGTCGATCACCACCAGCGGCTCTTCCACGCCGCCCAGCGCGTTCATGCGCCCAGGCACCGGTTGCAGTTGCTCAAGCGCGGCAACCGTGTCAGGCAGCGCAGTGCCGCGCGCGAGCAACACGCCGGCAACGCCCAGCAGGTTGGAGACGTTGAACTCGCCCCACACCGACGCACGCACAGGGGCGCGACCGAAGCTGCCATCAAGGAGGAAGCGCACGCCGGCGGCATCGAAGGCAAGGTCGCGGGCGATCAGGCGCCCCTCGTCTTCGACCTGCGCGTGGATGGGCGCGGCTGCGCCGATGGTGCAGGCGATGCGCTCCACGCTCGCGGGCATGCGTGCCATCAGCCGCACGCCGGCCGCATCGTCGATGTTGACCACTGCGTGGGTCAGCTTGGGCATTGCGAACAGGCGCGCCTTGGCGGCCTCGTACGCGCGCATATCCGCGTGGTAGTCGAGGTGGTCGCGCGAGAGATTGGTGAACACCGCGCAGTCGAAGGCGACACCGGCGACGCGCTCCTGGTCCAGTCCGATCGACGATACCTCCATCGCGCAGGCCTTGGCGCCGGCACCGCGCATGCGCGCCAGGGTGCGCTGCAGGAGAGTCGCTTCGGGAGTCGTGTTGGCCACAGCCTCGTCGATTGCAGCGAAGCGCGCACCGAGCGTGCCGATACTCCCGCAGGGAACTCCGCAGGCGCCCAGGGCTTGCGCGACCCATTGCGTCACCGAGGTCTTGCCGTTGGTGCCGGTCACGCCGATCATGGCCAGGTCCTGCGACGGATCGCCGTGGATGCGCGAGGCCAGCGGCCCGGCCAGGCCGCGCACGCCGTCGAGCCCCAGATTGGGCACGCGCCATTCGCTGTTCCAGTCGAAGCCGGCCTTTTCCCACACCACCGCGGCGGCACCGCGGCTAAGCGCTGCCTCGATGTAGGCTCGACCATCGTCGCGCGCGCCGTGCCCGGGATAGGCCAGGAACAGGTCGCCGGCTGCGACACTGCGCGAATCGGCGCTCGCCCCGTGGAGCCGCGCTCCGGCCGCACTCAGCACGGCAAGCACCCTAGCGGCATCCACGCGCCCCCCGCATCAGGTGCTCTCCCGCACCCGTTGTGCCTCGCTGGGCATGGCGATCGGCTTCATCGGTGCGTCCGGTGCGACGCCCAGAAGGCGCAGCGCGCCGCCGGCCACCGCCGAGAACACCGGCGCGGCGACATCACCGCCATAGTGCCGACCCGCGCCGGGCTCATCGAGCATGACCGCGATGATCAGGCGCGGCGCCGAGACCGGCGCGAAGCCCACGAACGAGGAGCGGTACTTGGACTCGGCGTAGCCGGCGCCTTCCTGCTTGTGCGCGGTGCCGGTCTTGCCGGCGACCCGGTAGCCGATGGTTCGCGCACGCGGCGCGGTGCCGCCCGGGCCGGTTGCCAGTTCAAGCATGCGGCGCATCTCAAGGGCGACATCGGGGTGCAGCACCGGGGTACCGAAGGCCGGCTTGGTCGACTTGATGAAGGTCGGCGTGATGAAGTCGCCGTCGCGCGCGAAGATGCTGTACGCGGCCGCGATCTGCAAGAGCGAGGCCGACAGGCCGTAGCCATACGACATGGTCGCCTGTTCGATCGGCCGCCAGGTCTTGGCCGGCCGCAGCCGACCCGCAACCGCTCCGGGGAAAGTGACGCGCGGCACCTGCCCGAAACCGACCCGGTTGAACATCTCCCACATGACCTGACGTTCCATCGAAAGCGCCATCTTGGCCGTGCCGACGTTCGAGGACTTCTGGATCACCTCCGCCACCGTGAGCGCACCGTGCGGATGGGCATCGCTGATGGTCGAGGCGCCAATGGAGAGTTTGCCCGGCGCAGTCTGGATCACGGTCGTGGGTGTGACGCGCCCGAGTTCCAGCGCCAGGGCGGCCGTAAAGGGCTTCATGGTCGAGCCCGGCTCGAAGCTGTCGGTGACGACGCGGTTGCGCAGTTGCGCCCCGGACAGGCCGGCGCGATTGTTCGGGTTGTAGACCGGCAGGTTGGCCAGGGCAAGCACCTCGCCGGTCACCGCGTCCAGCACGACGATGCCGCCAGCCTTGGCGCGATGCTCCTCGACCGCGGCCTTGAGCTCGCGGTAGGCGATGTACTGGATCTTGCTGTCCAGCGAGAGGGCGATGTCGCGCCCATCGCGCGGCGTACGCAGAGCTGCCACGTCCTCGATGATGTTGCCGCGCCGGTCCTTGATGACGCGCCGGCTGCCGGGACGGCCCGAAAGCTCGTCCTGGAAGGCCAGTTCGATGCCCTCCTGGCCTGTCTCGTCGACCCCGGTAAAGCCCAGCACATGCGCGGTGACCTCGCCGGCGGGGTAATAGCGCCGGTACTCGCGCTGCTGGTAGAGGCCGGAAATCTTCATCGCCGCGATACGGTCGGCCACCTCGGGGGGCAACTGGCGCTTGAGATAGACGAATTCGCGGTCGGAATCGGCCAGGCGCGTCTCAAGTTCCTCGAAAGGCATCGCGAGCTGACGCGCCAGCTCGCGACGTTCTTCGCGCGAGGCCTTGACGTCGTCGGGAATCGCCCACACCGACTTGACCGGAGTCGACGATGCGAGGATTTCGCCGTGTCGATCGGTGATGCGGCCGCGATTGGCACTGATCTCGATGACGCGGCTGTAGCGCGACTCGCCTTTCTGCTGCAGGAAGTCGTTGTTGAAGGCCTGCAGGTACACGGCACGCGCGATCAGCCCCACGAAGCCGGCGCAGACCAATAACAGCATCATGCGCGAGCGCCACAGCGGCAGACGCAGCAACAGCACCGGGCTCTTGGAGGAATTCACTTGAGCCTCTCAGGCGGTGTGACGAACTGCAGGCGCCGCGAGTCCGGGGCGCGCATCCCCAACTGGCGGCGCGCGATGGTTTCTACCAGCGCATGCTTGGCCCAGGTTGATTGCTCGAGCTGCAACTGGCCCCACTCAACCTCGATGCGCTTTTGCAGATCCTGCCCACGCTCGAGTTCAGTGAACAGGCGCCGCGAATGGTGCGTCGATGTAACCAGCGCGAGCGCGCAGGCGAAGAGCGCCGCCAGCAAAGCCAGGTTGAGCCGCGTCAAGTCGCGACCCTTTCAATGACCCGCATGACCGCACTGCGCGAGCGCGGATTCGCCTTGACCTCGGCCGCGCCAGGCCTGATCGCGCGGCCGATGAGTCGCCAGGCCGGCACGGGCAACTGATCCGCCTTGAGCGGCACGCCGATGGGTGGCTCGGCCGGCTTGGCCAGCGAGCGCATGGCGTGCTTGACCAGGCGATCCTCGAGTGAATGGAAGCTGATGGCAACCAGGCGGCCGCCCACCGCAAGGCGGTCGAATCCTTCTTTCAATCCTGCCTGCAATTGCGCAAGCTCCTGATTGACGTGAATCCGTAGAGCCTGAAAGGTGCGGGTGGCCGGGTCCTGCCCCGGGTCGCGCCGCCGCCCGCGCGCGCCGAGGACGTCCGCAACGAGGCCGGCAAGCTCGGCAGTGGTTGCGACCGGCCGCGCTGCGCGGCGAGCAACAATCGCCTGTGCAATCTGAAAAGCAAACCGTTCTTCCCCATGGCTTTTCAACACCTCCCCGATCTCGTCGGCCCCTGCGCGGCGCAGGAAGTCCGCGGCACTCTCCCCTGCGGTCGTATCCATGCGCATGTCCAGCGGACCGTCAAAGCGGAACGAAAAACCTCGCTCCGGATCGTCGATCTGCGGCGACGACACGCCCAGATCCATCAACACCCCGTCCACCTGCCCGACACCGCAACCATCCAGCACTTCTCCCAAACGCGAAAACGGCGCATGCACGCATGCAAAGCGTGCATCGCCGATCTCCAGCGCCGCAGCGACCGCTTGCGGATCGCGATCCAGCGCGATCAGGCGGGCATTGGCGACCAGTTGTTCGAGAATCAGCGCGCTATGACCCCCGCGTCCGAAAGTGCAATCCACATAGGTACCGGCGCGGTCGGTAATGAGTGCCTCGACCGCCTCGTGCCGGAGGACCGTGACATGCTTGCCAGCGCGCATCGCATCGCGCCGATCACATCGCAAAGCCGGCCAATGAGGGCGGCGGCTGGTTAGGATCGACCGCACTCTCGCGCTCGGCGCGCAATGCGGCATCCCATATCTCGAAGTGCGTGCCCACCGAAACCAGTTGCACGTCGCGCTCGAGCTTGGCGGCCTCGCGCAGCTCGGGGGCGATCAAGAGGCGTCCGGCACCGTCGAGTTCGACATCCGCGGCATAGCCCAGGAGGATGCGGCGCCATTCCATCGCGTCGATGGGAAGTGCGGCAATGCGCTCGCGCAGCGCCAGCCAGGTCGGGCGCGGATACATGAGCAGGCAGCCGGCGGGATTTTTGGTCAGCGTGAGCTGTCCATTGCATTGCGCGGCGAGGGCGTCGCGATAGCGAGCCGGGACCATCATGCGGCCCTTGGCGTCCAAGCTGAGTCTGGCGCCCCCTTGAAACACGACTTCCCCTCTTTGAAAACCCGAAATTGGCCATACCCGACGGCAAAACAGGCCGGAAACGGCACCTGGACAGAAAAACGCTCGACAATGGCGGTTTGGGAAAAACCACCACTTTTTCCTACCTTCTACCACTTTAGGCCATCAAACCAGTGAAATCAAGCCTGATTTCAGGTTTTTTCAATGAAGACAAGGACTTATGGATTCATCCTGGAAACGGAATGGAAATTGAAATTTAATATATTCAATGACTTGCATTCATTCATTTAAGGTGATTTATAACGATTAAGCTGTATGAAATCCCATGGCGAAGGTACCACGCGTGCGCCCGGGAACTTGCAGTCCACTTAGCACTCGAAGGGCGAGAGTGCTAAAATTCCCTTGCCGGTTGCCGATGGTCGCCAAAACGCTTGTTTTGCGACTCGAAGCACGGCATGTTTCTTGGAGGAAATCGTCATGACTACTGCCTTGGCCCTTACATCAGCCAATCCTTGGGCAATGCCCGTCCCTTCGGTCATAGGCTCGATCGATGCCTACATTTCGGCGGTCAATCGCTACCCGGTGCTGTCGGCCGACGAAGAGTCGCGCTACGCACGCGACTACCGCGAACGCGAGGATCTGCAGGCGGCGGGGAAACTGGTGCTCTCGCACCTGCGCCTGGTGGTGTCGGTCGCGCGTGGCTACCTGGGCTACGGGTTGCCGCACGCCGACCTGATCCAGGAAGGCAACATCGGCCTCATGAAGGCGGTCAAGCGCTTCGACCCCGAGCGAGGCGTGCGCCTGGTGTCCTTCGCGATGCACTGGATCAAGGCGGAGATCCACGAGTACGTGCTGCGCAACTGGCGCCTGGTCAAGATCGCCACCACCAAGGCGCAGCGCAAGCTGTTCTTCAACCTGCGCAGCCACAAGCGGAGCAGCGCGGCGTTCACCGGCCAGGAGGTCGACGCGCTTGCGGCAGAACTCAATGTCAAGGCCGATGAGGTGCGCGAGATGGAGATGCGCTTCGCCGGCGGAGACATGGCGCTGGAGGGGCCAACCGACCGCGACGAGGAATCATTCGCGCCGATCGCCTACCTGGCCGATCCGGCTGCCGAACCATCCATGATCCTGGAGCGCGACCAGATCGAAGTCGGGCGCAGCGCCGCGCTCAAGGATGCGCTTGGCGAACTGGATGAGCGCAGTCGCCGCATCGTCGAGACGCGCTGGTTGCGCGAAGGCGAGAGCCAGTTGACCCTGCATGACCTGGCCGCCGAATTCGGTGTCTCTGCCGAGCGCATTCGCCAGATCGAGGTCAAGGCGCTCAAGAAGATGAAGCAGTCGATGGCTGGACTGGCCTGAGCCGGCGCACGAAAGCACCGTCGCAGCGCCTCTTTCGCGATGGCCGCCTGGTGCTGCGCGGGCGACTCTAGAACTTGACCAGGAGGTTCACGTGCAGCCGGTCACGGCCGCGCGTGTTCTGCGGCGCGTTGGCTGTATTGGTCGGCGCGTGACCCTGGATGACGACACCGTAGTCCATCGTCAGCGCGACCTGCGCCTGGTGTTGCCAGCGCAGTCCGAAGCCGACACTGCCCGCCGAGTCGTGGCTCAACAGGCCCGGCGCGGGTTCGAGCGTGCGCACGCGCCCGTGATCGTAGAAGCCGAGCAGACGGACGCCCTGCCAGAGCGGAGGTGCCCAGAGTTCGATGCTGGCCTGCACGCCGGCGTCGCCAACCACGGCGCGCTCGGGCAGCGCGCGCACTGAAGTTGCCCCGCCAATGCCGAACTTCTCGCCAGCGATGAGGGTTTGCCCCGCGAGTTGTGCGCGCAAGCGGCCGGCGAGCATCCAGTCGCCGGAGAAGCGCCAGTTGGCATCGCCGCCAAAGCGCAACGCAGTCCATGACGACGAGAGGTTGCGCGAGGCATCCGCCGGCGGATTGCAGCGGTCGTACGCGGACTGCGAATTGTTTGAACCACCCGGCAGGTTGCGCGCGAAGTCAAGATTGAACGACAGCGTCGTCGCCGCTCCCTCGTGGCGACCCGCATAACTCAATGAGAGCGGCCGGCTGGCAATGCGATCGCAGGTGCCGAGGGGGCGCCCGGCGACTTGCACGCTGTTGTCGAACTGCTTGTCGTCCCAGCCCAGCGTGAGGTAGTCGCGGTAGTCACCGCGCGGCGCGAAGTACTGCGTGTACTGGATGCCGGCGAAAGTACCGCCGCCGGTGATGGCAACCCCGGCCGCAGTACCCGACTGCACATTGGACCTAGTGTAGTAGGCCGCGACCAGGCCGCCGATGCCGTACACCGGCACGCGGTAAAAGGCGCCCCACTGATCGACTTTCTCGGGATACTCGGTCGAGGTCGTGTAGGTCGCGGTCAGTTGGTGGTCGCGCCCGAAGAGATTGGCATGCGAGCCGCCGAAGGTGATGCGCCCCATGCCTGTCGCCGGCGTACCCGTATTGGCGAACTGCAGGTATCCGGTGAGCGGCCGCGAATCGATGACCTCGAGGTTGGCATCGACGGTATCCGGCTTCTCGCCGGGACGGAAAGCCGTGACGATGCGCCGTGCCGGATTCTCGTTGGCCAATGCCAGGTCGCGCGCCAGCACCAGGGTGTTGGGACTCTTGCCTTCCTTGAGCGCGGGCAGGCTGGCGCGCACGTTGGCCTCGCTCACGAACTGCTGGTTCTTGAGCGTGACGCTACCGATGACAAAGGACAGCACGCGCAGGCGCACTATCCCGGTCGATTCCTGCGGCGGCAGGACAACGCGATAAAAGCCGTATCCGGCTTCGTGCAGCGCACGTTCGAGCGCTTCAGCGGCAGCCTGCAGGCGGTCGAGCGCGACGGCGCCGCCGGTGTATGCGCCCAGCACCGCCTGGGCACGCGCATCGCCAATGGGGTTCTCGCCCTCGACGCGATACGCGTCGACCTTGAAACTGGGCGTCGACGGAGCGCCTGCCGGAGTGCCGGCCGGTGCGCCGGCCTGTGCCCAGGCAGCCGCACCGACCCCGGACACGACTAGCGCTGCGACGAGTGGGGCCGCTGCCGGAACAAGGCGCCGCCAGGCCAACGGCTGAAAGTGCATCAAGGTCGACACACCAGGTTGGCGCGCGTGCGCAGACCCAGCGAAAGCAAGTCGAGCAGCTGCGCGCCGCGCGCGTCGACGCGCCCCGGTCGCGGCGTCGTGTCGCTCTGGATGAAAACCGGTACGCTCTCCAGGCGAATCATCTGGTTGCCGGCCAGGCTGGCGAAAAGCGTTTCGCCGCGCGCGATGTCGCGCGACTGCCCGCCGGACTCGACCGCGAGGTGTCCGTCGCGCACGAACACATACAGGCCGTCCTCTGGCGCATCCTGGCGCGCGACGCCGAACAGGCGGTTCAGGTCGATCGGAATGCTGTCGGGGCGCGGCAGATCGCGCATGGTGTCGGGTATGGACTGGATCAGGATCGGGCGAGCCTCGCCGCTGGCAAGCCGCGCGGCTGCACCGACCGGTACGATCAGGACTTCGGTCGGCGCGGTCGCGGATGTTACGCCCACCTCGCCGCGCCAGGTGAAGATGAAAAAACCGTCGGTCGCGCCGGGCGCCTCGCCGGCGCAACTGCCCTCGCAGAGCATGTCGAAGCCGGTGCCGCGAATACCCACGGTTGCCGTCGGGGTTGCGAAACGCACCGACTGCGGCCGGGCGCGCGCAATGAGTCCGGTCAGTGCGCGTATGCCACCCTTCAAGAGATTGATCGAGACACTGCCTTCAGCAGGGCTCTTGGCATCAAAAGCGAATTCCTCGATGCGCAGCCGCGTCCCGGCGTTGAGAGTGACGCGCGTATCGTCACGGAACACGAGCACCGCGTTCGACCCGGCGCGAGTCTCCAGCGTGTCGCCCTTGAACGCGGGGCCACCGGCGGCGACGATGCGACGTTCGCCGGTCTCGCTGACCGCGACGAGCTCGCCGCTCAACTGGGCGACGCGCGCGCTCGCCGGCAGCACCGTGCGCACGCTTTGCTGCGCCACCGGCGGCGTGGTGCGGCGGTTCTCGGTGCGGCAGTCCTCGGCGCACAGGCGCGCATCGAAATCGGTGCCGCGAATGCCGACGGTCGCCGTGGGCGTCTGCAAGCGTCCCGCGCCCGGCCGTCGCGTGATCGCGCCGGTGACCACGCGCAGTCCGCCACGCAACAGGTTCATGACCATGCTGTCGGACCGATTCGGCTGATCGAGGACGAATTCGTCGATGCGCATGGTCGTGTTCGGTCGCAACGTCATGCGCGTGCCGTCATTGAGCCGGACGATCGCAATGCCGCTGCTGCTGGTCGTCAGGACCTCTCCTTGCGTGACCGGCGAGCCGCTGCCCATGACGCGCGCGGGTTCGCCGGGTCGCTCGAGCGCGCCGGCGCCGCGCGCGTACTCGACCTCGCCAATCGGCGCGGGCTGCGCCCACGCCGTTCCGGCCAGGCAGGCGATAAGGCCCGCGTAGCGCGCGACCCGTGCTATCGGCTTACTGGCAGACATCGCCGCCTTCGATCACGATGTCGCTGCGGTCCCGGTCCCTTGTGGCCGGCCGCGTGTTTTCTTCCTGTTGCGGCAGGATGAGGGAAAGTACCGTCTGGATGATCTGTTCTGCAGCAGCGAGATTGTCGAGCACGATGGGCTCGAATCCGGAGTAAAGCCCGGTCGCGGCCAGCGAGGGAACGCCCGGGTTGTAGGGATTGACACCCAGGAGCGGCACGCATGAGCCCGCGCCGCCGATCGAACAGCTCGGGAAATTTAGGATCAGCCTGCCCTGGTCAGAGACGATCGCCACGTTGGCAGGCGAGGCCATCGCGTTAAGGCTGACCGTGGCGCTGCCGAGATTGATATCACCAGCCGCCTGCAGGACCGCGAACGCATTGGCGGTCGCGCCCCCCTGCAAGGTGACGTTGCCAGCCGTGACGGTGAGCGTCGCTCCTGGCAGGACCGGGTCGACGATGGATGGAGCCTGCGCGGTAACTCCGCCGATGATGAGGCTGCCGCTGCCGAGGTTGACGGTCGCGCTGCCCGCCGAAACCAGACGCGCCGTCGCTGCAGGATCGCTGCCGCCCTGTACAACGAGATTGCCGCCGCCAGTCGATATGTTCAGCGAACCGGACGCATCGACCCCGGTGACCCCTGCCACGCTGCCGCCTTGCACCAGGACGCTCGCGCCGGAGAGTGAAACGTTGCTGCCGGTGATCAGCGCCGGCGCAGCGCCATTGCCGATGGTGAGGGCGCCGACACTGGCCAAGGCAACCGCACCGCCACCAGTCGAAAAGTTGCCGCTCACATCGATCGTGCCACCGACCAGCAAATCAAGCGATGACCCGCTGCCGGGCGAGATGTTGGCGGTAGGCAAGGTGACGTTGCCGGCTACCTGCAAGTGGATATCGCCCGCCGCGCCGCTGCCGGTTGCCGTCACGTTGTACGGACCGACGATGCCAAGCCGCGCCCCGGGCGCGCCGATGCCGGTCGCGGTGAGGTCGATGCCACTGGATGAAGTGATCGCCGCTCCGCCCACCCCCTGAAGTATGCGACCACCGTTGACGACAATGGTCACCGGAGAAGATCCCGCGGCGAGATTGGTGAGCAATGTCAGATTGCCGCTGTTGTCTAGGTTGATCGGCCCGCCGCCGGACTGGTTGATGGCGCTGACCGCCAAGGCGCCGGTATTGCGAACGGCGAGCGCGCCACCCGTGTTGGTCGCAGACAGCAAGCCGGTTTGCGTATCGATGTCGATGCCGCCGACAGCGGAGAGGTTTATCGCCGGCGCGCTCAGGTTGACACTGCCGCTTCCGTTGGCGTCGGTGATCGCGCCGGCAGGGGCGCTGAGCGTGATCGACTGCGTCGCACTGAGGGAGTCGACGACCAGATTGCCGCTCACCTGCGTCAAGTTGACGTTGCCGAAAGTGCCGGTGACACCACTGCCGCCGCCAGCGAAGCCGCTGCCGGTCAGGAAGTCACCGCCCGTACCATTGAGCGTACCGCCGGACTGGCTGTAGTCGCCCACGGTGACGATCGAACCGACGTTGAAAGTGCCCGAAACCAGTTGCAGGTTTCCGGCGTTGAATGCACCGTTGCTCGTGACCGCGCTTCCACCGCTGGCGACCGGGTCGATGACGACCGTGCCGCCCGCGGCGCTCACGCTCGAGGCCACGCCGAGTGTGCGATCACCGCGCAAACCGAGTACCGCGCCGCCGGCGACGTTGTAGGTGCCGCTGTCACTGCCGACGCCGCTGTGCAAATCGAGCGTGCCGGCGTTCACGTTGACCGTGCCGGTATTGACAAAGCGGGTCGCGATCGTGTGCGCGACCCCGCCGCTGTTGGTCAGGGTACCGCTGTTGTTGACCTGGCCTCCGGCGCCACCGGTGATCGGGCTGGCGCCAGTGCCGCTGAGTCCGAGCGCTCCGGCATTGTTGAGCACTGCGCCGCCGGACAGTGCCAGCGTGCCCGGAATCGTGAGCGATGCGCCGGCCGCATTGTTGATCGATCCGCCACTGAACCCGGTCGTTGTGCCGCCGGCGCCGAGGACGGCATTCGCCCCTGCGCCGATGTTGACTACAGTGCTGCTGAAGCTCGCATTCCCTGCCGAAAGCCCGGCGGTGATGCTGATCGGCCCCGCACCGGAAGCCTGGCCTGCGCCGCCAATGTTGTAAGTGACGATGCTTGATGCGGCAGCGAAACTCAGCGCGCCTCCGGCGGTCTGGTCCAGGGTCGTCGTGGATACTCCCTGTGCGAAATTGATCGACGAGCCGGACTGGATGACAAGCGTTCCACCCTGCGCGACGCTGCCACCCATTTGCGTTGTGCCACCCAAATTCATCGCCCCCGTTCCGGAGATTGCCTGCGCAATCGTCGCGTTGAGCAGGTCGAGTTGGGCATCGTTTGTCACGGCACCGGAACCCGACAATGTCGCCCCGGAGATGGTCAGGGTACCCGCCACATTGTTGAGCGTGCCGTTGAGGATGCGCGATCCACCGCCCACCGTGCCGCCTTGCAGCAGGTTGAGCTGACTGCCCGCATTGATGGCGCCACCCAACCAATTGAACGCCACGTTCAAGTCCAGCGGTGCGCTGCCGCTGATGGTCGATCCCGCGAGCTGATTGAAACTTCCCGCGACAAGCGTGTTTGCCGGTGTGCCGGGCCCGTCGGATTGCAGCACACCGGAATTGTCAAAGACCCCCGTCACATTCAGCGTGGCGTTGTGCCCTGGCGTGTTGCCTCCGCGCAGGCGCAGCGTACCGCTGTTGGTCAGATTGCCGGTGATGTCGAGCGTCACTGGCGCACTGTCGTGGAAGTCCGCGTTGACGACCAGGTTGCCACCGGCAGGAACGCTGATGCCGCCCGACAAGTTGATGCTGCTGTCGGCTACCGCCTCGAAAGTGCGACCGCTGGCGATGCCGATGCTGCCGGTGCCGGCCACATTGGCGCCGTCGAGGAGCAGCGTGCCACCGGTGAAATCAAGCGGGGCGTTGAGGGTCACCGCGCCGGAGATGCTGCCGCCGTTGGCGAGTGTCAGCGCGGCGTTGCTGACCGTTCCCGTGCTCCAGGCGAAGGAATTGCCCACACTCATCGCACCCGCACCGGACAACGTGCCACCGGCACTGATGCTGAGGTCGGAGACGCTCGAGCCGGCGCCGATTTGCGCCGATCCACCGATGATGCCGAGCGATGATGCGGCGAGCCCCTGGCCGAAAGTCGCATTGCCGTTGAGCGTGATCGTCTGCGAGCCGGTGATCGCACCGCTGAAGTTCACACTCGCACCGAGATTGACATCGAGTGCGCCAAAACCCGCAACATCGGTTGCCACCGTGTTTGCGCCGCTGCTGACCTGCAGCGCCGAATGATTGCCCAGAATGCCGCTGCCGCCCAGGTTGGCCCCGGAGAAAGTCAGCGTGCCGCCGTTGACCAGCAGCGTGCCATCGAGTATGGGCGCGCCGCTGACTGCGCCGCCCGCAGCCGCCTCGACGGTGGTGCTGCCGGCGATCGTTCCACCGCTGAAAGACAGGGTTTGTGTTTGCACCGTGCCGCCGGATAGCGTCGACCCGGGACCGATGTCAAGCTGGTTGGCGGTGGAGGTGCCCTGGTTGAAAAGGTCGCCGCCGGCAAGCGTGACGCGGTTGATGTTGAACCCGGCCGGCATGTCGGCCGAGCCGCCTGCATTGATGTCGATCGCGTCGCCCTGCTGCACGAATCCTGCAAAGGCGGTCGGCGCGCCGATCAGGAGGTTGCCGGCGCCCGAAACCGGAACGTTGAGGGCGACAGGGTTCGCGCCGAAGGTCTGCAGTTGTGCATCGTTGACGATCGCACCGCTGCCGTTGATGGTGACGTCGTCAAGCGCCAGGGTGGCGCCGTTCTGGTTTGACAGCGTGCCACCGAGGGTGCGCGTGCCACCGCTGATGCTGCCGCCCTGCTGAAGCCGGACGTCGACACCCGCGGCGATATTTCCGCCGGTCCAGAAGAATGGCGCATCGACTACCAGAGCGGTGTCGCCGCCAATCTGCCCGCTCTGCTGATCAAAGCTCCCCGCGCGGATGGTGCGCGCACCGCCGGCGCCGGAAACTGCATTGATCTGGCCTGTATTGGTGAGGGTGCTGCCGCCGAGATCGAGGGTTGCATTTCCGCCGGAGCCGCTCGAGGTCAGGTTGATCGTGGTGCTGTTGACAAGCGACCCGCCGATGACAAGCGTGGTGTCGCCGTTTTCGGCATCGACGCTGAGCACGCCGTTGTTGACGAGGCCGCCGCCGTTGGTGAGCGAGGAGAGGCCTGTCGCGCGCAAGTTCGCGCCGCTGGCGACGGTCACCGTCCCCGACCCGGAGACGTCGCTGTTGGCAAGAGTGGTCGTGCCGCCGTTGAGGTTGAGCGCCGCGTCGAGAACGACGAAATTCGCGATCGTGCCGCCATTGGCGATATCAATAGTCCCGGCGGTCAGCGCCCCGCCATTCCAGGAGATGGTGTTGGCTGTCACGTTCGGCGTCGCGCCGCCCACGGTCAGGTCCGCAAACAACTCCAATGCGCCGACGACGCTGATCGGTGCGTTCACCGTCGTCGGGTTGTAGAAGACGAGATTCTGCGAAACGTTGAACTGGTTGGCATCGACTGTGCCGCCCAATACGGACAGATACACCCCCACGCCGGGTTGGAAGTTCAGGATTCCGGTGCCGCCCAATTGCACGTTCGAGGCCAGGTCGATGAAGTTGCCGCCGATGGTGGCATTGCCGCTGTTGGCCCGGATCGCAAAAGTATCGCCGTCCAGATCGGTCATGGTGACGTTCTGGAAGGTGCGCAACACGATGTCGCCAGTACCGGTGACGCGCGCGTCGGCGTTGTAGATGTCGTTACTGCTGTTCTGCAACGAGACGCCGTCGCGGGCCGTGGCGAGCAGTCGAAAAGCGTTGATCACCCCGCTGCCGCCGGCATCATCGATGCGGCCGTTCAGCGCCTCAAGGCGCACCAGTCCGTCGGCGTTGCCGCCGCTGCTGGTGAAGAACTGCGAGCCTGACACCCCTGCTGTCCCGTTGAGCGCACCAGCGACTCCAATGCCCGCGGCGCCGCCCGCGCCTGCACTCTGCGGGCCACCGGCGACGCCGGCCGCGACGCTGACACCGCTTCCGCCGATGATGTCGATGTTGCCGCCGCCGCTTGAGATGAGGATCGCATCCGGCAAGGCGAGGTTGCCGCCGTTACCTCCAGACGGCGCACTGCCGCCGGTACCGCCATTGCCGCCGCGCCGCGGGTTGGTGGCACCGGGACCGAAGAAGCCGCTCGCACCGCCGCCGGCACCACCATTGCCGCCGTTGCCCCCGCCACCGGCGTTACCGGCCCCGGCATAGACCGAACCCGCAACGCTGATGCTGCCACCGGTCGAGGGCGTCGTGCGCAGGGTCACGAGAGCGACGTTGCCGCCATTTCCGCCCACCCCGCCCGATCCGCCGCTGCCGCCATTGCCGCCGTTGGAGAACGCCAGGCCGTTGCCACCGACGCCACCTAAGGCGCCGTTGCCGCCCTCGCCACCGTTGGCAGCGCGCGATTCGATCGCGCCACTCGCGTCGATGGTCGTGTTGGCCAGTACTTGCACCGTCCCGCCTGCGCCGCCAACGCCACCCGTGCCGCCTGCACCACCAGTCTGGCCATTGGTCGCGAAGACTATGGCCGACACCGCGTTCGCGCCCGCACTGCCGGCAGCGCCATTGCCACCGATGCCTCCCAAGGCGCCCAGCGACTGCACGACACCCGAGAAACCGACTGCGACCGCACCGCTGGTGCTGTTGATCGTGACCGCGCCGCCCGCGCCGCCGGCAGCAGCTGCTGTCCCCGCGTCGCCCGCGACGACGGCGTCGAAGCCGCGTCCGCCGGTGCCGCCGGTCGACACTACGTTGCCGTCGATGGCGATGTTGCCGCCGATGCCGGTCACGTTTACCGCGCCGCCTGCCTGCCCGGCAGTCGCCGCCAGCACTGCCGTGGCGTTGGCGCCGTTGGTACCGGTGCTACTGATGGCGGCACCTCCGGCAACGTGCACCGCGAGCCCACCGCTGCCGGCCGTGCCGGTTACGCTGACATTGCCGCCGGCCAGCGACCTGACCGCGCCACCTCCAGCGATGGTCACACCGTGGTTGTCCGTGCCGCTGCCGGCCCCGCCTACGCCGACGATGCCGATCGCGCCGCTTGCGCTGCCGACAAGGGTTCCGCCACCGATGCTCACGCCATGGTTGTTGCTGACGCCTGCGAACCCGGTGCCGCGGATGCTGATCGCGCCGCCGCCCGTGCTGATGGTCGTGCCGAACAGCCCGACACCATCGTTGAAAAAGGCAGTGCCGACCGCGGATGTCGTCAGCGGATCGGCCCCGCCGCCCGCGGTGAACGTCCCGCCGGCCGTAGTGATGCTGGTGCCGCCGAAGAGCGCAATCGCACCGTCGCCCGCGCCGGCACGATCGGAATTGAGGATGACGTTCAACGGCTGGGTGGTGCTGATGCTGCCGGTCCCGCCGTTGCTGAAGACGACGCTCGCGTCCGAAATGGCGGCGAAGCTGCGGCCGGCCACCCCGGCCGTGTTGGTGTAGGCGGCATTGACGACCACGTCGGCCTGGCCGCGCAATGTTGTGCTGCCTGCGCCGCTGATGGCCCCCTGCATGGTCACACCGGCACCTAGCGCCTGCACAAACAAGTTGTCCAATACGTTGGAGGCGCCGAGCAACACCGAACCGTTGGTGATGAACTGCGTGACGCGCGTGCCGCTGAAGCGGAACACGCCGCTGCCGCCGACGATATTGCCGAGATTGGCGAGCGTCACGTCGCCCAGGGTCGAACCCGCGACGATGCGCACGTTGCGATTGCCGAAGTTGATCGCCGCAGCCTGTGTCAGGTTGTAGTCGATCGCGCTACCGGTGCTGAGGAGCGGATCTATCGTGCGTAGCGTGAGCGGCCCGGCAATGCTGTTGCCGGCATTGGCAAGCGTGATCGCAGCTGCGGTCGGTGTCGGTCCGCCCGCGGTCGTGTTGGTACCGGTGAGCAGGATGTCGATGTTGGCCTGCGTCGCCTGGTCGTAGACCGACTGCGTCAAGCCGAAGTTGGTTCCCCCTCCGCCGGCGGTGATGGTCGAGGTCCCGGCGCCGTTGACGACTCCAGCGCCGCTGGCCTGCCCGTTGACGCGCTGGTTGGCGGTGTTGTGCGTCCCGCTGGTGGTGACGGACACGGTCCCGCCGATATCGACGGTCGAGCCATAGTCCACGTTGCGCGTCCCTGCGGCAAGCGTGAAGTTACCGGCGATGCGCGAACCGCCCGCGATCGTCAGCCCGCCTCCGCCGGGGTTCTGCGCAGTCACATCGACTGAACCCAGGGTCGCAGCGGCCGATGTGTCGAAGGTCGCGCCTGCAGCGGCGGTGATCGAGGTGCCGCCGGCCTGCGTGATCGCGGCGTTGTTGATGATCGAGAGCGCGCCGGCGGAGGTGATGTTGCCCAGCGCCAGCGCGCCTGTATTGCGCACGCTCGCTGCCCCCCCGCTGGTGTTGGACATCGTGAGCGACCCGGTCGCCGTGTCGAGGTCGATGCCGTTGATCGCACTCAGTGTGACCGTCGGCGCGGTCACGTTGACCGTGCCGGCGCCGTTTGCGTCGGTGATGGCACCGGCGGGTGCCGCGAGCGTGACCGAACTGGTCGCTGCAAACGAAGGCGCCGCCAGATTTCCGGTCGACTGGGTGATGCTGATATTGGCCAGAGTCCCGGCCAGAGTCCCGCCGGTGCGGCTGTAGCTGTTGGTCACCGTCAGGTTGCCGCTGCCCCCCATGCTGCCGCCGCTTTGCGACAAGGTCGGGACGGTGAGTGTCTGCCCGGCAGCAAGGGTCGTCGTGCCGCCGGCCTGGACGAAACTCATGCCTGGGCCGAGCGTGGTATTGCCGGCGATGGTCGCGGTGTCGTTCAGGCCGAGCAGTCCAACTGTCCAGATGCCGTCGCCAGTGAGGCTCGAGCCGGCGTTCATGTTGATCGTGCCGAAGTGCCCGTTGGTACCGTTGCGGAACTGGGCGCCGAGGGCGAACACCATCGACCCGGAGTTGTTGAAGGTCGCGCCGGTGAGGTAGTTGAAGTTGCTGCCAGCGGCGATGTTGATGGTCGCGCCCGCCGCGTTGTTGAACGTACCCTCGAAGGTTGCGTCGGTGCCGCCGCCGGGGTTGCTGTTGAAGACGGCCCCGGACTGGTTGTTGAAAATGCCCGTACCTAACAGGTCGTGGGCGTTGTTCGAGGTCTGGGCGTTGAACACGCCCGAGTTGGTGATCGTGCCAATGTTGGTTACCGCACCGCTGCTCCAGGTGGTGGTGCCGGCATTGGTCAGAGTGCGCGAATTGGTGACACCTCCTGTGATCGCCAACGTCGCGCCCGACTGGAGGGCAGTCGTGCCGCCACCCGCCATCGACCCACCGGACCAGGTCATCGCTCCGCTGACGTTCACCAGGCCAGTACCGGTCAGGGTACCGCCGGATTGGGTCGCGTTGACCAGATTGGTCGGGCCGTTGAAGGTCGCCGTGCCGCTGGGCAGTGCGAGCGAGTTTGCACTGAGCGTGCCGCCGAAGGTGGCGCTTGCCCCGCTGACGGACAGGTTGGCGATATTCATCGCCGTGGCCGGCGCGAAGGTCGCGGTCGCGCTGCCCGATCCGCCGTTGCCGACGGTCACATCCCCGGACAGCGAGAAAGCGCCGTTGACGTTGACGTTGCCGCCGCGGAAGACATGGAATCCGCCCGCGCCGGTGAACGACGACGCCGCCGAGTGTGTGGCCGGCCCGCCCCACTCGATGTTGGCGCCGGAGGCGACCGTGGTGGCGCCGTTGTTCGTGACCGTGCCGCCGCCGGTGGCGCCGTTCTGGCCGAAGTTGAACTGCAGGGTGCCGACCTGCACGTCGATCGCACCGTTGTTGGTGAAGTTGATGAAGTTGGCAGTGCCGGCGACCGCGCCCAGGGATCCCAGCGTGGTCGCCGAATTGCTGTTGGGCGCACCCGGACCGCCGGACTTGCGGATGATGCCGGTGGCGCCGTTGGTGAAGCTGACTGTTCCGACGCCGCCGCTCCTGTCGCCCAGATTGAGGTTGGTCGTCGTTTCGAACAGACCGTTGTTGACGACCGTGCCGTTGCCGACGACGTCGATCATCCCCGCGCTCCAGAGGAAGGTGCCGCCGCTGTCGATGGTCAGCGTGCCGGCGCCGATGCGCTTCTGCGCGTCCGTCGGGCCGATGACGTTGAGCGTCGCGCCCGTGCCGACGCGCAGGCCGCCGCTCAGTGTCGTCTGCGCCGTGTCGGTCCATGTGCCCGTGCCGGTCAACGTCACCCCGCCGGCTCCGGCGGCGATGGTTCCGCCCGACCAGGTGAGGCCGCCCGTGTTGACAATGCTGGTCGGCGTGAAGGTACCGCCGGAGATGGTCAGAGACCCGAGGGTACTCGCCGCCCCTGCGTTGAACATCGTGGTGCCGGCGGAGGTGACAGTGCCGGCAGTCGCACCGGAGGCGCCGTTGAAGAGCGCGGTGGTGCCGGCCGCGACATTGAAGTCACCGCCGGTCACCGCGCCGCTCACGGTGTTGTTGCCGGCGCCGGTGAAACTGAAGAGGGCTCCGCCACCGAAGGACGAGCTCGCGCCAAAGGTGCGAACGCTGCCGGAGAAGTGCACGATTCCGCCCGCAAGCCCCGTGTAGGCCATCTGGTTGGTACCGCTGAAACTGCTTAAGGCCAGTGTTCCGGCCTGCCCGTCGACGCTGCCGCTGCCGGTCCAGGTATTCGCGCCGTCGCCGGCCGACAGCGTCGCAGTACCTGCACCGGACTTGACGATCTGGCCGGCATTGGTGAACTGGTCGACGCTCGAAATCGTCCCCGCGCCGACCAGATTGAGTATGCCGGTGGCCTGGTTGTTGAAGATGGTCGTGCCGTCGCCCAGGTTGAACGACGCGCCGTTGTGGTTCCAGGTGCCGGCGTTGTTGACCGTAATGCCGTTGTCGCCCAGGACCGTGCCGCTGATATTGGCGATGGCACCATTGCCGATGTTGAGCACCGGCAGGTTGAAGGCAGCGCCGCCTGCCCAGTTGAGGGCTGTGTTGACGGTCAGCGATTCCCCGTTGGCACCGCCCGCCCCGGCGACTGTTCCGGCGTTCCAGTTGAGGGTGTTGACCGAACTCGGACGCAGGAACTGCAGGGTGTAGTTGGTTCCGGGGGACAAGGTGACCGTGTTGAGCGCCGCGCGCGCATCGACGGTGACTTGCGGGCCACCGACGCCCGAGAGCGTCCAGGTGCCGCTGGAGAGCAGGCCCGTCCCGACGTTGCTGCTGGTGAGCGTACTGCCTAACCCGGAAAAGCTGACGTTGGCCGCGCCAAAATCGATGACTCCCGCGCCTGCGTTGATGTTACCGCCGATCGAAAGCGTGCCGGCGCCGGACAAAAGCGTGGTGTCGCCGCCGGTGATGAGCGTGCCGCTGAGCGTCAGACCGGTAGCGCCTGTGACGCCTAAGGTGCCGGTGACGGTCGATGCGCCCAGTACCGTGGCGTCTGCCACCGTCAAAGCAGTGTTGCGGGTGTTGGTGAAGGTCGCCTGCGAAAGCGAATTGTTGCTGGCGTTAGTGAGCGTCACGTCGTTGACGCCGCTTCCGGTCACCGTCAGGTTCTTGCCGCCAAAGTTGAGCGCGCCTCCCTGCACCAGGTTGTAGGCGGCCGGGCCAGTGCTGATGACGGGATCGGCCGTCCGAATGGTGACCGGACCGGTGATCACGTTCGGGGCAGCGGCGAGCGCAATGGCCGAAGCGGACCGGACGTTGCCCGCGGTATAGGCTGCGCCCGTCAGGTTGACTACGACGTTGGCCTGCGTGGCAGATCCGTAGAGGCTGGACAGATCGAAGTCACTGCCGGCACCGCCGGCGCCGCCGGCGGTGATGGTGGAAGTGCCTGCGCCGTTGACGATGCTCGCCGCGATGCCCTGCCCGGTGACACGCAGGTTGCCGGTATTGGTCTGGCCGCCGGCGGTGATGCTGGTCGTGCCGCCGACATCGACGGTGCCGCCGTAGTCGACGATGCGCCCACCGGCGTTGAGGGTGAGGTTGCCCGCGATCTTCGAAGTGCCGGCAATCGAGAGGATGCCACCGCTGTCCGCACGCAGCGCCACCGACCCGTTGTTGGTCGACGCACTGGTGTCCAGCGCAAGACTGCTTGCGGTGATGGTGCCGGACGCAGACTGATTGATCGTGCCGTTGAGGGGCGCGGTCGCGGTGAGGCTGACGGCTCCGCTGCCGGCACTAAGCGGAGCATCGAGTTGGAGGATGGCGGCATTCAGGTTGACCGCACCGTTGTTGGTCGACGATGATCCGAAGACGGATAGAAAGCCGCTCGAGTTGACCGTCACCGAGCCGCCGGGCACGTTGTTGAAGAAAGTCAATCCCACGATCGACACGCCGTTCGCGGCCGTGATGTTGCCACTAGTGGAGACGCTGAGGTTGGCGACACCGAGGCTGTTGGTCGCGTTGGTCAGGTTGATGCCTTGCGCTGCGTGTGCAAACGTGTTGCTGCTCGCGATCCGGCCGGCGCCGGTAATCGTGCCTGTGTTCGTCCCGCCTTCGGTCGTCCGCACAAACAGTGCTTCGGTAGTGGAGATGTTGGCGTTGAACGCGATGTTGCCGCCGCGTGTCGTCAAATTGGTGAAGATCGGTTGCAACGCGCCGGTAAGCACGATGTTGCCGGCGACCGTGAGCGGCGCCGCCCATGCGGCGATGGTGAGGTTGCCGCTGTTGAGCGTGAAAGTGTCGAGCATGGACTGCGTGACGACACCGGCACCGGAACCACTGTCGGTCAGGACGATGGGCACGGTCGAGTTGGTCGGCGCGAGGATCTGGATGCCACCAGTGCTGCCAAAGGTCGTGGCGTTGGTCGTACTGCCAGCGCCGATGATGAGATGATCGGTCGTGTAGACCACCCGACCGCCACGCACCTGCCCATTGACGGTTGTGCTGGCCGTCCCGCCGATCCCGAGATTGCCCAGATTCAACGTGCCGCTACCGGCGTCGACATCCTCGCTGGCGGCGGTATTGGCGACCGTGACGTTGCTGTTGGCGCCGGTGGTCTGCACGGTAAGGTTGGCGTTATTCGTGCGCACGCCGTCGAGGACGTCCACCGAGCCGATCAAGACGCCAGAGTTATTGGTCAGCGACAAGGCCTGACCGGCGCCGCTGACTGTCGCGGCGAAGCTGCCCACCTGCGTCCCGCCGGCCAGCGAAACGGCGTTGACTGCGCGCACCCCAAGAGCGCCGGCAGTGATGTTGCCGCCGCCGATGGTGGCGACGCCGCCGCCCGTTTCCAGCGACAAAACGCCAGGGCTCACCGTGATCGGGTTTGAGATCGAAATGTCGCCCGCAGTGCTGGTGCCAATGCGCAGCATCGCGCCTGTAATGCTGCCGATCTCGCTCGCGGTCAGGCTGAGCGCCCCCGCGACTTCGGTTCCCAAGTCGATTGGTCGGCCCGGGCTGACATTGAAGAAACGCACCGCGCCGGCAGTACCCGCGTTGACGCTGCCCGCTGCGGACCCCAGCGCCGCGTTGTCGACCGAAAAGACGATGTCTCCACCGGTGGACGTCGCGCCGTTGCCTGTCGAATTGACCGCGTTGGCGCCGGTCGCAAGAATCTGCACGCTGCTTGCACCCAGCGACACCAGCCCGCCGTTGCTCTGTACTCTTCCGCCGATGGGCACGATGATTCCGCCCGTGGCGCCGGCGCTGCCGACGTTGCCGCCCGGGGCACTGTTGGTCGCGCTGAAGTTGTAGGAGCCGCCGGAGTTGTTGTTGACGGCCAGGTCTCCGGTTGTGCTGTTGGTGCCGATGTAGCTGGCGAAGCTGTTGATGCCCGCAGTGAGTACGGTGCCCGCGCCGGAAGTAGTGGTCAACGCACCGGCATTGATGACGCCACCTATAGCCTGACTGATCGACCCGCCCGCCGCACTGGTCGTCAGCGACGCGCTGCCGCCGGTTCGGATCTGGCCGGCGTTGAGCGCGAGGTTGCCAGTGCCGCCCAGGCCGGCGTTGACAGTGACCGAGCCGGCGCCTGATGTGCTCGACCCGACGATCGCGCCGCCAACCGCGCCGGCATTGAGGGTGACTCCACCCTGCACGTTCGCCGTCACGGTCGCGCCGGCGTTGATGGCACCGACTATGGCGACAGACCCGATCGTGCCTGCGCCGCTGCCCCCCGTGAGTTGCAGGGTGCCGCCAACAGTAAGCGTGGTGTTCGCCGGGTTGTCGAGGCTGCCGATGATTGCCGCGGAGTCGTTACCGGCACCGCCTTGCAACGTCACGTTGCCGGTGGCGTTGACGACCTGCGTCTGAAGTGCGTTGCCGACGACGATAGCCGCAGCGCCGATGGTCCCGCCGGCGCCGCCGGTCAACGAGATGCTGCTGGCGTTGATGGTCTGCGTACCCGATCCCACCAGGTCATCAACGACGATGGCGGCCGCGTTGTCGTCATTGACCGCCCCGCCGCTGGCACCACCAACCGCGGCGATCGCCGCGTTGCCGTTGATAGTCTGATTGCCGCCGTTGACAACGATCACCGCGGCGTTGCCGTTGCCGACCGTGCCGCCGGTCAGGTTGATGTTGCCGCCTGAGGCGAAGGAAATGGTCTGGCTCGTCGCGCTCGCCAGGTTGTTGTCGAACGAAGCCTCGTTGCCATTGCCGCCGGTGCCGCCGAGAATGGTCAGCACACTGCCGGCGGCCGAGAAATCGAGGGACTGGATGGGCCCGCTATTCTCGATGCGCGCGAAATTGTCAGTGCCAGTCCCGCCCGCGATAAAAACGTCGCCTCCGCCATTGACCGTGATCGTCTGGTGGGTCGCGGCGCCGGTCTGCTTGATACCGGCCCAGTTGTTGGTTCCCGTGCCGCCACTGACCGCGATGCCGCCGGCGCCGACGGTGATGATCTGCCCGCCGGCCGACCTGATCTCCGCGAAATTACCGCTGCCGCTTGCAGCACCTTGCACGGTGATGCCGTTGGCGTTGATGGTCTGCAAGCCAGTGGATTCGATGAAGGTCTGGCCCGGGATCGCGACGACGCCTGCGGCCACCGTGAGGGTACCGGTCGCGTTGATCGAAAGCGTCCCGCCGGCATTGATGGTGGTGTCGTTGACGACCACATTGTTGGCGCTGATCGCGATGTTGCCGCTGGTCAGTGTCCGGTCGAGCGACGCCGCGAAGAAGGGGGTGAAAGTCAGCGTCCCGCTCGCCTTGGTGACGCTTACGTTACCTGCGCCGTTGGTCGTGAGGCGCCGCACGTTCGTGTTGCCGGCGCTGGTCTCGGTAAGAGTGACATTGTTGCCACCGCTTCCGATTACGCGGAATGAAGGAGCGGAAAACACCATTCCCGCGCTGCCGGACGCTTGTCCGATCGCGCCCAGCGCGTTGAAAGTGACGGCGTTGGCGCTGAGCGTGAGTGCATTCGCAGTGCCGGTGTTGCTGTCGCGATCGATCGTTCCGGTGGTGCCGAACGCGCCGGAACTGGTCGGCAGCAGGGTCACTGAGTTGGCACCGGTGCCGAAGGTGATCGGCCCGCTGGAAAACGTCACGCTTGGCGTCGGGCTGCCGACGCGCAGGAGCCCGCCGGTGCTGTTCGCGCCGACCCGGTTCAGGTGGATGCGATCGATGGTCGCCTGAGACAACCTGAAGGTCGGCAGCGCGTTGCCGTTGGGCAACAGTCCTGAGGTCTGATTGCCGACATAGATCTCGGCCAGATAGGCGCCGTTGATGCCGCGCGGCGCCACGTAGACGTCGGCGTTGTCGCCGACATTGACGTCGCCGGCGATGTTGAGACTCGCGCCGACCAGCTCCACAGGAAGGACACCGTTGGGGACGCCGGCCGCATCCGTCACGTGCGCCGTCGATGTGGTGGTCAGAAACTTGCCGGCGGCCAGGTTCACGGCGTTCGTGGCCGTGCCCGTCCGATTGCTGTCCGCCAGCGCCCATAGCCGTCCAACGCCGACGTTGACGTTGTCGTTGAAGTTGATCGCACCGACCGATGAGGCGATCAGCCCGCGCGTGCTTGTCTGGTTGGCGCCGCTGTCGCCGTTGATCGTGACCAGGCCGAAATTGAGGTTGGCACCGCCGGAGATCCACACGTCGGTGGGCGCATGGGTCTGGCCGATGGCGATGCTGGACGGCGCCTCGACACCGGAGAATGCCAGGTAGTTGGCGGTATCGATGGCATTCTGACTTGGAAACAGCTGCCAGGTCCCCGAGCCGATCGCACCGGTGGTATCGAGGGTGACCGCGCCGTTCTGCGTGCCGACGTGTGAGTTGAGCGACGTCGGCCCGCGCGGCACTATGATGCCGCCGGCGCCGGCAATGATCGAGAGGGCCCGGCCGGTCGTACCCAGCTCAATACCGCGCAATTCGTAGCTGCTGCCGCCGATCTGGCCGTCGCCGTTGGTCGAGGAAAAATAATCGATGCTGAGCGCACCGGGGCCGGCAGGCGCCTGGCGCAGGTTGAGCGCCGTCAGTCCGGTCACGCCGGTGTAGGGCCCCGCAGCACTGAACTGGGCACCCTTGACGACGATGTTCGCGAGTTGCGAGGCACTGCCGATGGTGAGCACGGCGGTTTCCAGCCTTTGCAGGTCGGAATTCGAAATGATCAGCCCGGTGCCGACGGCTTCGCCGAGCAGGATTGCGCGCGTTCCCGGGGAGAACGGCGCGATCGTGATTGACCCGCCGGGTGCCGCAATCTGGCCAGCGCCGAATGACACCGAATCGGCAGTCAACGCGATCGTGCCGCCGTTGGAGGAGACCGCGGTCGCCGCCAGGGTATTGATGTCCAGGCCGAGACCGGAAGGCGCGACCCCGGTCAGCGACACCGTCCCGGTGCCGGCGTGGGCAATGTTGTTGCTGCCGATCATGCTGATGCCGGAGCCACTGGTGCCGTTGGCCGTGCCGACCAAGGTGATGAGTCCGCTGCCGCTTGTCTGCAGCCCCCCGGGTCCGGTGATCCGGACGCCGTTGGCGCCGTCGACCGAGGTGCGCGCATTGATGGTGATGTTGCCGCCGCCGGCATTGATCAGACCGCGTATTTCCGCACCGTCGTTGGCGGTATAGGGCCCGGAAATTCCACCCGCGGCAGAGGCCGCGCCGCCTCCGCCGGTCAGGGTGACGTTGCCGCCGTTGGAAAGGATCTGCGAGCCGTTGTCGAGGATGATGCCGCCGTTGTTGGCTGCCGCGCTGTCGGCGTTGAGTGTCACATGCAGGCGACCGGCGCTCGAAGCAATCGAGATGCCCGACTCGACAATGATGTTCTGATGGGCGTTGAGGGTCAGGCTGGCGTCGCCGCCGGCTGTCTTGGAGATCGATGCCTGGACGCGGATGAAGCCATCCTGGCTGTTGGCGCCCGCCGTACCGGTGGTCACTGTCACCGAGGTACCTGCTTCGAGCGCGGCAACAATCAGGCTGACATCGACGATTGAATCGTTGTCGGTGCTGGTGAAGTTGGGGCCTGCGGTGACGTTCTGGGACGTGACGCCGATGCGGATGTTGTTGGGATCGAGCAGCCACTCGCCGCCACGACCACCGCGCCGCGCGTGGACAGTCGGCGCGCGCGTGACCATGAGCATGCCCTTGCCGGAGGTCTCGACGAGGCCGCCATTGCCACCCTGCGTCCCGCCCATGGCGGAGATGCTGCCGGTGACCACGGTCGAAACGTCGGCCCAGACGATCGCGCGCCCGCCGTCGCCGCGCAGCATGGCGTCGGCGCGCAGGACGACATCCGGCGCGATGCGGGTAAAAAGGGCGTTTTGCACCTGTGCATTGCGTCCCTGGAAGTCGCCGCCGACCAATAGCGTACCGCCGCCCGCATCGCCACTGACGTCGAGCAACGCGGCTTCGGTGAGGGCGACTTCGCGGCCCAGCACTTCGACGCGACCGCCCACGGCCGGAAGCGCGTCAGCGCCGGCTGAGGACGCGCTTGCGGTCGAGCCTCGCGCCGAGACTTCGCCCGCAAAAGTGGTCACGCCGCTGCGTGCCTGCAAGGTCACGCTGCCGCCTGAGGATCCGTCGACGCTCAGGCGCGCGCTGGTCTCGACGATTACGGAACCTTGGTCCGCGCGGACGACTACGGTGCCGCCGGAGCCGCCGGAGCCGCCGACAGGATTCGTGATCGCGGCGACCGCGGACGTTCCACTCGCGCTGATCTGCGCGCCGCGCTCAATGGTGAGGGCCCCGGACTCACTGCGAATCTCGACGTTGCCACCCGTCCTGCCGTCGGCAACCGTCTGGCTACCCGTCCCGATGGTAAGGGCGTCCCTGGCGGCGAGTACGATCTTGCCGCCTTCGCCGGCCGCGGTCTGAGCGCGAATGTCGCCGGAATGCTTGAGCGTGCCGGCAAAAACGCCGACGGCTCCGCCGGAGAGCTTGCCCAGCACCAGCGCCTGGTTGGCTGGCGCCTGCACCTCGAACTTCATGTCGTTCAGGTTGCGGCTGCCGAGATCGACTTTCTCCCCGGCCGCCAGGACGACATTGCCGCCTTCGCTGCGGATCACGCCTTCCTTGGCGACGCTCACGTTGGGCGCGATGATGTAGATGTCGCCGCTGCCCCCGTTGACAAAACCTTGCACCTGGATCGCGCCGGCCTGGCCCTCCTTGGCGAACTTGAGTACGCCCTTCTTGAAGTCGGCGTCACTGATGTTGAGCGTGGAGGCGATCAGGCCCTGGGTGTCGACGCGGCTGCCGGCCCCGAAGAGGATGCCGTTCTGGTTGATCAGGAAGACCTGACCGTTTGACGAAAGCGTGCCCAGGATGACGCTGGGGTCCTGGCCGCGCACGCGGTTCAAGACGGTGCTGGCGGCACTTTGCTGCTGGAAGCGCGTGGTCTCGCCGGCGCCGATCGAAAAGCTCTGCCAATTGATGATCGCGCCGGGCGTATTGGTGACCGTGAGGGCCTTGCCCTGGGACTGAAAGGTCGCCTGCCCGTTGGTGACGACGGGGTTCGTCGGGTTGGCCTGTGCGTACGCCACGAACGCGCCTGCGACGGCAAGCGTGAATGGTCTAAGCGGCAACCGGCAATCCATATCGAACATCCTCATGCATCAGCGTCAGGAAGTCCTGTCCGCCTGCCCGACGCTACTTCTCGACTGCTCTCAACGTTCCCTTATCTCACGAACAGCTCACGATTGCCAAAGGCCAAAGGTATGACCAGCCCGCGCGCAGGCAGACTGCCTTTTCCAATGTTGGTCGAACGCCACGATTCCAATGTTTCGCAACATTCCCCCAGCGCAAACGGGTTTGCGCGCATTGTCGCAAATCCCTGCCATGACAAGGGAATAACGCAGGCCCTGCGTTGAGCGAGTGATTCTTGGTGCCGCCTATCTGACTCGAACAGATGACCTACCGCTTACAAGGCGGTTGCTCTACCAACTGAGCTAAGGCGGCGCAGGGTGAATCGTACCCGGACTCGGGCGGCTGCACGCCGCCCGCACGAAGGCTATTTGACGACCGTAAGCTTGGGCTTGCCGCCCTTGGCAGGTCGGGCCGGTGCGGTGGCCGCCGTCGGGTTGTCGACCTCGGCATCCGGACGGTGCTCGCTTTTCACTTCCGCGACCTCGAAACCCATGCCGTGGCCATTTTCGCGCGCGTAGATGGCTGCCACGCGTGGAATCGGCACCACGATGTCGCGCGCCACGCCGCCAAAGCGCGCGGCGAACTCGATCGCCTCGTTGCCGATCTTGAGGTTGGACGTCGCGTCGAATGACACATTGAGCACGATCTGGCCATCCTTGACGTACTCGGTCGGCACGCGCGTGTGCGCATCGACGACCACTGCCACGTAGGGCGTGTAGCCGCTGTCGGTACACCACTCGTAGATGGCACGGATCAGGTACGGCTTGGTAGAGCGATCGTGGCCCTTCGCCCCGCCATCCCCTTGGTCGGGCCTGCCGGCATCCGCCCCGTCCACGTCGGACCTGTCCGCGTCCGGACCATCCCCACCGGAGCCGCCGTTGCCGTGGTTGGCGCTCATTGCCGGCTGGCTTACTTGCGCATTACCTTCTCCGAGGGCGTGAGCGCCTCGAAGAAGGCCGGGCGTGAAAAGATGCGCTCGGCGTATTTCATGACCGGCGCCGCCTGCCGCGGCAGGTCCACGCCGTAGTGGGTAAGGCGCCACAGGAGCGGCGCGATCGACACGTCGAGCATCGAGAAATCAGGCCCCAGCATCCACTCCTGCTTTGCAAGGTTGGGCGCCAGCTGGGTCAGCACCGCGGCAACGCGCTCGCGCGCGCGGTCCTGCTGTTTCTGGTTGCCTTTTTCCAGCGCATCGATATGGATAAAAAGCTCGCGCTCGAAATTGAGCAGGAAAAGCCGCGTGCGCCCGCGCATGACCGGGTCGGCCGGCATGAGCTGGGGGTGCGGAAAGCGCTCGTCAATGTACTCGTTGATGATGTTGGATTCGTAGAGGATCAGCTCACGTTCGACCAAGATCGGCACCTGGCCATACGGATTCATGACCGAGATGTCCTCGGGCTTGTTGAACAGATCGATGTCCTTGATCTCGAAATCCATGCCTTTTTCGTACAGGACGAAACGGCAGCGATGCGAAAACGGACAGGTGGTGCCGGAATACAAGACCATCGTGTAACCCTTCTATGAAGCGGATATGCGCCGCACCGGCGCTTGGCGCCGGGCGGTCGAAGCTCACCGCACGCGGGCGCGCGCGGCGCAAAAGCTAGTGGATGTCCTTCCAGTACGCGCGGTTGAGCATCCACGCGCAGGGAAACAGGATCAGTCCCAGGAACAGCAGCACCCATATGCCGAGCGTGCGACGCTCAGCGGCCACAGGCTCGGCCACCCATACCAGGAACGCGACCAGATCGGCCATCGCGTTGTCGTACTCGAGCTTGTTCATGCGGCCAGGCTTGACGATCTCGAATTTCTCGAATTTTTCGACGGTCTTGGCAGCGTCGTGCGGATCCTTCTCTTTGACGAACTTGGCCGCCTGTTCCCCTTGCAGCTCGTAGAGCACGTGCGGCATGCCGACGTTGGGATAGACCAGGTTGTTCCAGCCGGTATCCCGGCCGGCGTCACGATAAAAGGTGCGCAGATAGGTATAGAGCCAGTCAGCGCCCGCGCCCGAATTGCCGATCGCCCCGCGCGCGCGCGCGATCACCGACAGATCCGGCGGTGTAGCGCCGAACCAGTCCTTGCCGTCCTTGCGCGTCATCGAGGTCGTCATCAACTCACCGACCTTTTCGGCACTGAACAAGAGGTTGTTCCTGACCTGCTCGTCGGCGATGCCGATGTCCTTCAAGCGGTTGTAGCGCATCGACTGCAAGCCGTGGCAGGACAGGCAATAGTTGACGAACAGTTGCGCGCCGCGCTGCAGCGACTGCATGTCGTCGAAGCGCTCCTTGGGCGCGCGATCCAGCGGATGCCCGCCGCCGGCGGCGAGTACCGCAGGCGCAATCGCGGCCAAGAGAATGAGGATTATTTTTTTCATGTCGCAGGCTTCAGTGCATGGTCACGCGCGAGGGCACGGGCTTGAACTGACCCCAGCGGCTCCACCACGGCATGAGCAGAAAAAAGGCGAAATAGATGGCCGTGCAGACCTGCGAGACGATCTCACCCTCAGGCGAAGGCGGCAGGGTTCCCAGGTAGCCCAGGATGAGGAACGAGACGATGAAGGCCGTCAGGATCCACTTGTGCAATGAAGGACGGTAGCGCATCGACTTGACCGGCGAACGATCCAGCCAGGGCAGAAGAAAGAAGATCACGTTGGAGAGCCCCATCGCGACCACGCCCCACACCTTGGCGTCGATGTAGAAGAAGTTCCACACCATGGCGCGCAGGATCGAGTAATAGGGCGTGAAGTACCACACCGGCGCGATATGCTCCGGGGTCTTCAAGGGGTCGGCCGGGATGAAGTTGTTGAACTCAAGGAAATAGCCGCCCATCTCGGGGGCGAAGAACACGATCGCCGAGAAGATGAACAGGAACACCACCACACCGACGATGTCGTGCACGGTGTAATAGGGGTGGAAAGGAATGCCATCGACCGGTATGCCGGTCTTGGGATCCTTGTTCTCCTTGATTTCCACGCCATCCGGGTTGTTCGATCCGACTTCGTGCAGCGCCAGGATGTGCGCGGCGACCAGGCCCAGGAGAACCAGCGGCAGGGCGATCACGTGAAAGGCGAAAAAGCGGTTCAGCGTCGCATCCCCGACCACGTAGTCACCACGGATCCAGATGGCCAGTTCCGGGCCGATCAGCGGAATCGCGCCGAACAGGTTGACGATGACCTGCGCGCCCCAGTAGGACATCTGGCCCCACGGGAGGAGGTAGCCGAAAAAGGCCTCGCCCATGAGTGTCAGGAAGATCATCACGCCGAACACCCAGATCAGTTCGCGCGGCTTGCGATACGAACCGTACAGAAGACCGCGGAACATGTGCAGGTAGACGACGACAAAGAACATCGACGCACCGGTGGAGTGCATGTAGCGGATCAGCCAGCCCCACGGCACCTCGCGCATGATGTACTCGACCGACTCGAAGGCCTTGGCCGCATCGGGCTTGTAATGCATGGTGAGGAAGATGCCGGTGACGATCTGCATCACCAGTATCAGCATCGCCAGCGAACCGAAGAAATACCAGAAGTTGAAGTTCTTCGGTGCGTAGTACTCGGAAAGATGGCCCTTCCAGTTCTCCATCAGCGGAAAGCGCTGATCGATCCAGGTAAGCAGCCCCGAAGCAGGCTTGTCGAGGGCGCCCAGGCCTTCGACGACGACGGGTTCTTTGGGTCCGGCAGCCATGTTGCTATGCCCCCTTCTTGTCTTCGCCGATCAGAAGGCGCGTATCGGACAGGTAAGTGTGCGGGGGGATCTCGAGGTTGTCAGGGGCCGGCTTGGCCTTCCATACCCGCCCGGCCATGTCGAAGGTCGACCCGTGGCAGGGACACACGAAGCCCATGTCGTCACCCAGCGTGACGTTGCCGCCGGCAGGGAAAGGACCGGTCGGCGAACAACCCAGGTGCGAGCAGATGCCGACGGCCACGAGCAGGTCTGGCTTGATCGAGCGATGTGTATTGCGGCAATACTCGGGCGTCAGTTCGGAGGGTTTGCGCTCGGACTTCGGGTCGGCAACCTTGGACTCGGTCTTGGCCAGCGAATCGAGCATTTCCTTGGAACGGCGCACGATCCAGACCGGCTTGCCGCGCCACTCGACGATCATGCGCTCGCCCTCCTTGAGGGCACCGACGTCGACTTCCACCGGCGCGCCGGCGGCGCGCGCCTTCTCGGACGGCGCGAAAGTCGAGACAAACGGAACGGCGGTGCACAGCGCACCCAGCCCGCCGACGGCGGAGGTCGCGATGATGGCGCCGCGGCGCCCGGAATCGGCGCTGGCTTGGTTACTCATAGGGATGCCTCAAGGATGAATATCTCGAAAATCTCGACTGGCAGCGGCGTTACCTCATAAATCCAGCATTGCGAGCCGTGCCTTCGACAAACCGCAGAATTATATCCGATCATGCGGCGCAACAAAAGTTTTTCAGGATTTCATGTTTATATTCAACAACTTGAATCTATCTCCTTGCCGAGATCAGACTGCGACGGTAAGATTCGCCAGCCGAATCCGGCATACCAACAAAAGCAAGGGGATCGCAAAGAATGAGTTTCGCTTCGGAGTTCAAGGAATTCGCCGTCAAGGGCAGTGTTGTCGATCTGGCGGTAGGCGTGATCATCGGCGCTGCCTTCGGCAAGATCGTCGACTCTCTGGTGGCCGACATCATCATGCCAGTGGTCGGAGCCGTTTTCGGCAACCTCGATTTTTCCAACCTCTTCTGGGTCCTGGGCAAGAACCCGAACAACCTGACGGTGTTGGCCGAGCTCAAGAAGGCCGGCATCCCGGTCTTCGCCTGGGGCAGCTTCCTGACCGTGCTGGTCAATTTCGCCATCCTCGCCTTCATCATCTTCCTGATGGTCAAGCAGATCAACCGCATGAAGAACGAGGCGCCGCCCGCCCCGGCAGTTGCACCGGCACCTCCTGAGGATGTCATGCTCCTGCGCGAGATTCGCGACTCGCTCAAGAAGTAATCCGCCGCGCGGCAATCGCGTTTGCCGGAGCGGCCTTTTCGCCCCTGCTTCGGCAGGGACACGGGCCGTCCTCAGACCGGGTTGTCGATGTCGTGGAAACAGTGGCCAAGGTCGAAACGCTGCGCCAGGTGCTCGGCCAAGGCGCACGCGCCATAGCGTTCGGTTGCGTGATGGCCGGCAGCCACGAATGGCACGCCGGACTCGCGTGCCAGGTGAGTGGTCTGTTCGGAGGCTTCGCCGGACAGGTACAGATCGGCTCCGGCCGCGATCGCGGCCTCGAAATAGCCTTGTGCCCCACCTGTGCACCAGGCGATGCGGCGCACCTGCCGGGTCGCATCGCCCAGAAGTAGCGGCTCGCGCCCGAGCACCAGGCCAACCCGGGCGGCGAATGACGCGGCGGTAAGCGGTGCTTCGATCGCGGCCACCCGTCCCAGTTCCTGCTCACCGAAAGTAGACTCGGCAACCAGGCCTAAGCGTGTACCGAGCTGCGCGTTGTTGCCCAGTGTCGGGTGCGCGTCCAGGGGCAGGTGATATGCGAAAAGGTTTACTTCAGCCGACAACAGGCGTGCCAGCCGCGCGCGCCGGGTCCCGACGACCCGCATGTCATCGCCGCGCCAGAACACGCCGTGGTGCACGATGAGTGCGTCGGCGCCATCGTCGACGGCGCGTTCGATCAAGGCCAGGCTGGCGGTCACGCCGCTGGCTAAGCGCATGATCTGCGGCTTGCCTTCCACCTGCAACCCGTTTGGGCAATAATCGCGAAAGCGCCCGGGTTCCAGGAGCGCGTCCATCGCTTCACCGAGTGCCCGTCGATCCACCATTCCCGCCATGTTGCGACACCTCTGGTTGATTTTCGCGCAGACCGCGACCATCTGCATCGCAGTGTGGTTTGTCGTCGCCACCCTCAAGCCGGAGTGGCTGCCGGCACCTCCGGCCACATCCGCGAACACGCCCGCGCAAACGGACCTGAAGCCGGTGACGGTCACCCAGGCCGCGGCTGAAGGGTCCGGCGCACCGCGCTCGGTCGGGTCCTACAGCGAGGCGGCGCAGGCGGCCATTCCCGCAGTGGTCAACATCTTTACCTCCAAGGAGGTAAAGGTACCGCAACACCCGTTCATGAATGACCCGCTGTTCCGGCACTTCTTCGGCGGCGACGAACGGGGCGCCACCCGCCGCACCAACAGTCTCGGCTCCGGTGTCGTCGTGAGCCCGCAAGGTTACATCCTCACCAACTATCACGTCATCGAGTCGGCCGACGAGATCGAGGTGCTGCTCACCGACAAGCGCCGTGCCCGCGCGCGCATCGTCGGCGGTGACCCCGAAACCGACCTGGCGGTCATCAAGCTTGATCTGCCCGACGTGCCGGCGATCGTTTTCGGTCGCCCCGATGCAGCCAAGGTCGGGGATGTCGTGCTGGCCATCGGCAACCCGCTTGGGGTGGGGCAGACCGTCACACTGGGCATCGTGTCAGCGCTGGGTCGCTCGCAGTTGGGTATCGCGCAGTACGAAAATTTCATCCAGACCGATGCCGCGATCAATCCCGGCAACTCCGGCGGTGCATTGGTCGACAGCCAGGGGCGACTCCTGGGCATCAACACCGCGATCTTTTCCCGTACCGGCACTTCAGCGGGCATAGGCTTTGCGATCCCCGCCAACATGGCGCGCGAAGTCATGGAACAAATCATCGCCAATGGCGCTGTGACACGCGGTTTCCTGGGCATCGAGCCGCAGGAGATCACCCCCGAGCTGGCCGAATCCTTCAAGCTGCCGCGCGACCAGGGCGTGCTGATCTCAGGCATCGTGCGCGGCGGTCCGGCAGACCGCGGCGGAATGCGACCGGGTGACGTGCTGGTGGAACTGGGCGGCAACCCGGTACGCGACCCTCCGGCCATGATGAACCAGATCGCCGCACTGAAGCCGGGCGATGGCGTCAAGGCCAAGGTCGTGCGCCAGGGGCAGGTGGCTGAATTCAATCTGACCGTGGCCAAGCGTCCGCGCCCGGGACGCCGCCCTGGCCAGGGTGAATAGCGCTCGCGGCCAGCCCGCTGCGCTTCAGGTCGCCTTGGACTGCGAGGCGTCCTCTTCCTCTTTTGGGCGGTCACGCTCGATCAAGCGCGCACACAGAATGCCCACCTCGTAGAGCAGGCACATCGGCACCGCCAGCGCGAACTGGGATACCACGTCCGGCGGCGTGACCACCGCAGCGACCACGAAGGCACAGACGATGAAATAGCCGCGCCACTCCCTGAGCTTTTGCACGCTGATGATGCGCGTGATCACCAGCACCACGACCGCCACCGGCACCTCGAAGGCAACGCCGAAAGCGATGAACATCGTGAGGACAAAACCGAGATAGGCCTCGATATCCGGTGCCGGCGTGATCGAAGTCGGCGCGAAAGAATTGATAAATGCGAAGAACTGGCCGAAGACAATGTAATAGCAAAAGGCGATGCCGATCAGGAACAGGAAGGTCGAGGAAAACACCAGCGGCAGGGCCAGGCGTTTTTCGTGGCTGTAGAGGCCGGGCGCCACGAAGGCCCACGCCTGATAGAGATAGAACGGCAGGCCGACCACGAAGGCAAGCATGGCCGTCACCTTGAGTGGCACGAGGAATGGCGAGATTACCGAGGTGGCGATCATCTTGGTCCCTTCGGGGAGGGACTTGATCAGGGGCAGCGCAAGGAAATCGTAGACCGGCCCGGCCTTGGGCCAGACGAAAAATGCGAACACAAAGAGCACCAGAAACACGATCACGCTGCGCAACAGCCGATCGCGCAACTCCACCAGATGCGAGATAAAGCTGTCTTCCTTGCCGCCTTCGGCCGATTCGCTCATGCAGGCGCCATCCCTATCAGGCCTTCAGCACCGGCTGCGCCGGGTCGTCCAGGGCAAGCGAAGCCTGCACCGAAGGCGACCCGGCTACAGGCGGGCTGCCGGACGCTGCGGTCGAGGACGTATCGGCCAGCGCGGCTGGTGCGACAGGACCGCCTTGCGCGGACTCGCCCGCGGGTGTTGACGGCGTACTGCCGTCCGCGGACAGGACACCGTTGGCCAGGTTGTTGATCTCGCTGGCCTGGGCTTCGAAGCCGGAAACGGTCTCGCGCACCGACGACTCGATGGTGGCCGCCGCCTCGCTGACGCTGGTCTTGAGCTTTTTCAACTCGTCGAGTTCTATCTCGCGGTTGATATCGGCCTTCACATCGGCGACATAGCGCTGCGCGCGTCCCATGAGGGCGCCGATGGTGCGAGCAACGCGCGGCAACTTTTCCGGCCCGATGACCAGCAATGCCACCACACCGATGACCATCATCTCGGAAAAGCCGATGTCGAACATGGCGGGACTCTTGGAAAATTAATGGCTCAGGATCGACAGCCAGGAGCCGCGATCCAGGGGCCGGCGCAATGCCGGCCGGACGCCTTGCTTCAGACCCTGGACTTCTCTTCGGGCTTGACGTCGATGGTCTGCCCGACCTTGCCCGGCTCGGCCGCAGCTGCCTTGGCAGCGTCGGCCGTCGCCTGACCTTCCTTCATGCCGTCCTTGAAACCCTTGACGGCGCCGCCCAAGTCGGCTCCCATGTTGCGCAACTTCTTGGTGCCGAAAACGAGCATCACGATGACCAGGACGATCAGCCAATGCCAGATGGAAAATGAACCCATGGAACGGTCTCCTTGAATCGGTTGGTTCGGCAGGACCGCAGCGTCGGTTCTTATTGTTTCTTGGCCACGTTCTATGCCCTGCAGGGACGGAAGACGGTCAACCGCGCCGCCAAGGCCGCGGACCGCCCATCACATGCATGTGCAGGTGCAACACTTCCTGGCCGCCTTCGCGGCCGTTGTTGATGGCGACGCGAAATCCGCCCTCGCGCCCCGGATTCGCCCCATGCGCAGGTGCGAGCCGTGCCGCCAACAACATCATTCTACCAAGCAGCGCCTGATGATGCTCGGCGGTAAAGGCCAGAGATTCGATGTGCTCGCGAGGAACGATCAGGAAATGAACCGGGGCAGCCGGGTTGATGTCGTGGAAAGCGAACAGTTCGTCATCCTCGAAGATCTTGCGCGAAGGAATGCGGCCGTCGATGATCTTGCAAAACAGGCAGTCGGGATCGGTATGCATGAAGGTTCCAGATGCGCCGGAAATCGGGAGATGGGTCGCTGGCTTATGCGCCGGATTCGCCGACGGAACGCGCTGCGTCCTTGCGCGCCGCCTTTTCGTCGAGCCCTGACAAACCCTCGCGCCGGGCCAGTTCATCCAGTACAAGGTCTGGCGTGAGTCCGTAGTGTTCCAGGGCAATCAGACTGTGAAACCACAGGTCGGCGAATTCGGCGACGATGCGTTCGGGCGCTCCGTCCTTGCAGGCCATGACTGCCTCGGTGGCTTCCTCGCCGATCTTTTTCAGGATTGCGTCTTCACCGCGCGCCAGGAGCCGGGCGACATAGGACTTGTCGGGGTCCGCGCCGCGTCGCGCAGATACCATCGCGGCCAGTCGCTTGAGCACCGAGTCACTCATTTGCGATAAATCTCCGCCGGGTCGCGCAACACCGGCGCGGTCACCTTCCATTCGCCGTTCTCGAGCTTGCGGAAGAAGCAGTCGTGCCGGCCGGTATGGCAGGCAATGCCGCCCTGCTGTTCGACGGTGAGGAGAACGACGTCGCCATCGCAGTCAAGGCGCACGTCGACGACACGCTGACGGTGCCCGGACTCTTCGCCCTTTTTCCACAGTTTCCCGCGCGAGCGCGAGAAATACACGGCAAGGCCGGATGACACAGTCAATCCGAGCGCTTCGCGGTTCATCCATGCGACCATCAGGACACTGCCGCTGCCGACCTCCTGGGCAATGGCGGGGACGAGGCCTCGGTCGTCGAAGACCACCTCGTTTAGCCAGGCGGGGGCAGACGGCGCAGCGCCAGTTTGCGCGCTCACAGGCGCACCTCCACACCGCGCTCGGCTAAGCGCGCCTTGGCCTGTCCGACAGTGAATTCACCATAATGAAAAATGCTCGCCGCGAGTACCGCGTCGGCGTGGCCCACGGTCACCCCGTCGGCCAGGTCGTCGAGCGAACCCACCCCGCCCGAGGCGATCACCGGAATCGATACAGCATCGGCCACCGCCCTCGTCAGTGCCAGGTCGAAGCCCGAACGCGTGCCGTCGCGATCCATGCTGGTGAGAAGGATTTCGCCAGCGCCCAGCGCCTCGACGCGGCGCGCCCAATCGACCGCATCCAGGCCGGTGTCATTGCGTCCACCATGGGTGTAGACATGCCAGGCACCGGGGCCGGCCGCCTTGGCATCGATCGCCACGACGATGCACTGCGCGCCGTAGCGCCCGGACGCCTCGGCCACCAGCTGCGGATTGGTGACGGCGCTGGTGTTGATGCTGATCTTGTCCGCCCCGGCGTTGAGCAGGCGCCGCACA
Source organism: Burkholderiales bacterium (assembly GCA_046160545.1). Taxonomy (GTDB): domain Bacteria; phylum Pseudomonadota; class Gammaproteobacteria; order Burkholderiales; family JAEUOS01; genus JAEUOS01. Next base: position 50,422 of record JBJXGS010000245.1, read on the forward strand.
TCGCCAACCTGGCGCACCCCGCCCCCGACGGTGAGCGGGATGAACACCTGCGCTGCAACCGCCTCGATGATGTGCAGAATCAGGTCGCGGTCATCGGAGGATGCCGTGATGTCCAGAAAGGTCAGTTCGTCGGCGCCTTGCTCGTCGTAGCGCCGCGCGATCTCGACCGGGTCACCGGCGTCTCTCAGTGCAACGAAATTGACGCCCTTCACCACACGGCCGGCGGTGACGTCGAGACAGGGGATGATGCGCTTGGCGAGCATGGGGGAAGCGGAAGGCCACGAAAATCCCGCGGCACTCGAATGATACTGCGCAGCGCGCTATGGAAATTGCCGCGCGCCGCTATTTGGCGGCTTCGGCAAGTGCCTTCCTGAAATCCAGCGTGCCGTCGTAGATGGCGCGGCCGGCGATGACACCTGTCACGCCGTCGCCCTCGAGCCCCTTCAGGGACTTGATGTCCTTCAGACTGGAAAAACCGCCCGAGGCGATCACGGGAATGCTCACCGCCTCCGCCAGGCGCTGCGTCGCCTCGATATTGATTCCGGTCAGCATGCCATCGCGGCCGATATCGGTGTAGATGATCGCCTCGGCGCCGTAGTCCTGGAATTTCTTCGCCAGATCGATCACATCGTGTCCGGTCAGCTTGCTCCAGCCGTCGGTTGCGACCTTGCCGTCGCGCGCATCCAGGCCGACGATGATGTGCCCCGGGAACGCGCCGCAGGCATCGTGCAAAAAGCCCGGGTTCTTGACCGCAGCGGTGCCGATGATGACCCAGGACAGGCCATCGTCGAGGCAGCGCTCCACCGTATCAAGGTCACGGATGCCACCGCCCAGTTGCACCGGCAGTTCGTCGCCAGCAGCGGCGACGATTCTGCGAATCGCCGCTTCGTTCTTGGGCTTGCCGGCAAATGCGCCATTCAGGTCAACCACGTGCAGGCGCTTGGCACCCTGCACCTTCCAATGCGCGGCCATCGCCGCCGGATCCTCGGCAAATACCGTCGCGTCGTCCATCTCGCCCTGCTTCAAGCGGACGCAGCGGCCGTCTTTCAAGTCGATTGCGGGAATGATCAGCATGGACATGCTGCGCCAGGCAAGCGGCCGGTGGCGCCGGGGCCGATAGGGAAAGCAATCACGGATTCCATGCGACGAAGTTCGAAAACAGGCGCAGGCCGGTGGTGTGACTCTTCTCAGGGTGAAACTGTACGCCGAACAGGTTGTCACGCGCAATCGCGCATGTAAAGTGTATCCCATACTCTGCGCTGCCGGCCACCACGCTTGCGGCCACCTGGTCCGGATGATAGCTATGCACAAAATAGAAGCGGCTGTCATCGTCGATGCCGGACCAGAGCGCGTGCGGGCGCGCCTGGCGCACCTGGTTCCATCCCATGTGCGGCACCTTGAGGAGCGCGCCATCCGGACCACGCATGCCGTGCCGGAAACGCGCCACCCGGCCACTGAACAGCCCCAGCCCGGGCGTCTGGCCTTCCTCGCTGGAATCGAACAGCATCTGCATGCCGATGCATATTCCCAGGAAGGGCTTGTTCGCGGCTGCCGCAAGAATCGCTTCGCGCAGTCCCGAGGCTGACATTTCGCGCATGCAGTCGGGCATCGCCCCCTGGCCCGGGAAAACGACGCGATCAGCGGCGCCGATCTGCTGCGGATCGCCGGTAACAAGCACACGTGCATCCGGCGCGACGTGCTCGATCGCCTTGGATACCGAGCGCAGATTGCCCATGCCGTAATCGATGACAGCGACGGTTTGCATGTCGTTCCTGTCGCCTGCCTGCAGCGACACCCGGGAGAAGTTTAGAGCGAGCCCTTGGTCGAGGGAATGCTGTCTGCGGCCCGCGCATCGACCTCGCAGGCCATGCGCAGGGCACGGCCGAAGGCCTTGAACACGGTTTCGCACTGGTGGTGTGCGTTCTCGCCGGCCAGGTTGTCGACGTGCAGGGTCACCAGCGCGTGATTGACGAAGCCCTGGAAGAACTCGTGGGCGAGATCTACGTCGAAGCCGCCGATCATGGCACGCTTGAACGGAACGTTGAACTCAAGGCCTGGCCGCCCGGAGAGGTCGATCACGACACGCGACAAGGCTTCGTCCAGAGGCACATAGGCATGGCCGTAGCGCCTCAGGCCCTTCTTGTCGCCGGCGGCCTTCGCGAATGCCTGGCCCAGCGTGATGCCGATGTCCTCGACGGTATGGTGCGCGTCAATGTGCAAATCGCCCGTGGCCTCGATGTCCAGATCAATCAGGCCATGGCGCGCAATCTGGTCGAGCATGTGGTCGAGAAAAGGCACGCCGGTGACGAAGGCGGCACGTCCGGTGCCGTCCAGGTCGAGGCGAACGCGAATCTGCGTTTCCTTTGTGTTGCGAACGATTTCAGCTTGTCTCATGGGATCAATCCGCCTGCGACGGTTACTGTGAGCAGAGCACCGGAACGCACATGGCGGTTTACTTTAGCGCGTTTTCCAGCGCCGCCAGCATGGCACGATTCTCTTCAGGCGTGCCGATCGAAAGGCGCAGGCAATTGGCCATCAGCGGATGGCCGCCGTCAAAATTGCGCACCAGCACACCATCGGCCTTCATCGTTTGGTACGCCGCCGTGCCGCTGCCGGGCGGCCCCTCGATGCGCACGCAGACGAAATTGGCGGCACTCGGGAACTGCGTCACGCCCTTGATTTTCGCCAGCCCGGCCTGCACGACCGGCCGCTCGGCGAGCACCTGCGCCGCCAGTGCGTCGATGATGTGCTTGTTCTCGAGGATCTTGATCGCCACGGCTTCGGCCAGGACACCGATGTTGTATGGCGCGCGGGCCTTGTCAAATTCGACCAGCCACTCGGGGCTGGCAGCGACATAGCCCAGGCGCACGCCAGCCATGCTGATCTTGGAAACCGTGCGCATGACGGCGAGATTCTTGAAATCGGGCAGGCGGCGCATGAAGCTGTCACCGGCGTAGGGCTGGTAGGCCTCGTCGATGACGACCAAGCCCGGCGCGGCGCGCACGATGCGCTCGACCTCGGCGTGCGAATAGGGGCTGCCGGTCGGGTTGTTCGGATAGGCCAGCCAGATCAGCGCCGGCCGGTGCTCTTCGATGGCGGCGAGAAATGCATCGATGTCGAGCGCGAAATCCGGCTTGAGCGGCACTCCGACGAATTTCAGGCGGTAGAAAAACGCATGCATCTGGAACATCACGAACGACGGCGCCGGCGCCATGACCACGGCCCCCTCGCGGGCGCAGGCCGCTGTGATGTACTGGATGCACTCGTCCGAACCGTTGCCGCACAACACATCGAATCCCGCCGGCACACCCATCTTTTCGCGAATCAGCTGGCGCAATCGGGAAAGCGACGGCACCGGATAACGATTCAGGGCGAGCCCCGTGACAGTCGCACCGATCTCGCGCGCCAGGTCGTCAGGCAGGCGATACGGACTCTCCATGGCGTCAAGCTTGATCATTCCGGTGGCGTCGGACACCGGGTAGGTCGCCATGGCGCGGATTTCCGGGCGGATGACAGCTTCGACGGGATTCACAATCGGACCTCTGCGGCGCGCGCATGCGCGTCAAGACCTTCTCCATGTGCCAGCGTGGAAGCGATGCGCCCCAGCACCGTGGCCCCCTGGCGCGACACCTTGATCAGGCTCGAGCGCTTCTGAAAATCGTAGACCCCGAGTGGCGAGGAAAAGCGCGCTGTGCGCGACGTCGGCAGGACATGGTTGGGCCCCGCGCAGTAATCGCCCAGCGACTCGCTGGAGTGGGCTCCAAGGAAAATCGCGCCGGCGTGACGAATCAGGGGCAGGAGCGCCTCGGGATCGGCTACCGACAATTCGAGGTGCTCGGCGGCGATGAAATTGGCGATCTCGCAGGCGTGCGCGAGGTTGCGTGACAGGATCAATGCGCCACGCCCGGCCAGGGAGGCGGCGATGATCTGTCGCCTTGGCAGCGTGTCAATGAGCCGCGCGATCGACGCCTGGACACGATCGAGATAGGCCGTGTCCGGGCTGATCAGGATCGCCTGCGCCATCTCGTCGTGTTCGGCCTGGCTGAAAAGGTCCAGGGCTATCCAGTCGGGATCGGTGCTGCCGTCGGCGATGACGAGGATCTCGGAGGGTCCGGCAATCATGTCGATGCCGACCTTGCCGAAGACACGGCGCTTGGCCTCGGCGACATAGGCATTGCCGGGTCCAACGATCTTGTCCACCGGTGCGATCGATGCAGTGCCGTAGGCGAGCGCTCCTACGGCCTGCGCCCCGCCGATGGTATAGATCGTATCGACCCCGGCGATCGCCGCCGCGGCCAGCACCAGCGGATTGCGTTCGCCGCGCGGGGTCGGCGAAACCATCACCAGCTCGCGTACGCCTGCGACCCTGGCCGGGATCGCGTTCATGAGAAGCGAACTGGGGTATGCCGCCTTGCCACCCGGGACGTATAGCCCGACCCGGTCCAGTGGCGTGACCTGCCAGCCGAGTTCGGTGCCATCGGTCTCGCGATAGCGCAGGCCAGGGGCACACTGGCGCTCGTGGAAGGTGCGAATACGCTCGGCAGCGGCCTGCAACGCATCGCGCTCGGCGGCGCCGATGCTTTGCAGGGCAGCGGCAATCTCCGCGCCGGAGATCGTCAATTCGGCGATGGTCGTCGCGCGCACATCGTCAAAGCGCGCCGTCGCCTCGAGGACCGCGGCATCGCCGCGGGCCCGCACGTCGGCGAGGATACCCTGCACCGCGGCTTCGATCGCCGCATCGCCCGCACTCTCGCGGTCAAGCAGCGACGCCAGTTCTTCGGTGAAACGTGCGTGCGACGCGTCCAGGCGCCGGATCAGTCCGGTCATCGCGCCGCCGCTTCAAACGCGTCAATCAGTGTCTGGACGGCCGGACGTTTGGTCTTGAGCGCCGCTTGGTTCACGATCAGGCGCGACGAGATAGCGCGGATTTCCTCCACCGCGCGCAGGCGATTGGCCTTGAGTGTCGCTCCGGTCGAGACCAGGTCGACGATGGCCTCGGCCAGGCCCACCAGCGGCGCCAACTCCATCGAACCATAGAGTTTGATCAAGTCGACGTGCATGCCCTTGGCCGCGAAATGCTCGCGCGCCGCGCTCACGTACTTGGTCGCGACGCGTATGCGCGCGCCGCGACGCACCGCGTTCTCGTAGTCGAACTCCTCATGGACCGCGACCATCATGCGACAACGGCCGATACCCAGATCAAGCGGCCGATACAGGCCGTCGCTACCGTTCTTGGCGTCGTGCTCGAGCAACGTGTCGAGGCCTGCCACGCCCAGGTCGGCGGCACCGTACTGCACGTAGGTCGGAACATCGGAGGCGCGCACAATGATGATGCGCAGGTCGGCTTGGTCGGTTGCCAGAATCAGCTTGCGCGAAGCCTCCGGGTCATCGGCGACCCGGATGCCGGCTGCCTTGAGCAACGGCTCGGTCTCTTCGAAAATCCGCCCCTTGGAAAGAGCAAGGGTAATCACGTCGGTTCTTCAGCAAAACCGTGATTTTACCTCTTAAGGTGTAACGTTTCGCCAGCAGGCACCCGCGCCGCAGGCGCGCAGGCTGCGCATGCGCCCCGCCGCCGCCTCAATTCCGCCGTGTCACCCGCGCCCCGACGGCCGAGAGCTTGGTTTCCAGGGCCTCATAACCGCGGTCCAGGTGGTAGATCCGGTCGATCACTGTCTCACCCTCGGCGATCAGTCCCGCCACCACCAGCGAGGCGGAAGCGCGCAGATCGGTGGCCATCACGGTAGCACCGGTAAGCCTCGGCACACCCTTGACGATCGCGGTATTACCCTCGATCTCGATATCAGCGCCCAGGCGCAGCAACTCCTGCGCATGCATGAAGCGGTTCTCGAAAATGGTTTCCGTGATCACGCCGGTGCCTTCAGCCACGCAGTTCAATGCCATGAACTGCGCCTGCATGTCAGTCGGGAATCCGGGATACGGCGCGGTGCGCAGATTGACCGCACGCGGGCGACCCGCGGCACGCACACGGATCCCGGCACCGCTTGTTTCGCAGCGCACCCCGGCCTCGGCGAGTTTGGCGAGCACGGCATCGAGGGTTCCGGCCTCGGCTCCGGAAAGCATGACATCACCGCCGGCCGCTGCGACCGCGGTCAGGAATGTACCGGTCTCGATGCGATCCGCCATCACGCGATGATGCGCGGAGTGCAGAGCCGCGACGCCGTTGACGATGATGCGGTCGCTGCCGGCACCGCTGATGCGCGCACCCATGCGCACCAGGCAGTTGGCCAGGTCGACGACTTCCGGCTCGCGCGCCGCGTTCTCGATCACGGTCTCGCCTTCGGCCAGCGTCGCCGCCATCATGAGGTTCTCGGTGCCGGTCACCGTCACCAGATCGGTGACAAGGTGTGTTCCCCTCAAGCGCGCGGCACGCGCCACGATATAGCCGTGCTCCACGCTGATCTCGGCGCCCATCGCGGCCAGTCCCTTGATGTGCTGGTCGACCGGTCGCGCGCCGATCGCGCAACCGCCGGGCAGCGATACGCGTGCCTCGCCGCAGCGTGCCAGCAACGGTCCGAGCACCAGGATCGCCGCACGCATGGTCTTGACCAGGTCATAGGGCGCCTCCGGTGTGGTCAGACGGCTGGCGTCGGCCACGACCCTGCCATCTTCAGCGTGCAACTCCACGCCCATGCGCACGAGCAGCCGGCGCATGGTCACGACGTCATTGAGCGCCGGCACGTTGGCGAGCGCGAGTGGCTCACGCGAGAGGATGCTCGCGCAAAGAATCGGCAAGGCGGCGTTCTTGGCGCCCGAGATCGCGATCTCGCCGGCAAGGCGAGCACCACCCTCGATGACCAGCTTGTCCATGTCGCCGCGGCGCTAGCGCGCCGCCCACTCGGCAGGAGTGAGGGTCTTCATCGAAAGCGCATGAATTTCGTTGCCCATCTTGGTACCGAGCGCACGGTTGACCAACTGGTGGCGCGCCACACGCGACTTGCCTTCGAAGGCGGGGCTGACGATGACAGCATCGAAATGCGCGCCATCTCCGTCGACCTCAAGGTGATCGCAGGCGAGCCCTTGCGCGATAAGGGAACGAACGTACTCGGGAGTGATCATGTCCATGCTTTTGCAATCCTTGGTAGTTGACGATTCCTGTAACCGCCAACACTAATGCGTGCTTGGCGCCCCGCTCGACGCTGCCACGATTCCGCTGGAGACTGTCAGCGACAGCCGAAGAGGAACGTCACTCTGCTCGAAAAAGCCGTGGCGAAAAACGTCAATCATGAAATACAACGGGTTGAAATGAGATATTTTCTGCCAGAACGCAGGCAGGCACCGCCCTGGACTGCGCCCTAGCCGAACAGGGTCGATTCGACGCCGTACAGGCCGGCGATGCTGCGTAGACCTGCCGGCACATTGATGAGCGCCAGCTCGCCCCGGCTGGACAGCGCGTGGCGCTTCCAGTCGATCAGGCAGGCGATGAGGCTGGAATCGAAATCGACCGCCCGAGCAAGGTCGATCGTCGCTTCTCCAGCAAGCACCGCGGCGCGTCCGCGTTCGACCAGTGCCGCGGCATCGTCGATTCGCACCCGTGCCGGAACCTCGAAGCTCATCAGGAACGGCTGCGTGCTTCGACGGCGCGATTCTTGGCACCCAGCGCCTTGATCAGTCCGTCGATGCCGTTGGCGGAGATTTCGGAGTTGAACTGTCCCTGGAAGGTCTGCACCAGGCGCGCTCCGAGAACATTGATGTCGACCACTTTCCAGGCGCCGTCTATGCGCTCGACGTAGTAGTCCAGCTGGATTGGTTCGCCATTGCGTGCCTTGACCGATGAGCGTACCACCGCCTCGTTGTCGCCGGGCTGCATGCGCAGCGGACGATACTCGATTACCGTGTCGGCCCGATACGCGGTAAACGCGCCAGCGTACGTGTTGGTCAGGAGTGCCTTGAACTCGCGCACCAGGGATTGCTGCTGCTCAGGTGTCGCACGCGCCCAGTGGCGTCCGACCGCCGCCTGGGTCATGCGCTGGAAGTTGAGGTAGGGAACGATCTTGGCTTCAACCAGCGCGTTGAGCTTTTGCCGGTTGCCCGCCTGGATTTCACGGTCGGCGAGAAGCGCTGCAGCCGCCTCGTCGACCGCGCGCTTGATTACGACATCCGGGCCTTCGGCAGCCATCGCCGCGACCGGCCCGCAAACCAGGAGGACGCCCAGAATCAGGGCGCGCAGAACCGCGTGCATCGTTGCTAGAACTCCCGCACGACGATTCCGGCCAAGGCTTGACGAGGCGCTTCGGTGCGCGGCGCCGGCAGAACCAGTGCCTCGGCACGCTGGGCAACCCGCTGGTTGGCCGCATCTACCCAGATGTTGGCCGGCAGACGCCGCGGCAGGGACTCGGCAGCGTTGAGCGCGACCGCGGACGGAACCCGCAATGCACTGGTGCGATTGTCGTTGTCAATCATCCCCTGGCGCCGCTGCAGGTAGGCATCACGTACAAAAGAGTACTTGTCCAGCGCGGCTTCCTCGAGAACGTTGCCGGCCTCGAGCAGTTCGGCGCGCCGATTGACCGCGCGCAGCGAATACAGCACGTTGCGGGTGCGCACGTGATCCGCCCACACCGGATCGAGGTTGGTATAGATCAGGGTTCCGATGCCTTCACGGACCGTCTGCGGGCCGAGGAAGGGCAATACCAGGTAGGGGCCGGGGCCGAAGCCCCACTTGCCGAAAGTCTGGCCGAAATCGCGGTCGTGCTTTTCCAGGCCCAGCTTGGAAGCCACGTCGAAACAACCCAACAGGCCGACCGTGGTGTTGACGACAACGCGGCAGACATCCGACACCGCATCTCCGAACTTGCCTTGCAGTAAGCTGTTCAAACCGACGAAGATGTCGTTGATGTTGGCGAACACATTGCCGACGCATTCGCGCGCCGGCTCGGGGACAACCGTCTTGTACCCCTTGGCAACTGGTTGTAGTACAGCTTTGTCGACTCCCTCGTTGAAGCCGAACATGGCGCGGTTGAACCCTTCAAAGGGATCTCCCGGCGTGCCACTGGTCGCACAGCCACCTGCGCAGCAGGCGATCAAAAGCGCCAGCAGCAGGCCTTTGAGCTTGTCGAGCATGATCATTTGTTGTCGCTCTTGCCTTCCGCAGCCTTGTTGAACACCAGCTGGCCGATCAGGTTCTCCAGCACCATCGCCGACTGGGTGGACTTGATGCGCCCGCCATCAGCCAGCTTCTTGCTGTCGCCACCTGCTTCCAGCCCCAAATACTGCTCACCCAGCAAACCGGCGGTAAGAATCTTGGCCGAAGTGTCCTGCGGAAACGAAAAACGCTTATCAAGCGCCAGCGTCACCACCGCCTCGTAGGTCTGATCGTCAAAGGCGATCTTGACCACCCGGCCCACTACCACCCCGGCGCTCTTGACCGGCGCCCTAGCCTTCAAGCCACCGATGTTATCAAACTTCGCAAGCACTTGATACGTCTCGGAAAAGCTGAAAGCGGCCAGATTTCCGGCTTTCAGCGCGAGCACCAGGATCGCGGCAAATCCAGCCATGACGAACAGGCCCACCCACAAGTCGGTCAATTTGCGATTCATATGAGGCTTTCCATGGCGTCGATCAGGTGGCGCTGAACATCAACGCGGTGAGGATGAAATCCAGTGCCAGCACCACCAGCGAAGAGGTGACGACGGTGCGCGTGGTGGCGTGCGACACCCCTTCCGGAGTCGGCTGGCAATCATATCCTTCGAAGACGGCGATGAACGTGACAGCGATGCCGAACACCACGCTCTTGACCACCCCGTTGCCGACGTCCTCCAGCCAGTCGACGCCATTTTGCATCTGGCTCCAGAATGCCCCTTCGTCGACGCCGATCAGGACCACGCCGACGACGTAACCGCCAAACACACCGACGGCCGAGAAAATCGCCGCCAGGAGCGGCATCGCGATCACGCCCGCAAGAAAGCGCGGCGCCAGCACGCGCGAGACTGGCGAAACCGCCATCATCTCCATCGCCGCAAGCTGCTCGCCCGCCTTCATGAGGCCGATCTCGGCCGCAATCGAGGTCCCGGCGCGCCCGGCGAAGAGGAGCGCTGTGACCACCGGCCCGAGTTCGCGCACCAGCGACAGGGCCACAAGCAGGCCCAACGCCTGCTCCGATCCGTAGCGCTGCAAGGTGTTGTAGCCCTGCAACCCGAGCACGAAACCGACGAACAGGCCCGAAACCGCGATGATGATGAGCGAATAGTTGCCGATGAAATGGATCTGCGCCACGGTCAGGCGAAAACGCCGCAACGCGGTGCCGCAAGCACCCAGGAGGATCAGGAACAGGCGCGTGGCGTAGCCGAGCTTGGCCACGCCGTCGATGCTGGCATGCCCTATCCGGCGTGCCAGTGCGATCATCGGGACAGTCCCAGGTCAGCCGCGTAGTCAGGCGCGGGGTAATGAAAGCGCACCGGGCCTTCCGGACTGCCGGCGATGAACTGGCGCACATACGGCGCCTCGGAGGCACGGATTTCGTCCGGTGTGCCGCGCGCGACTATGCGTCCCTCGGCAAGAAAGTACACGTAGTCGACAATCGCCAGCGACTCGTGCACGTCGTGAGTGACGATGATCGACGCCGCGCCCAGGGCGTCGTTGAGCCGGCGGATGAGCCGCGCGGTGATCCCCAAGGAAATCGGGTCGAGCCCCGCGAACGGTTCGTCATACATGACCAGCCCCGGATCGAGCGCGATGGCACGTGCCAGCGCAACGCGGCGCGACATGCCCCCGGATATCTCCGACGGCATGAGCGCATGCGCCCCGCGCAAGCCGACCGCGTCGAGCTTCATGAGCACCAGATCGCGGATCGCCGACTCGGGCAGCGCGGTGTGCTCGCGCAGCGGAAAGGCGACGTTGTCAAACACGCTCATGTCGGTGAAAAGCGCGCCGAACTGGAACAGCATGCCCATGCGCCGGCGCAGGTCGTACAAACCCTTGCGATCCTGTTCATGGACGTTCTTGCCATCGACACTGACCGTACCTGCTTGAGGGCGCACCTGGCCTCCCAGGAGGCGCAGCACGGTGGTCTTGCCGGAGCCAGATCCGCCCATCAACGCGACCAGTTGGCCGCGTCCGACGGTAAAGTCCACCCCAGACAGGATCTGGCGCCCAAGGGCGCCGGTCAGCGTGGGATATGCGAAGGAAACGCCCTCCATCGAGACAAAGGGCGAAGAGTCAGGCACCGGGGCGGTCGTCGGTAGATAGCAGCAGCGCCGAAGTGTAGCAGCCCGCTTGTGGCCCGAAAAATGCGACGCGGGCTTCCGCTATAGTGACGGCATGTCGATCATGACCAACCCTTGCACCGCGTGAGCGACAGCCGCGCGCAGGCAGCGCTGCGATTTGCCGGGGTCGCCAAGCGCTATGGCGAACATGCCGCACTCGCAGAGGTGTCTTTCGAGGTGATGCCAGGCGAATCCTTCGGCTTGGCCGGGGTCAACGGCGCAGGCAAGACAACGCTGATCAAATGCCTTCTCGACCTGACCGCACCGGACGCGGGAGAGATCTCGATTTTCGGCGTTGTCGCAGGCCTGCATAGCGCGCGCGCGCGCCTGGCCTATCTGCCTGAGCGATTCATGCCGCCGCACTACCTCAACGGTCGCGAGTTCCTCGGCATGATGGCCGGGCTGCGCGGCGGCGCCTACGACGACGAAGCAGCGCGCCGCATGCTCGATCGACTCGATCTCGACACTGCAGCGCTGGCCAAACCGGTGCGCGACTATTCCAAGGGAATGACGCAAAAGCTGGGGCTCGCTGCCTGCTTCATGGCCGATTGCGACCTCCTGATCCTGGACGAGCCGATGAGCGGGCTCGACCCCAAAGCGCGCGCACGGGTCAAACACCTGCTCTCCGAGTGGCGCGGCAAGGGACGCACGCTCTTCTTCACCTCGCACGCGCTGGCCGACATCGAGGAAATCTGCGAACGGCTGGCGGTGCTGCACGGCGGCCAGCTGCGCTATCTCGGCGCGCCGCTCGATCTGGTGCAACAAAGCGGCGCGTCAAACCTTGAAAGCGCGTTCCTCGCGACCATCGGCGAGTCAATCGCAGCGCACCAGCCATGAGCCTGACGCCTCGTCCGAGCGTCCTTCTGGTTGACGACGACCCGCTGATCGTCGAAACCCTGAGCCTCGCCCTGGGCCACCGTTTTCACATCCAGAGCGCTACGACGCGCGCAGATGCGATTGCCCTGTTGCGCGCCCTTCCCGAACCTCCGCCGCTGGCGCTGATTGACCTCGGCCTGCCGCCGACCCCGCACCTGCCCGACGAAGGCTACCGCCTGACCACGGCTCTCCTGGCACTGGCTCCCCAGACCAAAATCGTGGTGCTCTCCGGACAGGCGGCGGAAGCGTCCGGCAGACATGCGCGTGCGCTGGGAGCGGTCGAATTCGTCGCCAAGCCGGTAAGCCCGGCGCAACTGATCCGCGTGCTCGAGGACGCGCTGGCGGCCGGGCAGGCGGAGTCCGCGGCCACCGTGGTCGCCGACCCGCTCACCGCGCTGATCGGCACATCGGCACCCATACTGGGACTGAAGACGCAGATACGCCTGGTGGCGACCTCGCCTTTTCCCGTCCTGATCGAAGGCGAATCGGGCAGCGGCAAGGAAGTTGTGGCCGGCGCGCTGCACGCCCTGTCAGGGCGCGGCGCGGCGCCTTACCTTGCTCTCAACTGCGCGGCGATCGCCCCGTCGTTGGTCGAGCCCACCCTGTTCGGCTATGCGAAGGGTTCGTTCACCGGCGCCGTCGGCGCAAAGGCCGGCTATTTCGAGGACGCTCGCGATGGCACCCTGTTCCTGGATGAAATCGGCGAATTGCCGCTGGAGTTGCAGGCCAAGCTTTTGCGCGTACTCGAGAATGGAGAGTACAACCGCGTTGGCGAAACGCAGTCGCGCCGCTCACAGGCACGGGTGATCACTGCCACCAACCGCGACCTGCGCGCCAGCGCGCGCGGCGGGGGCTTTCGCGCCGACCTTTATCATCGCTTGTCCGTGTTCACGCTGCGCGTGCCGCCGCTGCGCGACCTGGGCGATGACAAGCTGGCACTGCTCGAGCATTTTTCGGCCATGTATGCGCAAAAGGACGCTCGCCAGTTCACGTTGGACGCGCCTGCACGACGCCTGTGGCTCGAGTATCCGTTTCCGGGCAATGTGCGCGAACTGCGCAACGTGGTCATCCGCCTGGCCACTCGCTACCCGGGCCTGGTGCTGTCGGCCGAACAACTCGAGACTGAATTCGATTCCGGGGCCACGCTTGCGGCCGCGCCGTCCGGCGATGAAGTCGCGCGCGCCGCGTACGACGAACTCGCGCGACGCGGTGCATTCAATCTCGACACGCGCCTGGCGCACTGGGAGCGCGCCTACATCGCCGCGGCGATGCAGCTGGCCGCGGGCAACATCAGCCAGGCTGCGCGGCTTCTCGGCGTCAACCGCACCACCCTGTATTCGCGCATGGCAGCGCTCGAACGCAACGCCGGGGCGGATGTACCGGAGCGCGACAACCCGCAGGGGAGAAGTTAGATGTACCTGAGTCATTTCGGCCTGTCCGAAGCGCCATTCCGCATCACCCCGCACACGGACTTCTTTTTCGACGGCGCCAATCGCGGCGCGACCCTCGAGGCGCTGCTCTACACGATCACCAACGACGAAGGCATCGTCAAGGTCACCGGCGAAGTCGGTAGCGGCAAAACCATGTTGTGCCGCGTGCTCATCGAGCGACTTCCGGCGCACGTGCAGACCGTCTACCTCTCCAGCCCGTCTCTTGGTCGCGACGAAATCCTGCGTTCCATTCTCGACGACCTCAACGTGAGCGCCCCAGGGGAGCGTCCGGTCACGATACTGCGCGTACTTCAGGAGCATCTGATCGACTTGTACGGGCAGGGCCGGCGCGTCGTGGTGCTGATCGACGAGGCGCACGCGATGGCGCCGGAGACGCTTGAAGAAATTCGCCTGCTCTCCAATCTGGAAACCAAGCGCGAAAAGCTCATGCAGATCGTGCTCTTCGGCCAGCAGGAGCTGGACGACCTTTTGGGCATGCCGCAGATGCGCCCCTTGCGCGAACGCATCGTGCACAGCTTTCGCCTGGAGCCGCTGGTGCGATCCGACATCGGCACCTACCTCATGTTTCGCATGCGCCAGGCCGGCTACAGGGGCCCGAACCTTTTCGCCGCGACGGCGGTACGGCACATCGCCGAGGCCTCGCAGGGCCTGACCCGGCGCATCAACATCCTTGCCGACAAGGCACTCCTCTCGGCGTTCTCGGACGGCGAACACGAGGTCAATACGCGCCACGTCAAGGCTGCCGTGGCGGACTCCGAGTTCACGCGCCTCATCAAGCCGACCGCAAGACGCTTATCCCCCTGGGTCATGTGGGCCGGAGCACTGGGCCTCCTGGCCGCCGGCGCCGCGCTAACCATGATCGCCACGCGCTGGCATGATAGACCGCCAGCGCCGGCACCCGCTGCCTCATTGGCCCGCCCTCCCGAGCCTCCCGCTACGCCGGCCGCGGCAGCTCTGCCCGCGCCGGCCGCGGCGCAAGCCCCTTCCGGCGTGCTGCGCCCTGAAGCAACCCCCTCCGCGCCGGCTCAGGCGACAGGAGCCCCCCCGAGTACAGCCGGCCCGTCACCGGCACCGGCACCTGCACCTGCACCTTCGTCTGCACCTTCGACTGCACCGACGGGCGCGCTCGCGCCAGCTGCTGTTGCGGCGAACGCTCCGAATGCGGCTGGAGCCGCACCTGTAGCATCGCCGGCCAAGTCCGCCCCCGTACCGCCCGGCGCGGCCGTCGGCGCCGTGTCACGCACGCCCAGACTCGATGCGCGCTTCACCGCCACGGACGCATGGTTAAAGGAAGCACCGGCGGATGCCTACGCGCTGCAACTTATGGCCATCGACCCGGTACGCACACGCGAACTCGACGATTGGCTGCGCCGAGTCCCGCCCGGAGTTCCCCTGGACCGTGTCTTCATTTTTGGCGCACGCAGCAGCCATTCCGATGCGCAACGGCTGCATGTTGTGCTCGGAACTTTCGCCAACCGAGATGAGGCGCTGGCCACGGCCAAGTCCCTGCCCCCCCAGTTCGCGAGCAACAAGCCGCAACTGCGATCACTTTCGAACATTCGCAGCCAGGCACTGCCGCGATAGTGGTGTGACATCCAGGATTGTTGCAAAATCGCAACAAGCTATTTGACGCCGCTTCGCCGCGTCCCCGCATCGGCGCAGCCCCCGGGTTCCGAGCGACCGGTACATGAGGTGCTGCGGACACCGTTCCGCAGAAGCTAAAATCCCGGAAAATCATGAATTTGCGTCGCACATTTCATGTGATAACATCAAATTGGAAAAATATCACCACCCTGCACTGGTGGCGCTCGTTCGACACTGGTGCAGGTGTATCGCGGATCACTGGTGGCATCGGCTCGGCGCCGACGGAGGGTTCGGCATGGGTAGCACAGCATCGACAGCATGGCCACGCGCGCTCGCGTTGGCGATCGCGCTTGGCCTGGTAGGCTGCCAGCAGGCGCCGCTCCAACCTGCGCCTCAGCACATCAACGCAAGCGCGCCGGCCGCACCGCTAGGCGCCATACCGCCGCCGCTACTGTCCGCACCGCTGCCGCCCAAGCCGCAGGCGGCCAAGCGCCCTGAAACCTTCAGCGTGGTCGTCAACGACGTTCCGGTGCGTGAACTGCTGTTCGCACTCGCCCGCGATGCCCGCATCAATGTCGATGTGCATCCCGGCATTGCCGGCAACGTGACGATGAACGCGATCAACCAGACCCTGCCGCAGATCCTCACACGGGTCGCGCGCCAGACTGACATCCGCTGGGAGATGGACGGACAAAACCTTTCGGTACTGCCGGACACCGCCTTCCTGCGCATGTACAAGATCGATTACGTGAACATGTCGCGAGTTGCCGACATCAACGTGAGTGTCTCCACCGAGATCGGCTCCACCGGCCGGGGCGCTTCCGCCGGCGGCGCGACTGGCGGCGGCGGCAGCAATTCCTCGACCACCGTGGTCAGCCAGTCGGCCAACCGCTTCTGGGACTCGCTATCGCAAAACGTCTGCTCGCTGGTCGCCGCGACCCGCGTGATCAGCCAGGAGGAGCGCGACGCGCTGCGCGCCCAGCAGCAGCGCGAGCGGGAAGACCGCGTCAACCTGGCGCGCGCAGTGGCCGGCGCCGGTGCCGGCGCGTCCCAGCTCGCCCAACAGATCGCCCCGGCCAGTTCGACCGCGGTCACACAGCCGCTGCAGATCAACTGTGCTCCGCAGACCGGCACAGCCGCAGCGGTCTCGCTCAACAATCCGGCTATCGTCAATCGCGAGTCAGGCATCCTCTCGGTCTACGCCACGCAGCGCCAGCAGGAAAGGGTTCAGGAGTTCCTCGACCGCGTCATGCTCAGCGCGCGCCGCCAGGTCATGATCGAGGCGACCGTGGTGGAGGTTGAACTGAATTCCAGCTACCAGCAGGGCATCAACTGGCAGCGCCTGCAGGCCGGCGGGGCCAGCGGCACGTCGATCACGGTGCAACCGACGGGCCCCAACTCCCTGCCGGGCGGCGCCGTACCCGGGGTGCCCGGAGCAGCGGTCAATGCGGTCACCTCCGGGCTTACCAATCCCGGCGTCACCGCGTCCGGCCTGCTGCAGATTGGCTACCTGAATCCGCGATCGCTTATCGGCAACATCTCCGGCGCCATCACCCTGCTCGAATCCTTCGGCAAGGTGCGCGTGCTCTCCAGTCCGAAACTCTCGGTGCTCAACAATCAGACCGCGATCTTGAAGGTCGTCAACAACCTGGTCTACTTCACCATCGGTGCAACGACCACGCCGGGATCGCTGGGCACGCCGGCGGTCACCACCTACACCTCATCGCCGAACACCGTCGCAGTCGGTTTCGTGATGGCGGTCACGCCGCAGATCGACGACCAGGACGCGGTGGCGATCAACATCCGCCCGACGATCTCGCGCATCATCCGCTACGTCAACGACCCGAGCCCGGCGCTGGCCGCCGCCGGCGTGGTCAACCCCGTGCCCGAGGTGCAGACCCGCGAAATGGAGTCCATACTGCGTGTCCCGAACCAGGCGATCGCGATCATGGGCGGCCTGATGCAGGATTCCAGCGGCGGTGCTGAAGACAGCGTTCCGGGTGTGAACCGGGTACCCTTCCTGGGCGACCTGTTTCGCTACCGCAGCGACCAGCAGCGCAAGTCGGAACTGGTGATTTTCCTGCGCCCTGTCGTGCTGCGCGACCCGACCCTCGATGGCGATTTCCGTGAGTACCGCGACATGCTGCCGGGGAAGGACTTTTTCTCGCGTGCCAACCCGCTGGAGCCGGAACGCATTCGGCTGCGCAGCGAAACCTCGGCCGGCGCCGCAGGCGAAGCAACCCGCTGATACCATGGTGCGAGGCAAACCGTGAGCCTACTCATGGACGCGCTCAAGAAAGCCGAGCGCGCCAAGACCGGTGAGAACGAGCGGGACGCGGGTACTGGCGCGTCTCCCGGCGCGGTCCGCGACCTGGCTGCCGAACTCGGGCTTGAGGCACGTGCCGCTGCGCCGCGCCCGAGTCCGGTGGCTACCGCCACATCCAGGGCCGAAACGCAGGATTTCGCCTCTTCATTGACCTTGGAGCCACTCTCGCCACCGGCGCAAACCGCGCAAGCCATAGCTATCGACCGACCGGCGAACCCGGCGCCCGGCGCGGCGACGGCCTCACCAGTGGCGAATCCGCGTCCCAGCGGCGCGCCGCGCGCCGACCGGCAGGGTCCGCCCAGTACGCCGGGCCCGGATCGCCTGGCCGCGCGCGCAGTGTTCGCCTCCAAGCAGCCGCGCGGTCGCACCATCAGCCCGTTCCACGCGACGCTCGCAGTCCTGCTCCTTGCATGCGTTGCCACGGCTGCCTATTTCTGGTGGCAGCTGCGCCCGGCGCCGGCGCCGCCGGCCAAGCCGCTCGCCGCCGGCCCCGTCGCCTCACCTCCGAGCGCGTCCGAGCCGGTACGGGCCGCGCCGCAGACGCCGCCAACGACCGTGCTGGCTCCTGCGATCCCGGCTTCTTCCGCGCCGGCAGAACCGGCTGCGGTCGCGCCAATTGCGGCAGTGCCGGCGACGAGCGCGGGCGCCGCATCGACACCAGCAACCCATGCGCTGCAGGCAGCGCCTGCGACGCCGTTTCGCGCCGCCACGCCTGCTGCCACAGAGCCCGATGCAACCACAGCGCGCCCTGCAACGGCTGCCGCCAAGGCGCCTGTGCCGGTCGGCCCGCGATCACCCGCCCCGAGCGCATTCGCGCAGGGCGGCACGCCGGTGGAAGCGCCGACGGGACTGCGCATTACACGCGATCAGGCCCAGGCCAGCGTCGACCCGGCGGTCAACGCCGGGTACGCGGCGCTGATCGAGGGCAACGATACAGCCGCACGCGATCACTACGGACGCGCCCTTGCCAATGACCGCACCAACCGCGACGCGCTCTACGGCATGGCGACACTGGCCGCGCGCGCGGGACGCCCCGAGGAGGCGCAGTCCTACTATCGGCGCGTTCTGGACCTGAACCCGCGCGATGCCTTTGCGCAGGCGCAGCTGAGCGTGCTTGCCGGCGGCGGCCAGGCCGTCGACGAAAGTCGTGTACGCGGCCTGGTCGCGCAGCAGACCGACGCGGCCGCAGGTGCGCCGCTTTCGTTCACACTCGGCAACCGCCTCGCGGCACAGGGCCGCTGGGCCGAAGCGCAGCAGGCCTATTTCAACGCCTATGCGGCCGAGCCGGATAATCCGGACTACTGCTACAACCTGGCCGTCGCGCTGGATCAACTACACCAGAGCCGTCCGGCGAAGACTTACTACGAGCGCGCTTTGGACCTGGCGCAGAAGCGGCGCGCCGGCTTCGACGTCGAACGTGTTCGCACCCGCCTGGCTGCAATCGCCGCGCAGCCATGAACGCCCCCGAGCCGCGTCCTGCAGCGACCCAGAAGCCGCTCGGGCGCATCCTGGTCGAGCGCGGCATCCTCTCCGAGGACCAGCTGCGCATCGCCTTGAAGGAGCAGCAGCGCACCAACCAGCCGCTCGGCAAGGCCTTGAAAACCCTGGGCTTCGTCACCGAAGCCACGCTGCGTGACGCACTCTCTGAAAACCTGGGCGCGCGTGGCGTCGACCTAGCACACATCATCATCGATCCAGCGGCCATCAAGGCTGTCCCGCGCGATTTCGCCAAGCGGCACCTGATGTTCCCGCTGGAATTCAACCAGCGGGAGCGGCGCTTCACCGTCGCCATCGCCGACCCCAACAACGTGGTGGCGCTGGATCAACTGCGCGCGCAGCTCTTCTCGACCACGCGCGAGCCTGTCGAGATCGCCGTTCTACTGGCGGGCGAGTCCGACATCGCGCGCGCGATCGACCAGTATTTCGGCTACGAGCTCTCGATCGACGGCATCCTGAACGAGATCGAGACCGGCGAAATCGACCAGCAGAGCCTCGCCACCACGACCGAGGAATACAGCCAGCCGGTGGTGCGCCTGGTCGATTCGCTCTTAGCCGACGCGGTGCAGAAGGGCGCCTCCGACATCCACTTCGAGCCGGAGCAGAACTTCCTGCGCATCCGCTATCGCATCGACGGCGTGCTGCGGCAAATCCGCGCCCTGCACAAGCAGTACTGGCCGGCCATGGTGGTGCGCATCAAGGTCATGAGCGGCATGAACATCGCCGAGACGCGCGCCCCGCAGGACGGCCGCATCTCCTTAAGCCTGACCGGTCGCATGGTCGACTTTCGCGTCGCTGCGCAACCGACCTCGCACGGCGAGAACATCGTGCTGCGCATCCTCGACCGCATGCGCGGCCTGGTGCCGATGGACGACCTGGGCCTGCAGGACGCGCAACTCGGGCTGCTGCGTCTCATGATCGCGCGCCCCGAGGGCATCATCCTGGTCACCGGCCCGACCGGCTCGGGCAAGACCACCACCCTCTACTCGATCCTGAACCACATCAATTCAGAGGGCATCAACATCATGACCCTCGAGGACCCGGTCGAGTATCCGATGAACATGGTGCGCCAGACCTCGGTCAACGAGGCCGCCAAGCTCGACTTCGCCACCGGCATCCGCTCGCTGATGCGCCAGGACCCAGACGTGATCCTGGTCGGCGAGATCCGCGACGCCGACACCGCCGAGATGGCCTTTCGCGCCGCCATGACCGGTCACCAGGTCTACTCGACCCTGCACACCAACTCGGCCATCGGCGCGATCCCGCGTCTGCTCGACATCGGCATCCTGCCCGACATCATGGCCGGCAATATCGTCGGCATCGTCGCGCAGCGCCTGGTGCGCAGGCTGTGCTCGCACTGCAAGGAACCCTACGCCGCCGGTGAGGTCGAATGCCGCATCATGGGCCTGCCCGCAGATGCGGCGCCGGTCATCCATCGCGCGGTCGGCTGCGACCACTGCGAAATGCGCGGCTATCGCGGTCGCATCGCCATCATGGAAATCTTGAAGCTCGACTTCGATCTTGATGAACTCGTCGCGCGCCGCGCGACGACCCGCGAGCTGACCCAGCTGGCGCTGGCCAAGGGCTTCATCCCGCTGGCCGAAGACGCGGTACGCCGCGTTTTGGACGGTACCACGACCATCGAAGAAGTCGCGCGCGTGGTCGATTTCACCAGTCGGGTCATGAGCCCGGCCTGACCGCGAGGGCGCGCGCATGGGTGTGTACGCCTACCGCTCGGTCGATACGCTGGGCAAGCGGGTCACCGGCCGCATCGAAGCGGTCAACCTGCCCGACCTCGAGCTGCGACTCAAACGCATCGGCCTGGACCTGATCAACGCGGTCCCGGCTGCCGAGGAGCGGCGCTCACTGTTCGGCGGCGGACGCATCTCGCGTCGCGACCTGATCACCTTCTGTTTCCACCTGGAGCAGATGACCTCCACCGGCCTGCCACTGCTCGAGGGCCTGTCCGAGCTGCGCGACAGCGTGGAATCGCAGCGCTTTCGCGAGGTCATCGGCACCATGATCGAGGCGATCCAGGGCGGCAAGGTGCTGTCGCAGGCGCTCGAGGACCATCCGCGCGTCTTCGACGAAATCTTCGTAAGCCTGGTACGCGCCGGTGAGCAGACCGGGCAGCTGGGCGAGGTGCTCAAGCGCATCTCGGAGATGCTCAAGTGGCAGGACGAACTGGCTGCGCACACCAAGAAGATCATCCTCTACCCCGCCTTTGTCGGCGTCGTGGTGCTGGCCGCCGTGGGATTCCTGATGGTGGTGCTGGTCCCGCAACTCGGGGCTTTCCTCAAGAACATGGGCCAGACCCTGCCGCTGCAGACCCGCGCGCTGGTCGCGGTGTCGAATTTCCTGCGCGAATACTGGTACCTGATCCTCCTGCTGCCGCTCCTGGCGGTTGCGGGGGCTGCCGTTGCGGTGCGCACCTCGACGCACTTCGCCTTCGCGGTGGACCGCTACAAGCTGGCCATTCCCATGATCGGCCCGATCCTGCACAAAATCATTCTGTCGCGCTTCGCCAGTACCTTCGCGATGATGTACGCGGCCGGAATCACGGTCTTGGACGCGATCCGCATTTCCGAGGACATCGCCGCCAACCTTGCCGTCTCGGATGCGTTGAAGCGCGCTGGCGCGCAGATCAGCGAAGGCCAGAACATCACGGCTGCGTTCCAGTCGGTGGGGCTGTTCCCGCCTCTGGTGCTGCGCATGCTCAAGATCGGCGAGGCTACCGGAGCGCTCGACGCTTCGCTGCTCAATGTCAGCTATTTCTACAACCGCGAGGTGCGCGAGTCGATCGAGCGCGTGCAGGCGTTGATCGAGCCGACCCTGACCGTGATTCTCGGGGCCATCATCGGCTGGGTGCTGCTTGCGGTGCTGGGCCCCATCTACGACGCCATCGGCAAACTCAAGCTGTGATGCGCCTGTTCTCGCCCTCCACCCACGTCCTGACCATTGGTACGGCCGGCGCCGAATGCCATCGAGCCGGCGCCCGCGGCACGCAGCGCGAGGCCGGCTTCGGACCCGGGGAGACCGATGCCTTGCAGAAGTACGCGGCAGCGCACAGGCGTTCGGTATTTGTGGTCTTGACCGACCTCATCGAGGAGGATTTCCGCCAGGACACCATTCCTTATCTGCGCGGGTCGGCACGCAGCGAGGTCCTCGAGCGCAAAGCCGCGCAGATCTATCGCGACACGCCGTTTCACACCGTGCAGTCGATCGGGCGCGTCAAGGACGGACGGCGCGACGAACGCGTGCTCCTGATGGCGCTGACAAACGCGCCGCTGCTCAATGACTGGCTGGCGCCCCTGGTCGCCGGCGGCGCGCGGATCGCGCGCCTGGTCACGCCGCCCGCGCTCTCGCCGCAGTTGGTCCAGGCCCTGGCGGGCACCACCCGCGGCGAAGGTCGGCGCGCGATGCTCGTGACCCTGAATCGCGCCGGTCTGCGCCAGACGCTGGTCGAAGATGGCAAGACACGCTTTTCCCGGCTCGCGGCAATCCCGCGCGGCGAGCCCAGGGAGACCGCCACCGCCTGCCTGGCTGAAGTCACACGCACCCAGCAATACCTGGGGGGACTGCGCCTGCTCCCGCGAGACGAGCGCCTGCCGCTCGTTCTGGTCACGCCACCGGGAGAAGCCGAGTTATGGCAGTCCAGCTCGGCGCTGCCGGCGTCGATTGATGCCTCTTTCATGGATTTGGTCGAGGCCTGTCGGCGTGCCGGTGCCGCCAGCGCTGCCTCTGATGGATTCGCCGATGGCCTGTGGATGGCGCTGGCAGCGCGCGCGCGCGGCGGCATCGATTTTGCGCCTGCCTGGCTCAAAGAAGCCTACCGACTCTGGCAGGCCAGGAGCGCGCTCTGGGCGGCAGGTGCGGGAACCCTGGTGGCCAGCTGCCTTTTGGCGACCGCGCAGTATTTCGGCGCGCTCAGCCAGCGCGAAGACGCGATGCATTTCCTCGAGCAGGCGACCCGCGACGAGCGCGACTTCAAGTCCGTCAAGGCCACCCTGCCCCCACTGCCGGCCTCCGCCGAGCAGATCAAGGCCGGCGTCCTGGCGCTGGAAAAACTGGGCGGTACCACCCTGGCACCGGCGACCCTCCTTGGCGACATCGCGCGGTCGCTCAACGCGGCGCCGGAGTTCAGCCTGGAACGCTCCGACTGGATCCGCGGCACCAGTGCCGACGACACGCCGGAGCTGGTGCTCACGCGCGGCGGCGCGCCCGCGCCCGGCGGCGAAGCCGGGCGCTACGAGATTGCGGTCCTGACCGGGACGGTGACCGCCCGCGCGGACACCGCCGGTGCGCGCGGCGTGCTCGCTTCCGCAGAGCGCACCGTGGCAGCCCTGCGCGGTGTTCCCGGATCACAGGTGCAGGTTGTGCGCGCACCGTTCGACCTGTCATCGTCAGGCAATGTGACCAGCGGCGAGGGCATCGCGGCAGGCGGGACACAGCCGGAGGCCGCTTCAGCCAGCTTCACGGTGCGCGTGGTGCGCAAGGTGGCGCCGTGAGGGATTTCCTCATGCAATTGCGCTGGAGCATCGCCGGGGCAGTCTTGCTGGCGATCGTCGGCGTGGCGACCGCGTACTACTTCCACCTGGACCAGCGTCGAGCGGCAGCTGAACTGGCGCTAGCGCGGGCCGCCAGCCTGGGTGCATCCGCGAACCTGGCCGCTGCGCACGCAGAACGCCAGGAGATTATCGAATTCCTGCCGCGTTATCGCGTGCTTGAACGCCTGGGTGCGTTCGGCGACGAGCGCCGCCTGGACTGGATCGAGCGCATGGACGCGATTCGGGACGAGCTCAAGTCGTCCCGCTTGACTTACACGATCGCGCCGCGCGGGCCGCTGCCGGAGCGGCCTGAACCTGCGGCGGGACTGGCCTACGAGGGCAGCCGGGTGAAGATCGAATTCGATCTGCTGCACGAAGGCGACCTGTTCTACTTGTTGCGGCGTCTGTCGCAGCCGGTCATGGGCTTTGCCGAAATCCAGTCATGCGCGCTGCGTCGCGTGCCGCGCGCGAACGCGTCGGCCAGCCGCGACGAGGGGCGAGACGGCGAACCAAACCTGACCGGCGACTGCCAGCTCGACTGGGTTTCGCTGATTGCTGCACGTCCTGCCGAAGCCGCGACCGAACCGGCCGCAACCACCCCTGCCTCTGCAACACGGCCCCCTGGAGCCGGATCGTGAGATACGCCACCGTGCTGCTGATGGTCCTGGGGTGCGCGCCTGCGCTCGCCCAGACCGAGCCGCCAGCGCTGGAACCGCGCGCAGGGCGGCTCTTCTTCACCCCGGAGGAGCGCGCCCGCCTGGACACCCTGCGCGGCAAGACTTCGGTCACGGAAGTCGTCGAAGCGCCGAATACGCTGACGGTCAACGGCTTCATCGCGCGCAGCGGACACAGGCCGCGCCCCTTCATCGACGGCCGCGCGGTGCCTGCCGAGGGACTCTCCGGGCTCACCATCGCCACATTTCCCGGCGGCGCCATGCGCATTACCCAACCGGGCGGCCAAAGCATCAATGTCAAACCGGGGCAACGCGTGGACCTCAACGCAGGAACCGTGACCGAAGGCTACGACCTGCCCGGTCCCCGCTCGGACAAGGCGGCAACCGGCCTGCCGGCGCAGTTTCTGGCTGCCAACATTCCGAAGGTTGAAGCGGCACCCAAAGTGAAGGCATCGCGCAAGGCAAATCGCGGCCAGGGCCGGCGCGCAAAAGCGGCCGCTAGCGGGCCGACAGCGCCTCCCCCCGCACAGGTCGCACCGCCTGCACCACCGCCGATGGGCGCCGCCGCCCCGGGAATTCCTCTGCCACTTCCGACGCCTACGCCGCGCTAAGCGCCGCTTTGGCCCGGAAATTGCGCAGTATCGCCGCATGCAGTTGGTCCGACTCCATAACCGGCGCAGTTCGCGCCCGCCGCTGCGTCGCGCCCGTGGCGCGACCCTGCTCCTTTTCGCGCTGCTCATCGTCATCGCCGGCGCCTGGATGGGTCTGCGGGTACTGTCGGGTAGTCCGAGGACCGGCGATGCTGCATCGCAGGCGCTGGCCGACGCGCGCGATGCGATCATCGGCGCGTCGATGCAGGGTACCGGTGCCGCCGTGGTTTTCGGCACGGTTTCAAGCCCGGGCAGGTTGCCCGCCCCGGACATCAGCCAGTGGGAGGGTGACTATGACGGTACCGTCGATCCCGCCTGCCTGACCAGCACCGGGGGGACCAGTCCCCTGGGCGGATCCACCAACAACGCAGCCAACCTGCGCTGCCTGGGTAGGCTGCCATGGCAGGACCTGGGGCTGGGCCGGTACGCGGGCGAACCGGTCAACGACCCGCGCGGCGTGATTCCCTGGTACGCGGTATCGGCAAATCTCGTGACGCGCTGCCGGGCGCTCAATCCCGGCGTGCTCGCCTCGATCTACAGCGCGTTCGGCGGCACCAACTGCGGAAGCGTTGCGCAGCCGTATCCGTGGCTCACGGTGCGCGATGAAAAAGGCAATGTCGTGACCAGTCGCGCGGCAGCGATCTTCATCGTCCCTGGTCCGGCCCTGCCCGGCCAGACCCGCCCGACCGCCCCGCTGCAAACCGCTGCCGCCTACCTGGACACTGTGACGGTCGCGGCAAGTTGCGTCGCGCCCTGCGTGCCAGGCACCTACAACAACGCGGCGCTAAACCTGCCAAACGCAACCGGACTTTCGTTCATTCGCTGTGCGATTGGCAAGGTCGAATCGAACAATCCGAATTTTGCGCAACCCTACAATTGCAATGACCGCATCGAGTTCATCACCATCGACCAACTGATGGAAATCGCCGAACGCCGGGTCGCCGAGTATGCGGCGGGGAAGCTGCGCGCCTATTTCGCGGCAAACGCGTTCTTTCCTTTCGCCGCGCCGCACGATCCGGCCGCCGCCAGCGGTCGTGGCGAATGCCAGAGCGGGCTTATGCGCGGCCTGATCCCGGCCCTGGCCGAGACCAACCCTGGCGATGCGCAGCGCTGCACCCACGCGGCATTCGATACGCTGCTTGATTCCTGGTTCAAGGACAACGTCGCAGTCAATGACAACGCATGGGGCGACTGGATCTATTACGCCGTCTCGCCCGGCTGCACCCAGCCTGGCCCGGCCTGTGGCGCCGGTGTCCTTGCCGTCGGCACGCAGACCGGGCTGCGCGCGCTGGTGATCGGCAGTGGAGCGCCGATCGCCGCGGCCCCATTCGCGCCTTCCAGGGGCGCGGCACAGGTGCGACCTTCGGCAAACCTGGCCGACTATCTGGACAGCGTAGTCAACGCCGACGGCAACAACGCCTTTGAAGCCAGCTCGCTGCCCACCCGCTCCGACTACAACGACAAGGTACTGGCGGTGTCGCCATGAACTCATGCCGCAATGCGTCTGGTTTCACCCTGGCCGAACTCGCCATTGTCGTGCTCATCATCGGCCTGGTCCTGGCCGGACTGTTGGGGCCGATCGGCGCGCAGTTCCAAATCGCCCAGGCGAGTTCCAACCAGGAGCGCCTGGACGCCGCGCGTGATGCGGTGATCGGCTTCGCGGTCGCAAACCGGCGCCTGCCCTGCCCGGACCGCACCGGTGACGGCGTGGAGGATCAGCGCGGTGGCGGCGATCCGGCCACCTTCGGCTGCGCCGGCAACATCTACGAGGGTTTCCTGCCCTGGGCAACCCTGGGTCTGACACCGGGCGACTACTTTGCCACCCGGCTGCGCTACCGGGTCAGCGCAGAGTTCACGCGCGCCAACGGCGACGCCAGCGCCGCGACCTGCGCGGTGACAGCACAAAACCCGAACGCCTGCACCTTCGAGAGTTCGGACACTGGCGACATCCCGGTCTGCCAGGCGCGCAACGGCTGTCCCGCGGGCGCAGCGGGCGCAGGCTGGCTCATGCGACCGTCTGCCGGACCGCCAGCGACAGCCGGTGCCGCTTTCGTGATCGTCTCCCATGGCGCGAATCGCCTCGGCGGAACCGGCACTGATGGCACAGCCCTGCCAGCTCCTCCGGGCGGCACCGACGAGGCGCTCAACGCACCGCTCATCGCCGGGATCGCGCCTGGCCCGCGCGCAACCGCCAATCCGTTCATGAGCCGGCCGATCATCACCGGCGCAGACGCGGCTGCCTGCGCCGACGCCGGCGCGACGCTGTGCAATTTCGACGATCAACTGACCTTCGTGGGCGCCGGTCTGCTGGTCGGCAGGCTCACCCAGGCTGGTGTGCGCCTGCAGTAGCGCCCAGCGCGCTCGGCGCGCGACTCACGAGAGCAAAACGCACGCAGCCCGGCCGGTTCTCCGCCAGTACCACTGCGAAGCCGGCAGCGCGCGCCAGCTGCGCCGACTGGTACAGGCCGATGCCCAAGCCGTTGGCCGACGCCACCGGGGCCTCGAACAACGCGCCGGCGATGCCGGCGGCCAGCGGCGAGCCGTCGTCGGTGACTGCGAATTCGACCGCGCCGGCACGGGCCACGAGGCTGGCGCGAATCACCAGGCCCGCATGCGCCGCGCGCTTTTGCAGCGCGTTCTGCAGGAAGTTGTCTGCTGCGCTATCGAATACCGACGCCGGAACGGGCAGGTCGAGCTCCAGCTGCGCCGGGGTCATCTCGACTTTTTGGCCAACGTATTGCCGCGCCAGTGCCTCCCACCAGGCCGACAGCGCAATGAGTTGCCGGCTGTCCGTGTCGGGGGACACGAGCTTGCTCAGCGTGGCGGAAAGGCGCTGCTCGATCACCGGCAGCTGACGCTCGATCAAGGCGCGCATGGCGCGATCGTCGTGCAGAACCGCGGACGCCCCAATCAGGCCCTTGAGCGACTGCAGGAGGTTTTTCACGTCGTGGGTGACGCGCGCGCCGGTCTCGTGGACCGCGCGCAGGTATTGCTGCGCACGCAGCCTCTCTTCGCGCGCCTTGGCGCCGTAGAACTCGACCGCCAGGCGCGCCAGCAGGCGCACATGCCAGAGGTGCGACGGCGCGAACGGCTCCATGCTCGCCACGTCAAGCCGGATGCTCGGACTGCCAGCCAGTGGTACCGGCAATTCGATCGCTTCGACATGGCGTCCGGTCAGACCCGCGCTGCCTTCGCTGCCGGCCCCGCTCCAGCACACGCCGACGACCACGCCCGACTCGCACAACGCGGCCATGGCCGCGGCGAAAAACTTGCGTGCGTCGGCTTCGTCGCGATTGAACCCGGCCAACCGATCCAGCCAGACTTCGTGCGGCAGGCTGTAGGAAAGCAGGTACCGCGACACACCGATCGCAAGCATTCCTCCGGCACCGCCCGAGCCACGGCGCAACAGGCCGATCGCCAGCAGCAGTCCGGCAACGGTAGCCAAGGTGATGGCCATGCTTTGCGCATAGCCGCGCTGCGTGAGCGTCATCACGGCGATGCCGAAGAACGCGACCAGGAGCAAACCGAAGAGGATTGCGCTCGCGTACAGGACATCGAAGTCGCGCGGTGCGCCCGCGCGCAACTGACGCAGCGCGAGGACCGCGACCAGGAGCAGCAGCGCAACCAGCACCCAGATCGCCGCAGCGCGCGGCAATGCGCCTGTATCGAGCCCCGCAGGCAGCATCGAAGGCACCACCAGCATGAACATGAGCCCGGTGAGGAATACCAGCGCAGTTGCCAGCAGGCGGCGCTGCGCCGCACTACGCGCGGCGAATCCGCGCCCGGCGACCAGCGCGCCGAGAAGTGCAGTCCAGACCAGTTCAACCCAGGCGGCCGGAACCACCGCCAGCGCGACCGTGGCCGCCGCCAGGACCAGGCCGGCCCGCCACGACAAGCGACGGTCGCCAGGAACCAGCGGCTGCCACCACAGGACCGCACCGAGGTGGGCCAGGAACAGCGGCGCCCGCCACGGCATGTCGTGCCCCGCCGCTGCGGCCAGGAGCAGGCCCAGGGCAAGCACGAGTGCCAGATTGTCGAGGCCAGCGAGCTTGGCGCGCATCTGGGCCGCATAATAAGCCCTCGATGAACGCACGTCCGCATGGCCTGTCCCAGGCGCTGATACTGGCGCGCTATACGCTTCTGGAGGCGCTCAAGAGTCGCCTGGGCATGGTGGGGCTGGCGGTCTGCGCGGCCGCGCTGGGCGTGGCCGCCTTCATCGATGCGCTGGCCCTGACCGACTCCGCAGGTATCCGCAACACGGTGCTGGCCGCGCTGCTGCGCGCTTCCGCTGTGTTTCTGGCCGCAACTTTCGTGATCACCGCGATGGTGCGCGACGAGAACGATCGCGGCCTTGAACTGCTCTTGTCCCTGCCTCTTAGCCGCGCTACCTACCTCGGCGGGCGCTGGGCCGGGTTCTCATTGGCGAGCGGCCTGCTGGCGCTGGCCGACACTGCCGTCCTGCTGGTGATGGGCGCAGGTGCACCTGCCGCGGCCTGGGGGCTCGCGTTGATGCTGGAATTGTGGATCGTCGTCAGCCTAGCCCTGGCGTGCGTGCTGACATTTCGTCATGTTGTGAGCGCACTTGCGGCCGTCGCCGCGTTCTATATCCTGGCGCGCGTCATGACCTCCCTGATCGCCATTACGTCCAGTCCGGTCGCACCGGCCGACGCATGGTCGTTTCGCATCTCAGCGGCGATGCTGCAAGTCCTGGCCGCACTCATGCCACGGTTGGACATGTTCGCCCCGAGCAGTTGGCTTGGCGGCCACGTGACCGCCGACCTCGTACCGCTCCTGATGCAGACCCCGGTTTACGTCGGCTTGCTGCTGCTGGTGGCCTATGTCGATCTGGCACGCCGCAATCGCTAGATTGCGCATCGGCCGCTCCGACGAGCGCTCCTGGCGTGCCGTCCCTGTGACCGCCTGGATCGCACTTTCGCTTTCAATCTGCCTGCAGCTCGCATTTGACGCCGCCCAGCCGCGCCCGGCGGCCACTGCTAATGCCCTGGGCCCGCCACCTTCGGCGGCTGCGATCCGGCTCGCAAGTCTGGGCGACCCACTGCCGATCGCCAAGGCGCTCAACCTCATTTTGCAGGCACACGACAACCAGCCGGGCAAGTCGATTCCGTTTGCGGAGCTCGATTACCCGATGCTCATTCGATGGCTTACGCGCATCCTCGAAATCGATCCGCGCGGGCCCTATCCGCTCTTTGCCGCAAGCCGCCTGTACGGCGAGGTGCCGGACGCCGATCGCCAGCGCCTGATGCTGGATTTCGTGTACGAGGAATTCAAGCGCAACCCCGATCTTCACTGGGCCGCGCTGGCCCATGCCGCGCATGTGGCGCGGCATCGCCTGCGCGACCTTGAACGTACGCGCATTTACGCCAAGAGCCTGCGCGAAGAAACCTCCGCAGACCGGGTACCCGCCTGGGCACGCCAGATGGAAATCCTGCTGCTGGCCGACCTCGACGAAACCACTGCGGCACGTGTGCTCCTGGGTGCAATGATTGAAAGCGGTGGGGTACGTGACGCTACCGAACTTCGCTTTCTCATGACGCGCCTGACAGAGGCGGAGGCGCGACAAGGAAGCGCCAGCTCGCGACCCTGACTGTCGAAATTTCGACAGAAATGTCATGACGGCGTCATGATTTTCCCGTTGTGGACAGCAGCGGCCGGGTCAAGCCTTCTCCACGCCCGTGATACTTGCGCTGCGGTCAGGCCACTTGCGTGGCATGAGTCTTGCACATGTCTGCGTAGTTGTCCCGGTGCAGGTTTGCGTTACCCTGATGCAGCCCGGCGCCCAATCAATTTCCGGAGGGGTTTCATGCGCAGGCAACAAGGCTTCACCTTGGTCGAAATTGCAATCGTGCTGGTCATCATCGGCTTGCTGCTGGGCGGCATCCTGCGTGGCCAGGAGCTCATCCAGGGCGCTCGGGTGCGCAACATCATCGACCAGCAAAACGGCATCCGGGCGGCATTCTTCGCCTTCCAGGATCGCTATCGCTCCATTCCCGGCGACCTGGCTGCGGCGCAGGTGCAGCTGGTCGGCAACGGCGCCCTTGTGGCGACTGCGGGTCCCGGCAACGGCGCGGTCGCGGCAGCCGATTCATCCACCGCATTCCAGAACCTCACGGCGACCGGCTTTTTGTCCTGCTCCGTGTGCAACGTCTCAGGCGCGGCATCGACGGCCTCGAATTCACCGACCAACGTCTACGGCGGTGTACTTCAGTTCGTGACCGACGGCGCCGCGGCGCAAGGGGCTGCGATCGTGTTGGCCGGCGGCCAGACACGCCTCAACATCAAGACCGGCAATCTGGTTCCATCCAACGTGATGGGCGAAATCGACCTCAAGGCCGACGACGGCCAGCCCAACGCCGGCAATCTGCGTCTGTCGGCCTGGACTGCGGCCGGCGCGGCAGCACCGACGATCGCGGCCTGCGCGACCGGCATGGCGGCCCCGCCGACCATTTCCGCGTGGAACAACGGCCAGGCTGCCGCCCCGGGCGGTCCGATCGGTACCAACTGTGGCGGCTCCACGTTGCTCTGACGCACCCCGCCCCACTGCCGAGCCCGCCACCTGGCGGGCTATTGCCCGGCCAGTAGTCGTGCCTCGGCCCGCGCCACCGGTTCCGGAGTGCCCTTCAGGACCAACACGTCGCCTGCGACCAGCCTGAGGTCGGGTTCGGGCACCGGCGCCTTCGTGCCGGGGCGCCGGACCGACACCACCTCGACACCGAGACCCTCCAGATCGAGCTCCCGCAGGGTCCGCGCAATCGCCGATGCGCCCGCCTCGAGGGTCACCGAATGCAGGCGGACATGCACTGCCTCGGCCAGGTCCTCTGTAGCGTCCGAGGACCCATGGAAGAATCCGCGCAGGGTCGCGTAGCGGGAGTCGCGTACGCTGCGCACCCGTCGCACCACTTTCGAAATCGGCACACCCGAAAGCAGCAGCGCGTGCGAGGCCAGCATCAGGCTGGACTCGAAGGCTTCCGGTACGACCTCGGCCGCGCCGGCGGCATGCAGACGGTCCAT
The DNA here is from genome assembly GCA_046160545.1 of Burkholderiales bacterium. Classification (GTDB taxonomy): domain Bacteria; phylum Pseudomonadota; class Gammaproteobacteria; order Burkholderiales; family JAEUOS01; genus JAEUOS01. Next base: position 82,275 of record JBJXGS010000245.1, read on the forward strand.
CTGCGCATCGTCCTTGACACGCACGATGACCGGCAGCCCCGGACGTGCCTCGTGGATGTGGTGCAGGATCCTGAGTGCTGCGGAAGCATCGGCGTAAGTGATCACGACTGCCTGCGCACGCGACAGGCCTGCCGCCATCAGGGCCTCCTTGCGGCTCGCATCCGCGTAGACCACCGAGTCGCCGGCCGCGGCCGCTTCGCGAATGCGCTCCGGGTCCAGGTCCAGGGCCATGTAGGCGACACCTTCGGCCGCGAGCACACGCGCGATGGCCTGGCCGTTGCGTCCATAGCCACATACGATGACATGCTTGCTGGTCTTGAGCGTGCGCGAGGCGATCTGCGTCAGGGCCAGCGACTTCAACATCCACTCGTCGCGCGCGAAGCGCATCGCGATGCGGTCGCTGGCGGCGATCAGAAACGGCGTGGCGATCATCGACAGCAACATCGCCGCGAGGATCGCGTCCATCAAGACGCTGTCGACCAGTTTCAAGCCGCCCGCCTGTGCCAGCAGCACGAATCCGAATTCGCCGGCCTGCGCCAACGCGATGCCGGTGCGTATTGCCGTGCCCTGGGGACGCTTGAAGGCACGCGCCAGGCCAGCCACGACCGCGAACTTGACCAGCACCGGGATCACGGTGAGGAACAACACCACAAAGGGCTGAGCCACGACCGAGCGCACGTCGAGCAGCATGCCGATGGTAACGAAGAAAAGGCCCAGCAGGACATCACGAAACGGCTTGATGTCTTCCTCGACCTGGTGCCGGTATTCAGTCTCCGAAATCAGCATTCCGGCGACGAATGCGCCCAGCGCGAGGGACAGACCGGCGTGCTCGGTGATGTACGCCAGACCCAGGGTCATGAGCAAAAGGTTCAGGACGAAGAGTTCGGTGGAGCGCCGTCGTGCCACGACCGTCAGCCACATGCGGACCAGCTTGCGGCCGGCAAACAGCAGAAGGCCCAACACCACGGTTGCCTTGAGGAAAGCAAGGCCCAACGCCGGGCCGAGATTCTCCGGTTCGCGCGCCAGGGTCGGGACCAGGATCAGGAACGGAACGACTGCCAAGTCCTGGAACAAAAGCACGCCAATCACGTCGCGGCCGTGCGGGGTTTCGAGTTCTCCACGCTCGGCAAAGAGTTTGACCAGGATCGCGGTCGACGACATCGCAAGGGCCCCGCCCAGCGCGACGCCGGCCTGCCAGCCCAGCCCGAGCACGATGCCGGCGACGATGCCAAAGAGCGTGGTCACGGCCACTTGCGCCAAGCCCAGTCCGAAGACCACCCCGCGCATGGCCATGAGTTTGGCCAGGTTGAATTCCAGCCCGATGGAAAACATCAGGAAGACCACGCCGAATTCGGCCAGGTAGCGCGTCTCCGGCGTATTGGGAACGAAACCCAGCGCATGCGGGCCGATCACGATCCCGGCGATCAAATACCCGAGCAACGGCGGCAGGTGCAGCTTGCGCGCGAGCGCCACCACGCCGACCGCAGCGCCAAGAAAAATCAGAACGATTTCAAGGGTATTGAGCATTCCGCCTGACTTGCCACCTCGTTCAGGCGGTTCGTTATCGGCGCCGCGGCGCAATCGATTTGTTGCACTGCGGCATCCGATTCGACGCCGCCCTCTGCAAAGATGATGCCAATTCCGGTTTATGTCCGAAATCGCTTTGCTATACTGGCCCGAATGATAGCCCCCATGAGCGCAGAACTCCATGCCCAGCCATGCGATGCCCTCGCGGTGGCCCGGGAGGTCTTCGCTATCGAGGCCGCCGCCGTGGCCGGGCTTTCGCGACGGATCGACGCCTCTTTTCGGACTGCGGTCGACTTAATCGTCGCCTGTCGCGGTCGCATCGTGGTCTCCGGGATGGGCAAATCCGGCCATATCGCACGCAAAGTGGCAGCGACTTTCGCCTCGACCGGTAGCGCAGCTTTTTTCGTCCACCCCGCTGAGGCCAGCCATGGCGACTTGGGGATGGTGCGTGCCGACGACCTGTTCCTGGCATTCTCCAATTCGGGCGAAACCGCCGAGGTCCTGGCGATCGTGCCGGCCATCAAGCGCCTGGGCGCGCGCCTGATCGCGGTGACGGGCAATCCTGAATCCACTTTGGCCAGGCTCGCCGATGTGCGACTGGATGCTGCTGTCGACAAGGAGGCCTGCCCGCACAACCTGGCTCCTACCGCGAGCACGACCGCCCAACTGGCCTTGGGTGACGCCCTGGCCGTCGCGGCGCTGACTGTCAAAGGGTTCGGGCCAAACGACTTTGCGCGCTCGCATCCGGGCGGCTCACTGGGCAGCCAGCTCCTCACTCGCGTCGGCGACATCATGCGCAGCGGTGCGGCGATTCCCTGTGTGGGCCCGCAGGCAAGCCTGCGCGAGGCAGTGCGCGAGAACACGGCCAAACGCATGGGCATGGTGGCTATCGCCGATACCGACGGCCTCCTGGCCGGCATCTTCACCGACGGGGACCTGCGGCGCGCGGTGGAGCGCAATCTCGACCTCGACGTCACCCCCGTGGCGAGCGCCATGACCGCCGCTCCGCGCACCATCGCCCCGCAGGCGCTGGCCACCGAGGCGGTGCACTTGATGGAGGTGCATCGCATCACCCAGCTTCCGGTCGTCCTGCAGGGTCGCCTGGTCGGGGCGATCAGCCTGGCCGACCTGTTCCAGGCGAAGGTGGTGTAAGCGATGTCGGCACTGGTGCAACGCCTGCGCGGCCTGCGGCTCATGGCGTTCGACGTCGACGGCATCCTGACCGACGGGCACCTGATCTACACCGATACCGGCGCCGAAGCCAAGGCCTTCGACGTGCGCGACGGGCAGGGCATGACGCTCCTGCGCGATGCCGGCATCAAGCTGGCCCTGATCAGTGCGCGGCGTTCTGCGATTGTCGAGCGCCGCGCACGGGAGCTCGGCGTGCACTATTGCTTTCTTGGAGTCGCCGCCAAACTGCCCGCCTTCATGGACCTCTTGGCCGAACTCCAGCTCGACGCCACGGCGGCCGGCTACATGGGCGACGACCTGCTTGATCTGCCGGTGCTGACCCACGCCGGTTTCGCGGCCAGCGTCAGCGCCGCCCCTGCCGCGGTACGCTCCCGGGTGCATTACATCGCCACCCGGCCGGGCGGCGCCGGCGCGGTGCGCGAAGTCTGCGAACTGATATTGCAGTCGCAGGGACGCCTGGATGAGCTCGTCGCGGGGTACCTGGAATGAAGCTGCTGCCACGCGGTGCCGCAGGCGCTGCCTTCCCTCTCGGGGTCATGCTGTTGCTGGCACTGCTGACGGTGTGGCTGGAACGTACCATCGAGCTTGCCACTCCGGAAGCGCGCCGCAGCGCCAGCGACGCGCCCGACTTCATCGTTGAGCGTTTCACGCTCACGCGGCTGGGCGAGGACGGGGCACGCCGCTATACGGTCGCGGCGGCGCGCATGACCCATGTGCCGGACAACGATACCTCTGTCCTGGCCGACCTGCGCGTCACCCAGCCACTGACCGGTCGCGCCGACATGAGCGTGCGCGCCGACCGCGGTGTCATGGTCGCCGGAGGTGAAGTCATGCACCTCCACGACAACGTCAACCTGTTCCGGCCCGGAGCGCCCGCGGGCCCCGGCAACCCGGCCAGCGCCGACTTGCGCATGCACACGAGCTACCTGCGCGTCGTCCCCGACTCCGACCTTGCCGAAACACCGGAGCCGGTGCGAATCGAGGAGGGCGGGTCGATCTTGCGCGGGCGCGGCATGCGCTTCGACAACCGCTATCGGCGCTTTGCCCTGGACGCCGAAGTGCGCGCGGAATACCGCCGTAATACTTCGGGAGCACGCCCATGAAGCGCTGGCTGGCAGCCATCATCGCGTTTGCGCTATTCGCGCCTGGCGCCCCGGCCTTGGCCGAGCGCGCGGACCGCGACAAGCCGGTCAATATCGAAGCCGATCGCATGTCCTACGATGACCTGCGCCAGATCAACATATTCGAAGGCAAGGTCGTCCTGACGCAGGGAACCCTGATGATCCGTGCCGACAAGATCACGGTGCGCCAGAGCCCGGAGGGATTCCAGAGCGGTACCGCAGAGAAGGGGCAGGGTGGCCTCGCGTATTTTCGCCAGAAGCGCGAGGGGCTCGATGAGTACGTCGAAGGCTGGGGCGAGCGCATCGACTACGACACACGCACCGAAAAGGCCGTTCTCACCACCCGAGCGCGCATACTGCGCGGCGCCGACGAGGTGCGTGGCAATCTCGTCACCTACGACGGCCGGACCGAGTTCTTCGACGTGACCGGCTCGCGCGAATCCGCGACCTCCAACAACCCCGACGGGCGCGTGCGTGCCGTGATCCAGCCGCGCAGCCAGGGCGCTCCGCGCGAGGTCGCGCCGAGCAAGACACCGCCATTGAACCTGCGCCCTTCCGGCGGTCTCGCAGCGCCACGCGAGGAATATCCACGCCCGGGAAGCAAATGAGTTCTCTCTCGGCGCTCGGCCTGAAGAAGAAGTTCAAGTCGCGCGAGGTCGTCAAGGACGTGTCCTTCGAAGTCGCCAATGGCGAGGTCGTCGGCCTGCTCGGACCGAACGGCGCAGGCAAGACGACTTGTTTCTACATGGTGGTGGGCTTGGTCGGCGCCGATGCGGGGACGATCCGCATCGGCGATGTCGAGGTGACCCGTGCGCCCATCCACCGGCGCGCACGCATGGGGCTGTCCTACCTCCCCCAGGAAGCCTCGGTGTTCCGCAAATTGACCGTGCGCGAGAACATCCAGGCCGTGCTCGAACTGCAGGATCTGAGCACGCGCGAAGTCGAGGAGCAGCTGCAAGGCCTGCTTCGGGACCTCAACATAGGTGGCCTGGCCGACAACCCCGCATTGTCGCTTTCCGGCGGCGAGAGGCGGCGGGTCGAGATCGCCCGCGCGCTTGCAGCGCAGCCCCGTTTCATCCTGCTGGACGAGCCCTTCGCTGGTGTCGACCCGATCGCGGTGATCGATATCCAGAAGATCATCCGTTTCCTGAAGGAACGCGGCATCGGCGTACTGATCACCGATCACAACGTCCGCGAGACGCTCGGAATCTGCGACCGCGCCTACATCATCAGCGAAGGCCACGTACTGGCTGCCGGGGATCCCGGCACCATCGTCGCTGACGAGAGCGTGCGCCGCGTTTATCTGGGCGAGCATTTCCGTCTGTGATGCCATGAAACAGACGCTGCAGCTCAAGCTTTCGCAGCACCTGACGCTGACGCCTCAGTTGCAGCAGTCGATCCGCCTCCTGCAACTGTCGACGATCGAACTCAATCAGGAGATCGAGCAGATGCTGGCGGAGAATCCGCTGCTCGAACGCGAGGACGAGTTCGCGGCGCCCGACGGAGTCTTTGGCGGAGCCGAACAGCCGCGTACCGAATCGATCAACGACGCCTTCGGCGCCGAAAACGCGGCGCCGGATGGCGAGTGGGGCGATTCCAGCGCCATGGCGCCCAGTTCTCCGCGGAGCGACGACGACGAAGACGCGCCGACGCGCCAGGTCGCCGCCGCCCGGGAATCGCTGCGCGAGCATCTGGGCGCGCAACTTGTGCTGACCCGCGTCACCCCGCGCGATCGCGGGCTTGTCACTGCCCTCATCGAAGCGCTTGATGAAGACGGCTTCCTCGAGATGGACCTCGCGGAGGTCCTCGCCATGCTTCCCGAGGAACTGGAGGTCGATGTCGACGAGTTGGGCGCCGCGCTCAAACTGCTGCAGTCGCTGGAACCTGCCGGGGTCGGCGCGCGCTCCCTGCCGGAATCCCTCGAATTGCAGATGCGGGACCATCCTGCAGATGCCATCACAGGCCTGGCCCGGCGCATCGTGCGGGAGTTCCTTCCGGCACTGGCGGACCGCGATTTCGCTCTGATTCGCCGCGAGTGCCGATGCAGCGAGTCAGACCTCAAGGCCGCGCGCGAAGTCATCGTGGCCCTCAATCCGCGGCCGGGTGCACAGTTCAACCTGAACGACACACGCTATGTGACGCCAGACGTGATCGTGCGCAAAGTGAGGTCGACCTGGCGCGCAGCGATCAATCCGGACGCGGTGCCGCGCTTGCGCATCAATCGCATGTACGCCGAGATCCTGGCGCGCGAGCGGGTGCGCGGCGCCAGCGCCGAAGGTGCGACGGGGATGGCGACCCAGCTGCAGGAAGCCAAGTGGCTGCTCAAGAACGTGCAGCAGCGCTTCGAAACCATCGGCCGGGTCGCGCAGGCGATCGTTGATCGGCAAAGGCACTTCCTCGACCACGGCGAAGTCGCCATGCGGCCCCTGGTGCTGCGCGAAATCGCCGATGAACTGGACTTGCATGAATCGACGATTTCGCGGGTCACGACCAGTAAGTACATGCTCACTCCGAAAGGCCTGTTCGAGCTCAAGTACTTCTTTGGCAGCCACGTTGCAACCGACTCCGGAGGGGCTTGCTCTTCGACCGCCATCCGCGCTCTAATCAAGCAACTCGTTTCTGCGGAGGACCCGAAGCGCCCCTTGTCGGATTCCAAGATCGTCGAGATCCTCGGGCAGCAGGGCATCGTCGTCGCCCGCCGCACGATTGCCAAGTACCGCGACGCGCTGAAGATTGCGCCCGCCAACATGCGCAAGGCGATCTGACCGGACATGCGTCCGCCCGGCCCGCGAGAGGCCGGAGTCGCGAAGCTGCCGTACCATGAACCCATAAGGACCTGCGCCCCCCAACCAGCCACTTCGACAGTCCTGTTCAGAAAATCGGCACCGGCGCCGTTAGCATGTCCTAGGGCATGTCACTGGCGAACCGGAAAGAGCGGTTGCCGTCCGACCGCGCATGTCAAGGAGAAAACATGAATTTCAAAGTCAGCGGGCACCATGTCACTGTCACACCCGCCATCCGCGACTATGTCCATTCCAAACTCTCGCGCATCAACCGTCATTTCGATCACGTCATCGACGTCAGCGTGATCCTGTCGGTCGAAAAATTGGCCCAGAAGGCCGAAGTCAACGTTCATGTCCGAGGGCGGGACATCTTTGTCGAAACCGTTGACGAGAACCTCTACGCCGCCATAGACACGCTCGCCGACAAGCTCGACCGGCAAATCCTGAAGTACAAGGATCGTTCCCAGGACCATCAGCACCAGCCCTTGAAGCGCGCGCAGTTGAACTGACACGCGTGACGAACCCCGGGCGTATAATCACGCGCCCGTTTCCTCCTTAAACCTTCGCGGCGTCGCGAGCCAAGAGCTCCGGCGCCGCGTTCGCATGAACGCCACCGCCAATCCATCGACGATCGCCCGGCTCCTGCCCCCGACCAATGTCGCGCTAGACCTCGATCTGGCGAGCAAGAAGAGGGTTTTCGACGAAGCCGGACTGATGTTCCAGCACCATCAGGGCATCGCACGGGCGACCGTGTTCGACAGTCTGTTCGCGCGCGAGCGACTGGGCTCGACCGGGCTGGGCCAGGGAGTCGCGATACCGCACGGACGCATCCCCAAGCTGGCCGCTCCGGTAGGTGCTTTCTTCCGCTTGAAGGAAGCAATCCCGTTCGAGGCCCCGGATGGCCTGCCGGTAAACCTGCTGTTTTTCGTGCTGGTACCCGAGAAAGCCACCGAGGCGCACCTGCAGATCCTGGCGGCGTTGGCCGAACTCTTCGCCGACGAGTCCAATCGTTCGCTCCTGGCCACCCTGCCGGATGCCGCCAGCGTGCACAAACAGCTGACCATACACCGGGCTGATGCAATCCTTAAGCCTTAGGGCCCTGTTCGACGACACCGCCGAGGAACTCTCGCTGGCCTGGGCGTACGGTGAAGAGCACGGCGCCAATACCCTCAATCCCGACGCCTACGCGACGCATGCAGTCGCGGACATGATCGGCCACCTGAACCTGATCCACAAGGATCGCATCCAGGTCATCGGCAAGCCGGAAAGCGACTATCTCGCCGCACTCTCGATCAATCGTCAGCAGCACTATCTGACCGAACTGCTCTCCGGCAAGCCACCGGCGCTCATCGTTGCCGACGGGCTGGGGGTGCCGCCGCTGGTGATCGAATCCTGCATGCAGCACGGCGTGCCTGTGTTCACCACGCCGACCGCCGCGGCGAGCGTGATCGACATGCTGCGCGTGTACCTGACCAAGCTCCTGGCCGAAAAGTCGACCTCGCACGGCGTACTCATGGATGTGCTGGGCCTGGGCGTCCTGATCACCGGCGAATCCGGCCTCGGCAAGAGCGAACTCGGCCTGGAGCTCATCAGCCGGGGGCACGGACTGGTCGCCGATGACGTCGTCGAACTGACTCGCATCGCGCCGCGCACCATCGAGGGTCGCTGCCCGCCGCTCCTGAAGGATTTGCTGGAGGTGCGCGGCCTGGGGCTCCTGGACATCAAGGCGATCTTCGGGGAGACTGCGGTGCGTCCCAAGATGAACCTGAAACTCATCGTGCACCTGGAACGCCCCTCGGCCGCGGCGCACGCGGACTACGAACGCCTTCCGCTCAATGCCAACTTCCAGGAACTGATGGGGGTGCAGGTGCGTCGTGTCAGCATCCCGGTGGCGGCCGGGCGCAACCTCGCCGTCCTGGTCGAGGCCGCGGTCCGCAACACCATCCTGCACCTGCGCGGCGTGGACACCATGGCCGACTTCATGGCGCGCCAGCAGTCGGCCATGGATGAAGGCTGAGAGCGCCGAAGCATGCTCTAATTCATGCCGCAGCACCCGTCCATCCAACTACAGAGAGGAAACCCCTGATGACCAAGCTTCTCGCGACCCTCATGCTCGCCCTGCCGCTGGCCGCCACTCCGGCCCTGGCCCAGGACAAGAAAGAACCCTCGAAACAGCAAACCAAGATGGCTGAATGCAACAAGTCCGCCGAAGGCAAGAAAGGCGACGAGCGCAAGGCATTCATGAAGTCGTGCCTGTCGGACAAGAAGAAAGCGCAGCAGGAAAAGATGAAATCCTGCAACAAGGACGCCGGCGACAAGAAGATGAAGGGCGATGACCGCAAGAAGTTCATGTCGGAATGCCTGTCCAAGTAAATCGGACAGTCCCGCTGAAAAGGGCGCACCGCGGTGCGCCCTTTTTCATTTTGCGGCAAACTGGAGCGCATGCAACTGGTCGTCGTCACTGGATTGTCCGGATCTGGCAAGAGCGTCGCACTGGCGGTGCTGGAGGATGTCGGCTATTACTGCGTCGACAACCTGCCCGCTGCGCTCCTGCCCGAGCTGGTGGCCACGTTGCGCGAAGCCGGCCGTGACAAGGTGGCCGTCGCCGTCGATGCACGTACCGCGGCCGTCACCGATTCGGTGCGACGCGGCTTGGCCGACCTGCCGCAGTACCTCTCCAACCTGTCGTTCTACGGCATCGATGTGCGCGTCCTCTTCCTCGATGCCAAGACCGAGACCCTGATCAAGCGCTTTTCCGAGACCCGCCGGCGCCACCCGCTTGACGACGGCACGGCGACCATCCCCGAGTACATCAATATCGAGCGCGAGTTGCTGGCCGACCTGCAGCCGCTGGCGCACCACGTCGATACCAGTGATCTGCGTCCCAACACCCTGCGCGACTGGCTCAAGGACTTCTTGAAGCCGGGTCGCGCCGACCTGACGCTGGTGTTCACTTCGTTCGGCTTCAAGAACGGCATTCCGCTGGACGCCGATCTGGTCTTCGACGTGCGCCCCCTCCCCAACCCGTTCTACGATCCACTGCTGCGGCCGCTGACCGGTCGCGATGCGCCGGTAGTGGCCTTTCTCGACGGCACGCCCGCCGCCCAGGACATGCTGGGTGACATCGAGACCCTGGTCGCCAAGTGGCTGCCTGCCTACGCGCGCGACAATCGCCACTACCTGACCGTTGCGATCGGCTGCACCGGCGGCCAGCCCGCTCGGTGTATTTCGCCGAGCACCTGGCCGCGCGCTTCAGCGCGCGCGGCGGCGGCGCGACCATCGCCGAAGTCCTGGTACGGCACCGCGAGATCCGCAGCGCGTGAGCGCCGCCGAAATCGCCGACCTGCCGATCTTCCCGCTCGGCACGGTGCTCTTTCCCGGCGGCGTGTTGCCGCTCAAGGTTTTTGAAGCGCGCTACATGGACATGGCGCGCACCTGCCTGAAGTCCTCTTCGCCTTTCGGTGTGTGCCTGATCAAGGAGGGTGCGGAGGTCGGCGCGCCCGCCGTGCCGCACGCACTGGGCTGCCTGGCGCGCATCGTCGAATGCGACATGAAACAGTTGGGAGTACTCAACCTGGTGACACGCGGCGGCGAACGCTTTCGCCTCGAAGAAACGCGCATCCAATCCGACGGGCTGGTGCGCGCACGAGTCACCCTCTTGGCGGACGAACCCGCGCTTGCCGTGGCGCAGGAACACACGGCCTGCGCGGACCTTATGCGCGCGCTTCTGCCCAAGCTGCCCGCCGAATTTCTGCCGCCACCGCACGATTTCGAAGATGCCCGCTGGCTCTCGTTTCGATTGGCCGAAGTGCTGCCGATTCCGCCGCTGGCGCGCCAGAAACTCCTGGAGATCGAAGACGCGCAAACGCGGCTTACGATTCTCAGGCGCTTTCTCGAACAGCAGGGCTTGAAGGCATAGGCCGCGTCAGTCGACGTGCCGTTTTTCTTAAGCTGCAGGACGCTTGTCCTTCCCGCGACGACCGGATTGCGACAAGGAGGTCGCCGCGATCCCGACCAGCATCTTCTTGACCGGAGCAGGGAGCGCTGCTCCGGCCGCGTCGCCGAGTTTCAGCCAGCTGCCATGTGCATCCCCGACCGAACGCGCCGGCCGCATCAGAGGCACCTCCAGCGCCCGGATCGTGAGTCGGTAATGTGTAAAGCCATGCTCGATGGGCGCCAGTTCGCGCCGCCCGGCCCAGTCAGCGCCCAGCGATTCGCAGAGTGAACGTGCAGCGGCCATGTCGGCGCATTCCGGAAGGCACATGAGGCCGCCCCAGATGCCGACTGGCGGGCGCTTCTGCAGCAGCACCGCGCCGCGGTCCCGGATGATCGGCATCACACACTGGCGGTGCGGGATCGCGCGGGCCGGCTTGCGCTCGGGTAGTTCGGCGGTTCGCCCGGTCTGCAGGGCCACACAGGTGCCAGCCACCGGACAGCGCGCGCAGGCCGGACCCTGGCGGACACACAGGGTCGCACCAAGGTCCATGAGCCCCTGCGTGTAACCCTCGACCCTGGTGCGCGGAAGCAGCGCCTCTGCCAGCCGCCACATTTCGGCTTCGACCGGGCCGCTGCCGGGGTATCCCGCGACCCCGAACTGTCGCGCCAGCACCCGCTTGACGTTGCCGTCGAGAATGGCGGCGCGCTGACCGAAAGCGAAGCAGGCGATCGCCGCCGCCGTCGAGCGTCCGATCCCCGGCAGCGCGGAAAGCGCCTTGAGGGAGTCCGGAAACACCCCGCCGTGGTCGCGCACCACCGCAAGCGCCGCGCGATGCAGGTTGCGCGCGCGGCTGTAGTAGCCCAGCCCGCTCCAGGACTGCATGACCGCATCGAGGTCGGCTGCTGCCAGCGTGCAGACATCCGGGAAGCGCCTCAGGAACCGCGCGTAATAGCCGATCACCGCGGCCACCTGCGTCTGCTGCAGCATGATCTCCGACACCCAGATCCGGTACGCGTCACGCGTACCCTGCCAGGGCAGGTCATGGCGACCATGGCGCGCCTGCCAGGCAATGATGCGGGCCGAGAACGCGCGGCCCTGCGGAGCCGGCCTAGCGGCCAAGCAATCCCTTCAAGCGCTCCTTGGCGCGCTCTTCGGCTGATTTTGGCTGCGGCGCCGGCGTACCCTGCTGCGCGGGAGCAGGTTGACCTGCCGGCGGCTGTGGTGCCGGTGCCGGCGCATCGGGCTTCTTCAAGCCCAGCCGGCTGCCAAGCGCATCCTTGAGTTTGTCCTGCACCGCGTCCTTGGCCTTCTCGGTCACCAGGCTGCCGGCAATGGCGCCGTACTGGATGTCGTATTTGATGGCGTCGAGCGGCCCGTTGATCTTGACAGGCACGGTCAGGCCCTTCAACTGCGCCAGATCCTTGGATTCCTGGCCACCCGCGGTATTGACGACCGTGGCGCGCGCAAGATAGTCCATGGTGCTGGCGCCGATGTCGACGGTGCCGGCGCCGCCCAAGCGCAGGAACGGCGACTTGGCATCCAGGTCATTGGAGGTGGCCACGCCGTTCTTGATCTGCGCCGATATCTTCATCTCGGTGAAATCGGTCTTGTCCTCGCGGCGCGCCTCCTGCATCCTGTTCTTTGAAAGCGACAGTGCGGCCCGCGCTTCGCGGAATGACTTGGCCAGGTTGACCCCTTTGTAGGCGCCATCCTTCAGGTTGATTGATGCAGAACCGCCCAGGGCCTTCTTGAGCGCCGTCACCGTCGTGCCCGCAGTCGTCAGGTCGAGCACAATGTTGCCGCGTCCCTCGAGGATGTCCTTGTTGATCGCATCGACCATGAGCGGATTGATGTTGACCCCGGTCAGGTTCTGGCGGATCGCGAAGCTGTTGTTCTGCGCATTGACGCTGACCGAGCCGGCCAGCGTGCCCTGGTAGAGACCGGCGTTCATGGGGTTGACGTCGACCTTGCCGCCGGCCGCCTTGATGACCAGCGTCACGTTGCTCGCCTTGACGTTGTTGACCTGCAATTGCCCGACCTTGACCGTGCCGCTGGCGTTCAAGTCCTTCAAGCCAGCCAGATCGATCGGCTTTTCGGGTTCACTGCCCTTGGGTGCGCCCGGCGGCTTCGGCGGAAAGTACTTGTCGACGTTGAGCCGGTCGATACCGACGTCGAAGCTGATGGCGGGCGCCTTGAAGCGGGATACGCCGGCCTTGGCGGCAATATTGCTCTCGTCGAACTTGATGGCGAGGTCCGCGCTTGCAGTTTCGCGCGTCAGGTCGCTGCGAGCGCTGCCGGTGATCGGCAGCTTGACGCTCTTCATCGGCATTTGCGGATTGGCGACGGTCAGGTCGGCGACGATGCGCGGCAGGTCGAAATGGCGTGCCTCCAGGTTGGCATTGAGCGCGGTATTGATGCTGCCGGTGACGCTGGAGTCACCGAACTTCGACTGCGCGATTTCCACGGAAACGCGTCCAATGGCCAGGGCCTTGGCGCTGCCGCGCACCTCACCCAAACTGAACTTCGCGTCCAGCGCGTCGCGACCGGTCACCTTGATGCTGCCGGTCACGGCTTCGCCGCTGGCGCTGTCCTTGCTGACAGCCAGCTTGGGCGCATCGACCTTGAGGTCGAAGTTGTCGTCGCCCTTCTTGCCGTTGACCGACACGTTCACGCCGTCCAGCGCGATCTGGCCACCCGCCAGGTTGACGATCAGCTTGGGGGCGCGCGCCTTGAAGTCGTTCAAGAGCAGGCCGGGCATCGCGCCGGACCCGCTGGCGGCAAGGCCTTCGACGGCCAGCTTGTGACTTGTCGAATCCAGTTCGAAGCGGGTCGCGTCGAGCTTGACGCTGCCGGACTCCTTGCCGCGCCGACCTTTCGCTTCCAGCGCGATCTTCTCGGCCACCACCGACTGCTTGCCTGCGTTGGCCGAGAGCCTGGGCGAGGCCAGCTTCAACTCGAAAGGCTCGCGATCCAGCGTGCCCTTCACTTCCAGAGCGATCTTTTGCGCCTCGACGCCAAGCGTCGTGCCATCGATCTTGAGGTCAGCAGCCGAGATCTTCGCGTCCATCCCGGCAAGATCGAATCCCTTGGCGGTCTTGGTCGCCGCCTGGCGCGCTGACCCGGTGGCCTTGGCCTCCAGGGTTGTAAACGCGTAATTCTTCTTCTCGAGATCAAAAACCAGGGAGCCTGCGAGGCTGATCTGGGCGTTCACCGCCGGCCGCGCGCCTTCGACCTTGGCCGACAGGTCCACACGGGTCGGCACCTTGTCGGCGATGCGTCCGGTGGCAAGCACCAACTGATCGATCTTCGCGGACTGGCCGCTCGCCAGGTCTGAATAGGCGATGCTGCCGCCGCTGACCTTGACGCCCTCGATATCGAACTTGATTCTCTCCTGCGGCTTGTCGTCCTTCGCCAGCAGGTCGTCGAAATTGAACTTCCCGTCCTTGCCGCGGATCACGTTGGCTGCCAGGCCGTCGACCTCGACCTTGTCGACGACGAGTTTCCTGCCCAGCAGGGGCACCAGTTCGACAAATACCTTGGCGCGCTCGAGCTTCATGAACTGCCGGTCGCTGGCCAATTCGGAAAGCGTCACCTGCCCCAGCTCGACACCTATCTTGGGAAACACCTTGAGACTGATGTTGCCCGGTATGGCCAGGGTACGATTCTTCTTTTCCTTGACCAGGCGAGTGATGTCGTCCTTGTAGCGATTGGGGTCAAAAGTGGCCGCGAAGATCGCCAGCGCGCCTCCCACGAGGAGCACGATCGCGCCGAGCGCGATTCCCAGCCACTTGATGAACTTCATGTTTTTTTAGCTCCGCGAGGAATGCCTCAAGTGTAGCGCCAGGCGGTCGCGAGCCCCGTTTGGACCCTGCCGCCAATCGCATTGCCCGGATCGACCAACCCGCCTTCGCGGTGCGCCGTGTCAGCGCGCCGCCTCCCTACTTGCCGCGCATCGTCGTCGGCAACCAGAGCGCGATCTCCGGCCAGAACCACAGCATCGCGATCACCGCGAGCATCAGGAACACGTAGGGAAACGAGCCGGCCACCACCTCGGAGAACTTGGCGCCTCCCGAGATGCCATGAATCGTGAACAGGTTCAGCCCCACCGGAGGCGTGATCTGCCCCAGCTCGATCAGGATCGTGATGATGACCCCCAGCCATATCAAGTCAAAACCGACCACCTTGATGATGGGCAAGAGTACCGGGAGGGTCATGTAGATCATCGATATGCCGTCGACAAAACAGCCGAGGACGATGTAGAGCACCACCAGCATGAGGAAGAACTCGGTCTTGCTCAAACCCAGACTCAGTACCCATTCACTCAATTCGCGACTGACGCCGGAAAAGGTCAGCGCGGTCGAGAGAATTTGCGCGCCGATGATGATCATCGCGACCATGCAGGTGGTCCGCACCGTCGACATCACCGATTCCTTGAAGACCTGCCAGGTCAGCGTGCGATAGGCGGCGGCCAGCACCAATGAGCCTGCTGCCCCGATCGCCGATGCCTCGGTCGGCGTGGTGATGCCGGCGTAGATTCCACCCAGCACGCTGGCAAGCAGCGCGACGATGGGCAGGACATCCAGCAACGGACGCTTGGAACGCAGCGCGTCCGTGACGTCGAGCTGGTTGGGCGCAGGAGCGATATGTGGCTTGCGCATCAGGAGGATCGCGATGTAAACCATGAACACCGCGCTCATCAGGATGCCCGGCAGGATGCCGGCAATGAACAGGCGCCCGACCGATTCCTCCACCAACGCCGCATACAGCACCATGACAATCGAAGGCGGGATCAGGATGCCCAGCGTACCGCCTGCCGCCAGCGAGCCGAACACCGCGCGCGGCTGGTAGCCCGCGCGCAATTGTTCGGGAATCGCCACCGTGCCCACGCTGGCTGCGGTGGCCACGCTCGAACCGCTGACCGCTGAAAAGATCGCGCAACTGACTATGTTGGCATGCAGGAGGCCGCCCGGCAGGCGCCGCAGCAGCGTGGCCACGCCCGCATAGAAATGCTTGCTCACGCCACTGCGCAGGATTACCTCGCCCATCAGGAGGAACATCGGCACGGCGATCAGGATGTAGCTGTTGGCGTTGTTCCACACCACCGAGCTCAAGCCCTGCAGGCCGACGTAGCCCTTGCTGAGCATGATGACCAGGACGCCCACGATGCCAAGCGCAAAGGCGGTCCATTGGCCGGCCAGCAGAAAAACCGTCAGCGACGCGAACAACACCACCATCAGCAGCGTGGAGCTCATGGTCTTATGCGCACCTAAGGGAGTGTTCGCACACGGTCGACCAGGTACATGAGCAACTGCAGCACCAGGAGGACGCAGCCGACGACCATGATGGTCATCGGAATGTACTCGGGCGTGTTGAGGACCGAGATGGCGCGCGTATCGCGCACGAAGGCGTACTGTACGTGCAGGGAAATGAAGAACGTCAGTGTCAGCACGAACAGCAGGCTGGTGGCGACGATGAACCAGCGCACTGCCGCAAGCCACCTCCCGCGCAGGCGCTCATACAGGAGCTCGATGCGAATGAATCCCCCCTCGCGCACCGTATAGGCCAGCCCGAAGAAGACGATGCCCACGTTCAGATAGCCGGCCAGTTCATCGGCAACCATCGTGGAGCGATTGAACATGCGTGCCGCGACTTCCACGCATACCAGCGCGAGGATGAGGACGGTCGACACGCCGGCGAGGACGCCGCCTGCCAGTACCAGGCGGTCCACCAGGCGCTTGATCATGTCCTCACCCGCCAATCCGTGCCGGTCGGGCCCGCACCCACTCGCTTTGGCGAACTAGCGACCGAGGGCAGCGCGGACTTCCTTGACCGCGGCGATGCCGTTGGCGCCGTGCTCCTCGGACCAGGTGGTCCAGTAGGGCCGCATGCGCTCGGTCAGCTTGTCGACTTCTTCGCGCGACGGCGTGAACAGATCCACCCCGTGCTTGGTGCGCAATATCTCCAGGTCGCGCACCTCGTCGGCCGCGTTCTGCTTTGTCATGCGCGGCCCCCATTCCGCAGCCACCGCGTCCAGCACAGTGCGCACCGCAGGCGCAAGCTTGTTGTAGGCGGCAAGGTTGACCAGCACGTAGTCGGGGCCGCCGACGTGGATGTTCGGCATGTAGCCCCACTTCACGAACTCGTGCCACTTGGCGCCCATGACGTTGAATCCGGCGGTGACGAATCCGTCGACCACGCCACGCTCGACCGCCACCGGCACTTCCGCCAGGGTCAGGGAGACCGCGGCCGCGCCGAGTCGCTTGAGCATCTCGTTTTGCTTGCCGTCGGTGGTGCGGAACTTGCGCCCGGCAAAATCCTCGAGTCTCTTCACCTGCGCGCCGCGGCCATACAGGTTCTGCTGCGGCCACTCGAAGTAGAACAGGGTCTTGACACCGGCCTTCTCGAACTCGGGCTCGGCGTACTTGCGGATGATCGGCCACACCTTGGTCAGTTCGTCCGATGTGCGCACCAGAAACGGCAGGTTGGCCACCGAAGAAAGCGGTACCGCGCCCGAGATGAATCCCGAATACGCCTCGCCCAGTTGCACCTGGCCTAAGCCGGTGGCCCGTACAACCTCGTTTGCCTTGAAGGGGAATTCGCCGGCCGGCCGCACCGTGATCACCAGTTGCCCGTTGCTGCGCTTCCTGACCTCGTCAGCGAACTCCTTCAATCTCAACGTGATCGGATGCGTCGCTCCGGGGAAGGCAAACATGTCCCACTGCTGCACCTGGGCCTGCACGGTCCCGGCGAAAGGCACGGCCGACAGCCACGCCAGAATCAAGGCCACGCGTTTGATGAGGTTCATCGTCTCTCTCCCTGCATGTGGATGGCGATCCGGGTCGGAGCCATCCATCGTTGTGATCACCGGGACGCACCTGCTGCGGGCGCATCGGCGGGACTCTGCTGTCGACCTCCCGATCGACCGGGCGATCAGATTCGTCATGCCGACTCCAAGCCACACCGCGAGCTACGTTATCATGAATCGCGTATCGACGTAAATTCGATATATCGAATGCCCGATTCGCCAAACGAATCTCGCTCACAGGGAGAGCCCCATGTCCTCGAGTACCTATCGCGTAGTGTGGCCGCGTAGCGCCAAGACGGTCGCGGCCAGGCCGCTGGCGCCGCGCCTTACGACACTGGAAGGCAAGACGATCGGCTTTGTCTGGGATTACCTGTTTCGCGGCGACGAAATCTGGCCGATCGTGAAGCAGGAATTGTCGGCACGCTACGCCGGCCTGCGCTTTGTCGATCACGACACTTTCGGCTCCACCCACGGCGAGGACGAGCACCAGGTGCTCTCCTCGATGCCGGCCAAGATCGCCGAACTGAAGGTCGATGCCATCGTCTCCGGGATGGGTTGCTGAGGGAGCTGCACGCCCGCCGTGTTGCGGGCCAGCGCAGTTGCCGAACAAGCCGGTGTACCGACCGCCTCCCTGTGCTGCGAAGGGTTCGTCGGTCAGGCCAAGTCGACCTCCGAGGGCCTGGGCTATCCGAATCTGCAGGTCGCCCGCGTGCCTGGGCACGTCGATGTGCAGTCGGTTGACGAATTGCGCAAGAACGTCCTCGCCGTCACGGTCGATGATGTCGTGCGTTGCCTGACCGAAGCGGTCGAAGCCGTCGTACCGAGCCAGGATCCGGGAGCACGCGAGATCGTCTTCGAAGGCAGCTTCGAGGATGTCAACCGCCTGTTCCTCGAGAACCGCTGGAGCGACGGTCTGCCCATCGTTCCGCCGACGCCGGAAAAAATCGCACGGTTCCTGGCCTTCACCGACCGCGACGCCGACGAGGTTCTGGGCAAGGTTTTGCCGGACAACCGCGAAGCCACCATCTGGAATATCGCGGTCAACGGCGTGCTGGCGGGCTGTCGGCCGGAATACATGCCGGTCTTGATCGCCGCGGTCGAGGCTATGGTCGATCCGCTCTACGGCGTCGAGCACAGCGGCAACACACCGGGTTCGGAGACGCAGATCGTGGTCAACGGGCCGATCGCCCGCGACCTCGGGTTCAACTACGAGCAGGGCGCGCTGCGCGACGGCTTTCAGGCCAACACCTCGATCGGCCGCTTCTGGCGCCTCTACCTGCGCAACGTCGCCGGCTTCCTGCCGCACTACAACGACAAGGGAACCTTTGGCGGCACCTGGCGCGTGGTGTTGGCCGAGAACGAAGCAGTCCTGAAGCGCATCGGCTGGAGCAATGTCGCCGCCGACATGGGGGCGCCAGCCGGTGCGAACGCGGTCACGATTTCGCGTTTCACGGGCGCCAACGTCATCGCCTCGGTGTTCGGCGACACCCCCGAGAAGTGCCTGCCCTATCTGGCCGACGCGCTGGTCACCCACACCACCTGGGAGGTCATCTTCACCGTCGGCATGTCCACCGGCATGTACTGCCCGATGCTGGTCTTGAGTCCGGTGATCGCCGAGACCATCGCCCGGGCCGGCTGGTCCAAGGCCGATGTACAACGCTGGTTGTTCGACAACGCGCGCATGAAGGCAAGCCGCTTCGAGAACTATCTGTCGGGCTGGACCAACCTGGTCCCGGGGCGGCGTTCACTGCTGGAAATGACACGCCTGGGTCGGGCGCCGCGCGCCTATGGCGGCTCCGCGGATCCGGATCGCCTGGTGCCCATCGTCGGCAAGCCCGAGGACTTCATGATCGCGGTCAGCGGCGACGCCCTGCGCTCGAACTGCTACGTGCTGGTGCACAACGGCATTCTCGGCTACCCGGTGACCAAGACCATCGCCGTGCCACAGGGCTGGCACGACAAGCTGGCGCAGGCAGCCTGAGGCAAGCCCGCGCGCAGCGATGGCAGAAGCATCCGGACGCGCCTGGATCCTGATTCCCGCGGGCCAGCGCGCCAGCGGCGAGTGGATCGACGACACGCTTGCCGCGCGCGGGCGCGAAGCGGGCATGGAAGCACGCGCGCCATTGGCGGGGCGCTTCCCGCGCGCGCGCGTCGAGGCGGTCGCGGGTGACGACACCGACGCCCGCGTCGACGCTCTTTTCTGCGCGCGCGGCTGGACCGACGGCCTGCCGGTCCTCGCACCGACACTGGCGCGCGTCCGCGGCATGCTGCGCTTTTCGACTCTTGACGCGGACCACGTACTGGGCGAAGTCGACCCGCTCAAGGGGTTGGCCAGCATCGAGAAGATCGCGGCCAACGCGGTCATGGCCGGCTGCCTGCCGCAGTACTTTCCCCTGGTCGTGGCTGCGGTAGAGGCGATCCTCGACCCTGACTTCAACCTGCGCGGCGTGCAGACGACCGACGAGAACGTGGCGCCGCTCGTGGTCATCAACGGGCCGCTGGCACGCGCACTCGAGGTCAACGCGGGCTTCGGCGCACTCGGTCCCGGCTGGCGTGCCAACGCCACCATCGGCCGCGCCTTGCGCCTGGTGATGAACAACATCGGCGGCGGCTGGCCCGGCACGGTGTCCTTCGCCGGACTGGGACAACCCGGGCGCTATACGCTCTGCCTGGCGGAGAACGAGGGCGAGAGCCCGTGGCAGCCGCTGCACGTGGAGGCCGGTTTCCCGGCCGACGCAAGCACCGTCACCGTGATGCGCGCCGAAAGCGCGATCAACGTCACCGGCGGCCTGGCCGAGATCGCCAGCGTGATGGGCTCGGCGGCATCGGCATTCGCGGCCCTGTGGAGCGGGCGCTCCACGGTGATCCTGTCGCCTGCCCTCGCCCGCTCGCTGGCCGCGCAGGGCATGAGCAAAGAGGCGGTGCGGGAGTGGCTGTTCGAGCATGGCCGCCGGCCGGCCGCCGAGTGGCGCGATTCCTGGCTGTTTCGGACCGTCGGCAACATCGAGCGCTGGCCACAGGCCGTGCGCGACGCCGCGCAACACGGCGCCGTACCGGCAATGGCGCGCGCGGCGGACCTCGTGCTGGTGGTCGCCGGCGGCAATGTGCCGATCCCTCAGCACGTGTATTGTCCCGCGTGGGGTTTTCCGCCGGCGCGCATCACTCGCCAAGTCCGCCTGCCCGACCGGTGGGAGGACCTGCTTGCCGAACGACGCGCCGCCGAAGCAAGCAGACTGGGGAACGCATGAATCCGGCCGAGTTCGAAGTGGCGGTAGTCGGTGGCGGTATCGCAGGCCTCACCGCGGCCTGGCACGCGGCGCAGAACGGCGCACGCGTGGTCGTTTTTGCAGGACAGGATCTGCCGGGCGGCCTGGTGGCCAACATCGGCGTACTGGAAGGCTTCCCGGCGACAACCCCGACCTCGGGAC
The DNA here is from genome assembly GCA_046160545.1 of Burkholderiales bacterium. Classification (GTDB taxonomy): domain Bacteria; phylum Pseudomonadota; class Gammaproteobacteria; order Burkholderiales; family JAEUOS01; genus JAEUOS01. The sequence continues at coordinate 103,067 of JBJXGS010000245.1, forward strand.
TGGCCCTGGCTGAACAACTGCAGAGCGAAGCGAAGGCGCTGGGCGCCAGCATTGAATTCCAAGCAGTGGAACGGCTATCGGCAAGCAGCAGGGGTTTCACGCTGCACGCTGCGAACCGCGACTGGCGCGCGCTCAAGGTCATCGCCGCCACCGGCGCAAGCCTTAAGCCACTGGACGTACCCGGCGCCGAGCGCTTTCGCGACCGCGGCGTCCTGCAGTGCGCGTGGTGCAACGCCGGCTTGTTTCGCGGCCGCTCCGTGATGGTGGTGGGCGCCGGCGACGCCGCGTTCCAGGAAGCGATCCATCTGGTGAAAAACGGCGCTCTGGTCACCATGGTCGTGCGCGGCGAACAGGTGCGCGCACGGCGTGCGCTGCTGGACCGTGTGGCCGGCGACGAGACCGTGCAGTTGCGCTGGTCGAGCGAGGTGACAGCCATTCACGGCGATGCACACCTGACCGGCATCGAATTGCGCGATCTTGCCAGCGGCACCACCGAAACCCTGGCTTGCGACGCGGTATTTCCCTATATCGGACTCGCGCCCAACAGCCAATGGCTGGGTGAACTTGTCCAGCGCAGCCCCGCCGGCGCGGTCGTGACTGATTCGACCATGCGCAGCAAGACCGCGGGGCTCTATGCGATCGGCGCGCTGCGCGAGACCTATCGCGGGCGCCTGACAGATGCACTCGGTGAGGCCGGCGCGGCCGCCACTGCGGTCTGCGCCGAACTCGACGCCCTGCGCTGATAGCCGGATCCGCACCTAACCTTCAGGAGGACACGAAAAATGCGCGACTACCTTGCCTGGCGCCTGGCGTTCGGTGTCACCACGCCATCGACCAACACCGTGGTGCAGCCGGAATACGACGACATGCGGCCGCCGGGCGTGACCAATCATCTCGGGCGCATGGCCATACCTGATATTCCGATCGCCAACAACGACGACTTCGATCGCTCCATCGAACTCATCGACGCCGCCCTGGAAGGCGCGGTCGAACGCGTGATGGACGCCAAACCGAATGCCTTCATCCTCGGCATTTCGGCCTTGTCGGTATGGGGTGGCACACCCGCCTGGGGCGATGAGCTCAAGGCCAGGATCCGTCGCGTCGCGGGCTGGGACATTCCGGTCGCGCTCGCCACCGATGCGGTGCTGGCCGCCCTGCGCGCCCACGGCGTGAAGCGTCGCATCGCGGTCATGGAGCCCTACTATCCGTCGATCGAATCGCGCATGCAGGGGGTGTTCGGGCCATCCGGCTACGAAATCGTGCGCTACAACCACATGCGCGGCAAGAGCCCGGCCTCGTATTCAATCCTCACGGCTCAGGACATGATCCAGGGCATGCGCGCCATCGACGGCCCGGACATCGAGGCTATCGTCCAGTTCGGCGCCAACCTGCCGATGGGTCGACTCGCCGACGAAGCCGAACGCTGGTTGAACAAGCCGGTCATCAGCATCAACGTCGCCACCTATTGGCATGCCCTGCGCATGAACGGCATCACCGACAAGATGTACGGATTCACGCAGCTGATGTCCAGGTTCTGAGGGAGCATCGCCCGCGACACCGCCGTCGATTCGGAGCCGGCGCTGTGGCCGGCCTCAGTCGGCCTTGAGCTTCAGGTGATCGACGATCTTGCGGCTGGTCACGAAGTCGGCACGCAGCATGGATTCGAAGTCGCGCGGACTGGCGGACTCGGCCGCCGGCAGGCCGATCTTGTCGAGGCGCTCGCGCACCCCGGGAATCTGCAGTGCGCCGGCGAACTCGCGGTACAGGCGGGAGACGATGTCCGGCGGCGTGCCGGTCGGCGCGACGATGCCCAGCCAGATCAGGTGCACCACCTCGGCATAGCCGGCCTCGACCATGGTCGGCACGTCGGGCAGGCTGGACGAACGTTTGGCCGTGGAAACTGCGAGTGGGCGTAGCTTGTCGGTGTCGATATGCTGCTTCATCGCCGCGATCGAGCCGATCACCAGCGGGATGTGCCCGCCGACGGCGTCGATCACCGACTGGCCGGCGCCCTTGTAGGGAATGTGCACGATGTCGACGCCCGCCGACAACTTCAGCAACTCCATGGCCATGTGCACCGGCGTGCCGACGCCCGAGCTGCCGTAGGAGAAAGCGCGCGGCCTGGCGCGCGCGGCGTCGATGACATCCTTGAGGGTGCGAAACGGTGCGCCGGAGTGGGCCGCCAGGAGCGACGGCCCTTCCGAGATCTGGATCACCGGGATCAGGTCCTTGACGGGATCGTAGCCGGGGCTGGCATAGATCATCGAGTTCAGGTTGTGGTTGTTCGAGGTGAACAACAACGTGTAGCCGTCCGGCGCGGCGCGCGCGACGAACTGCGAGGCGATGTTGGTACCGGCGCCGGTGCGGTTCTCGACGATCACCGTCTGTCCAAGCTTGGGGCCGAGCTGCTCAGCCAGGAGGCGGGCGATGATGTCGGCACCGCCGCCCGCGGCATAACCGGTGACGATGCGCACCGGCTTCGCCGGGTAGGCCTGCGCGATCGCAAGCGGACCCGCCAAGGCCGCGACAAGCCATCCGCACACGGCAAGAACACTCATCATCAGGGCGCGCTTGCAAGAAAGGCCGGAGGTTTGCATCGTGGTTCCTTGGGTGGGTTGGTGGTCGCGCGTTCAGCGTCCGAGGAAGCGCGGCCTGCGCTTTTCGAGGAAGGCCTTGCCGCCCTCGTGGTAATCGTGGCTGCCCCAGCAGGCGTCGATGGTGCGCTTCAAGGCGGCCGCATCGCGGCGCGCGGGGTCGGTGATCGCCTCGCGCATCGCGGCGCGCGCCGCGGCGACAGTGAGCGGCGCGTTGTCGGCCACCGCCTTGCAATAGGCGTCGACCTCGCGGTCGAGGTCGGCGGGGGCGAAGACGCGGTCGGCGAAACCGATGCGCAGCGCCTCGGCGGCGCCGAACTGGCGCGCCGAGATGAATAGGTCGGTGGTGTTGGACAAGCCGATGACGGAGATGAAGCGCTCGATGCCGACCGCCGCGTAGCCGACGCCCAGGCGCGCAGCGGGCATGCGGAACACCGCGTCGTCGGCGACGAAACGCAGGTCGCAGGAAACCGCCAGTTGCAGCCCGCCGCCCATGCAGAAGCCGCGGATGCTGGCGATCACCGGCTTGGCGCAGGTGGCCGGCGCCAGCAAGGCGCGGTTGGTCACCCCGATATAGTGGTCATCGTCCGCGCGGCTCTGGCGCAGGGCCTTGAACTCGGAAATGTCGCCCCCGGCGGCGAAAGCCTCCGGGGTCGCGCCGCTGATCACGATCACGCGCGTGTTCGCATCGTTGCCGAGTTCGTCCAGCACACGCGTCAAGGCGAGCATCATGTCGTAGGTGATCGCGTTGCGGCGCTCGGGATACGAGATCGCCACCCGTGCGATCGGACCGTCATGGCTGACCAGGATTTCCGGCATCGTTTACCTGCTATCTCGAAGGTTGGCGCGGCCGCAGCCCCGCGGGAAGGAGGCGGGCCAATCAGACCACCCGCCGCGAGCGCAGGGCGGCGAT
>JBJXGS010000246.1:0-4730 GCA_046160545.1 Burkholderiales bacterium
ACTTCGATCGAGACCTTGAAGACGTCGTTGCCGTCAGCAGCCAGGGCTTCCGCCTTGAAGTCGTTGATGGCCGGGTTGGCAAAGACGAAGTCCTCGAACTCGGCGTGGTTCAGGTTCACGCCGCGTACCTTGAAGAAGCCGACGGTGCGGTGGGCGTGCTTGACCAGCGGGAACACCGAGAACGGATTGGTCGGGTCGGGCTGCGGCGGGGTCATCGTCACCAGGTCGCCGGAATTCCAGCGCAGGAACGGGGTGACGTTGTTGGTGAAGAGTGGCGTCACGACCAGCACGCCGACTTCGCCCGCGGGGACGGGTGCGAGCGTGGTCTGGTCGAGCACTTCGATGTGGTACAGGTCGGTCCAGACGCGAAAGCCACGTCCGGGGCCGTCAAGGTCTTCGCAGCCCATCATGCCCGCCTCAGTCATGCCGAAGGTGTCGCGCACGGTGGCGCCCCAGGCGCGTTCGAGCTTGCTGCGCTTGGCGTCCGACAGCGGTTCGGCGGAGCAGAGGATGGTGCGCACGCTCTTGGCGGCCAAGTCGATGCCGTTCGCATCGGCCAGGTTGGCCAGGTGCAGGCCGTAGCTGGACATGCCCATCCACACCTGCGCGCCTAGGCGGTCGATGAGTTCGAGTTGCAGGGCCGAGGGGGTGGTCGTGCCGGCGCCGGCCCAGTTGACGGCAAGGTCAAAGGCTTGTGCGCTGCGCGAGAGCATCTGGCCGACCGGGTGGATGCCGAGCGGGAACGAGCCGTGCACGCGCGTGCCGGGGGGGATGGCCAGGCAGTCGTAGAGACGGCCGAAGCCTGTCATCGCGTGGCGCATGTCGGTGCGGTTGCGCGGGTAGAACAGGGGGCGGCCGGTGGAGCCGCCCGAGCGCCAGAACTCGCTGATGTCGTCGGCGGGCAGGCAGAAGTCCTTGTAGAACTGCTCGTCGGTCAGGCCGCGCAGCATGTCCTTGTCCAGCACCGGCAGCCTGGCCCATTCGGCCGGGTCGTCCAGGCGCTCTGGATCAACGTGGTCGAGCTTGCCCTTGTAGAACGGGGCTCGTTTGGCCTGTGCCAGGGCGCGACGCCGGCCTTCGCTCTGGATCGCTGCGATCGCGCCGACCGAATCCGGCAGCGGGCGGCGCAGCGGCGTTCTCATCGACTTCCGATCCAGCGCGCCTGCGTGGCCTGCGCGCCCTGGTCGCCGCGGGTCTCCGCGGCCTGCATCGCGGCCAGGCGTTCGGCTTTGGCTGGCGTGGCTTCGGGAATCTCGTCTAACGCATCCTTGAGCATGGCCTCGTAGTCCGCGCCCACCGGGCACACGTCGGCGCAGCGCCGGCAGCCGGTGATGACGCCCGAGCCGCGCAGGATGCTCTGCCAGAGGTTGAACTGCGTCTCCGACTTGAGGAGATTCTTTTTCTTCTGCAGGTCGGGCTCCTCGATGATGTCGATGACATGCCCGGCCAGTTTGGCAAAGCCGTAGGGCGAGCGGTGCGTGTCGCAGGCTGGCCAGTCGCGCTGCCAGTGACCGACGGCATCGGCGGGGCAGGTCGTGAGGCAGCGGCCGCAGGTCGGACCCTGGCAGAGGGCCTTTTGCATCGGCTGGTCGCAGGCGACCTCGAGCGAACACAACACGGCCGTAAGGATCACCCGCGGCCCGTATTCGGGGGTGAGAAGCTGCAGGTTCAATCCCAGGGAGCCGAGTCCCGCTTCGACCGCGGCGTGCGGCAGGGAGAGCAGGGTGGTCTGGTGCTGCGACGGATCGTCCTGGTAGCGCCAGGGGTCGACGTGGGTCGGCGGGATGATGATGGCCGGGTAGCCCTGGTCCTCGAGCCAGTACACCAGCTCCAGCGAGGTCGCCTCGAGCATGCTCAACGCGAGTTCGTCGTTGTAGTACTTGTGGCGCTCGTTCCAGGTCTTGATGCGCGTAACGCCGGCCGAGACCTTCTTGGCCAGCACGATCACGCGACCACCGTCGAGCTCGGTGATGTCGGAAGGCCGGCGCGGGTCGACGGGGTCGGGCGGATTTTGTTCCAGCGCGGCGCCGTCGGCGATGCCCACCAGGTCCGCGCCGAGTTCGCGGGCGCGCGCCTTGACCGTGGCCGCGGTAAGTGGCGTCTTGACGATGGCGACCATCTCAGTCCTCCGAATTGTTTGCGGCTTGCGCGGCCAGTTCGGCCTCGCGCTCGCGCTGCGCCTTCTTGAAGGCCTGCATCTGCTTGGCGACCATGCCCTGGTAGCCGTCCTCGCCGACCCAGCGGCGATTCCAGTCGGACAACCCGGTGAGTTTTTCGCCGCCGGCATCGTGCGCGGCACGGTCGGCCTTGTACTTCCTGGCCAGCGTGGCTTTCTCGGGCGTCTTCTCCGGGATGTCCTTTTGCGGCCCGGCCAGGTGGGCGTGATAGTCGTTGCCCACCGGGCAGACCGCGAGGCAGCGCGGGCAGTCGCCGAAGGAGCCGACGACACGCAAGAGCCCCTGCCAGAAGCCGAACAGGTCGCGCGAGACGATCATGTCTTTCTGCTTTTGCGGATCTGCGTCGACGAAGCGTTCGAAAAATCCGGAAATCTGCCCAAAGCCGAATTCCTGCGCCTCGGTCGAGCATTCGCGCTTGGCGATGCCCCAGTGCAGTACCGCATCGGCCGGGCAGGAATGCAGGCAGCGACTGCACGATTCGCCAATGCACACCTGCTCGGTGATGCGCTGGTCGGGCTCCAGCTCCAGTTCGGTGAGGATGCCGGTCAGGTAGACGCGCGGGCCGAACTCGGGGGTAAGGATGTTGACCTCCAGCCCCAGGGTGCCGAGGCCGGCCTCCACACCCAGGTGCCGCGTCGAGAGGCGCCCGTAGCTGGCGCGCTTCAGGTTCCACTCGGTCTCCTGTGCGGCGGTCACGAAGGTCGGGTGGCCGGCAGCTTCCAGTTCTGTCGCCAGGCGGTAGGAGATCTTGTCCATCCTGCGCATGACCAGCATGTCGATGTACTGCACCGGCGTGTTGGTCTTGCAGCGAAACGCGCCGGCTGGAATGCGCTGCGCGATGACGATCACGCTCTTGCAGTAGGGCGAGATGCGCTCCGGGGTCTGCGGCCAGCGCGGGTCGGGCGGAAAGGCGTTGAGCGTTTTCGCGCTCGCGATGCCGACCAAGTGCGCGCCGAGTTCGCGGGCGCGTGCCTTGACCTGGGCCGCGGTGGGGGGCGACGTCTCGAAGGGCGAGGAGTGGAGTGGCATGCGCAAAAGTCTACACGCCCGCTCGTCCGCAGCCGCCCGCCCCCCGCCTCGCCGCGCAGGGCGGGCGCCAATCAGTTTCCGCGTGAGGAAGGTAGTTTGCTAGAGTTATGCGCTTTGCAACGCCCCGCAGCCTGACCAAGGAGGGAGTCCCATGAAACAGCGCCTATTGATCGCCGCCGCCGTGCTCATCGCGGCCGTCGCCATGCCCGCCCACGCGCAACTGCGCGTCGGCTTCCTGTCCACGCTGTCCGGACCCGGCGGGGTGATCGGCATCGACATCCGCGACGGTTTCAACCTCGCCGTCAAGCATTCGGGCGGACGCCTGGGCGGCGTGCCGCTGGACCTGCAGATCACCGACGACCAGTTGAAGCCTGATGTGGCCAAGCAGATCGTCGACCGCTACCTGCAACAGCACAAGTCGCACATCATCACCGGCATCGTGTTTTCCAACATCATCCTGCCGGTGACCCCGTCGATCCTCGACACCAAGACCTTCTACATCAGCCCCAACACCGGGCCCAACGACTACGCCGGCGCCAAGTGCCACCCCTACTTCTTCGCCGCCGCCTGGCAGAGCGAGGACATCCCCGGCGCGATGGGCAAGTTCCTCACCGACCGCGGGGTCAAGAACACCTATCTGATCGCCGCCAACTACCCGGGCGGGCGCGAAAACCTGTCCGGCTTCAAGCGCTTCTACAAGGGCAACATCGTCGACGAGGTCTACACACCGATGAACCAGCTCGACTACTCGGTCGACCTGGCAAACATCCAGGCCAAGAAACCCGAGGCGGTCTTCATGTTCCTGCCCGGTGGCATGGGGGTGAACTTCATCAAGCAGTTCGCCGCCGCGGGCCTTTCCAAGACGACCCAGCTTTTCGTGCCCGGCTACTCGGCCGATGAGGACACGATCAAGGCGGTGGGCGACTCGCTGCTCGGCTCGGTCAATACCTCGTTCTGGGGCCACGACCTCGACAACCCGCAGAACCGCAAGTTCGTCGCCGACTTCGAAAAGGATTTCGGCCGGCTGCCGACCATGTTCGCCGCGCAGGGCTACGACACGGCCATGCTCATTGATTCCGCGGTGAAGAAGGTCAAGGGCAAGGTCGACGACAAGGATGCCCTGCGCAAGGCATTGCAGGCGGCGGACTTCAAGTCGGTGCGCGGCAACTTCAAGTTCAACCGCAACCAGTTCCCGATCCAGGACTACTACCTGCGCGTGGTGCACCGCGACGGCAAGGGCCGCATCACCAATCGCTTGATGGGTACCATCCTCACCAACCACCAGGATTCCTTCGTCAGCCAATGCAAGATGTAGGCGGCTGACGGCAACTGGAAGAACCCACGGAGACACGCATGAAAATCACCGCCCCGATCGCCGTCGCAGCAATCGCCGCCGCGCTCTCGTTTCCCGCCGGCGCGCAGGAAACGACGCTGCGCATGGTGAGCGCCTTTGCCGAGAACTCCTACTATGTGCAGCATTTGCTGAAGTGGGTTGCCAAGGTCAACGCCGAAGGCAAGGGCACC
>JBJXGS010000247.1:0-67416 GCA_046160545.1 Burkholderiales bacterium
GCTTGTTGCACCAGCGCGCTTAACTGGGCCTTGGCTTCGGCGATGCTGTACGCACCCATGCTTGTTCCGATATGACTATCTACATGGTCATATTGTAACGACAAAGGAATAATGAATTCTTACGCAACGGCCTTGAGTGCCGGCCTGGCTGCGCACTCGGCCAGGTAGTCCATCGCTGCCTGCGCACCGCCCTTGGCGTGCGGGACTCCGGCCACGGCCAGTCCCATCTCGACACCGGCCAGCGTACCCATCAGGGTCAGGTCGTTGAAATCGCCGAGATGGCCGATGCGAAACACCTTGCCTGCAACCTTGCCCAGCCCCTGGCCGAGCGACATGTCGAAGTTTTCCAGGATGACCTTGCGCAGCGCGTCGGCATTGTGGCCCTGGGTGAGCAGAATCGCGGTCAGGGCGCCGGAGTGTTCTCGTTCGTCCTGGCAGAGGATTTCCAGTGCGCCCGCCTCGCCCCAGCGCCGCACCGCGCGGCGCGTGGCCTCGGCGTGGCGCTGGTGGCGCGCAAAGACCTGCGGCAGGCCCTCGTCCTCGACCAGCATTTCGATGGCCTCGTGCAATCCGTAGAGCAGGTTGGTGGCCGGCGTGTACGGGAAGTAGCCCGTCTTGTTGGAGGCGATCATCTCCTCCCAGCCCCAGAAGGACTTGAGCGACCGGGAGTCCTTGGCCGCCGCGAGTGCCTTGGCCGAGATCGCGTTGAAGGACAGTCCGGGCGGCAGCATCAGGCCCTTCTGCGAACCACCGACGGTCACGTCCACGCCCCACTCGTCGTGGCGATAGTCGATCGAGCCCAAGGAAGAGATCGTGTCGACAAGCAGCAGCGCCGGGTGGCCGGCTCGGTCGATCGCGCGACGCACCTCGGCCACGCGCGCGGTGCAGCCGGTCGAGGTCTCGTTGTGGACCACACATACGGCCTTGATGCCATGCCCCCGGTCTTCCTTGAGGCGCGCCTCGATCTCTTCAGGCACCGCTGCGCGGCGCCAGTCACCCTCGATGAATTCGGGCTTGAAACCCAGCTTCACGGCCATCGACTTCCACAGGGTCGCGAACTGTCCGCTTTCGTACATGAGTACCGTATCGCCCGGTGAGAGCACATTTACCAGCGCGGCCTCCCAGGCCCCGGTCCCGGAGGCCGGGTAGATGACCACGTGCGATTCGGTCTGGAAGATCCTTTTCATTCCCTCCAGACAGGCGCGGCCGAGCACGCCGAATTCGGGGCCACGATGGTCGATGGTCGGACGGTCGATCGCACGCAGAATGCGGTCCGGCACGTTGGTAGGGCCGGGTATCTGCAGGAAGTGCCGGCCGGATTTGGCGTTGCTGTAGCGGAACATGAGTACCTCGACGGAAGGGATGGAACACTTTGTATGCAATTTATAGAGGGAACGGCGCCCTGTCAATATAATTTCCTAGACTGTGTTTGACTAAAGCCATTTTTTTGCATACAATTTCATCATGCCTGCCCACCCCCTGCAGCGCCCCGACCAGTTCGTCGCCACGCCGCCCGAAGGTGCTGCCCTGCATGCGGCAGTCGCAACCCGCCTGCGCGACATGATCATCGAAGGACAACTGGCTCCCGGCGCGCGCTTGAACGAGCGCGTGCTGGCCGAAGCGCTCGAGGTCTCGCGCACACCGCTGCGCGAAGCCTTCAAGATGCTGGCCGGTGAAGGCCTCATCGAATTGCAGCCCAACCGCGGCGCAGTCGTCGCGCGCATGGGGACGGCCGAGATCGCTGCCGCCTTCGATGTCATCGGCGCCCTGGAAGGCCTGGCCGGCGAACTGGCCTGCCGGCACATCACCGAGGACGAACTCGCCGAAATCCGCGCCCTGCAGTTCGACATGCTGGCAAGCCACGCGCGGCGCGACCTGCCGGGATACTTTCGGGCCAACATGCGCATCCACGCTCTGATCAACGCCGCGGCGCGCAACCCGGTACTGACAGAGACCTTCGGCCGCCTCAACTCGCGCATCCACGCCAAGCGCTATCGGTCCAACCTGACCAACGAGCGCTGGGAAGGTGCGGTGGCCGAACACGCCGACATGCTCAAGCTGCTGGAAGCCCGCGATGGTGCGAAACTGCGCGCGCTGCTCGAGGCACATCTGCGCCGCAAGCGCGACACCATACTCGCCGAACTCGCCGCCCAAGCCGCTGCCTGAAAGGACGACCCGTGACCCAAGCCCTCGCCATCGATATTGTTTCCGACGTCGTCTGCCCCTGGTGTTACATCGGCAAACGCCGCCTGGAGCAGGCGCTGACTCAATACGCCACCGCCAACCCCGACGCGCCGCCGCCGGAGGTGCGCTGGCGCCCCTTTCAGTTGAATCCCGACATGCCGCTTGAAGGAATCCCGCGCGCCGAGTACATCCGCCGCAAGTTCGGCCCCAACGGCGGCGCCACCTACAAACGCATCACCGACGTCGGCGCCGACGAAGGTCTGGAAATGGATTTCGACGGCATCCGGCAACAGCCCAACTCGCTGCCGGCGCACACCTTGATCGACCTGGCAGCCCCCGGCGAGGAGCAGGACCGTGTCGTCGAGGCGCTTTTCAATGCCTACTTTGTCGACAACATCGATTTCACCAATACCGAAAACCTCATCAAAGTCGCGGTCGACGCCGGCCTTGACCGATCGGCGGTTGCGGCCCGACTTGCGGATGCCGGCGCGCTCGAGGAAGTGCGCGCCGCCGACGAGGAAGCGCGCGGCATGGGCGTCAACGGCGTGCCGTTCTTCATCTTCAACCGGCGCGTCGCGCTCTCCGGCGCACACGAACCTGCCACCATGCTCGAGGCGATTCGCCAGGCCGAGGCGGCCGAGGTGCAATGAACGCTACGCTGCCATCAGCGGCGCACAAGCCGGCAGGATCGGACGCGCTTCTGAAGCGCAGCAAGCTGGCGGGCCTGTTGCGCCGCCACACCCAGTGCGAGGTGCTCTTCGACGCCGCCTCGCGCGCCCGCTACTCGACCGACGCATCGATTTACCAGATCGAGCCGGTCGGCGTCGCGGTGCCGACCTCGGACGCGGATCTGGTGATGGCACTTGCCATTGCGCGTGACCTTGATGTGCCGGTCCTGCCGCGCGGCGGCGGCACCTCGCAGTGCGGCCAGACCGTCGGTGAGTGCCTGGTACTGGATACCTCCAAGCACCTGAACAAGGTCGTCAGCTGCGAGCCCGACGCGCGGCGCGTCACGGTCGAGCCCGGCATGGTGCTGGACCACCTGAACGCCTATCTCAAGCCGCATGGTCTGTGGTTTCCGGTCGATGTTTCGACCAGCGCGCAGGCCACGCTGGGCGGCATGGCGGGCAACAATTCCTGCGGGTCGCGCTCGATCGCCTACGGCAACATGGTGCACAACGTCGCGGCCATCGACGCCATCCTGGCCGACGGCAGCGAAGAGCACTTCGGGCACTTTGGCACTGATGCCACACGCAAGGTCTCGCCGCGCCTCGGGCGCATGGTGTCCGACCTGTTCTCGCTGGGTGCGCGCGAAAGCGACGAGATCGAGCGGGTCTGGCCGCGTGTGCTACGCCGGGTCGGAGGCTACAACCTGGACGTCTTTCATCCAGTCTCGGAACGACCGTACACCCCTGACGGCAGCGTCAACCTGGCCCATTTGCTGGTGGGCTCCGAGGGCACCCTGGCGGTGACGCGCAGGATCACGCTGGACCTGGCGCCGCTGCCGCGCGCCAAGGCGCTGGGCGTGGTCAATTTCCCGACCTTCTACAAGGCCATGGAAACAGCCCAGCACATCGTCAAGCTGGGGCCGGTGGCAGTGGAGCTGGTCGACCGAACCATGATCGACCTGGCGCGTGCCAACCCGGCGTTTCGGCCCGTGATCGACCGCGCGCTGATCGGCGCGCCGGCCGCGATCCTCTTAGTCGAGTTCGCCGGCGCCGAGCGCGGCGCGCAGCTTGCGAACCTCAAGCGGCTGGTCGAGCTGATGGCCGACCTGGGGCTGCCTGGAAGCGTCGTCGAGATGCCCGACGCAGGCGCACAAAAAGCTTTGTGGGAGGTTCGCAAGGCGGGCCTCAACATCATGATGAGCATGAAGGGCGACGGCAAGCCGGTGTCCTTCATCGAGGACTGCGCGGTCCCGCTTGAACACCTGGCCGACTACACCGCACGCCTGACCGAGGTGTTTCATCGGCACGGCACCGAGGGCACCTGGTACGCCCATGCGTCAGTGGGCACGCTGCACGTGCGCCCCATCCTCGACATGCGCCGCTCCGGCAACGAAGGTGGCGCGCACAAGATGCGCGCCATCGCCCTAGAAGCCGCAGCGATGGTGCGCGAGTACAAGGGGGCGTATTCGGGCGAACATGGCGACGGGCTGTGCCGCGGTGAATGGATCGAGTGGCAGTTCGGACCGCGACTCAATGGCGCTTTTCGCGAAATCAAGGCGCTCTTCGACCCGCACAATCGAATGAACCCGGGCAAGATCATCGATCCGCCGAAGATGGACGACGCAGACCTGTTCCGCTTCAAGCCCGGCCACACGGTGACGCCGCTTGCGACCGCGCTGGACTGGAGCGACTTTGACGTCCGGCGCGATCCGCAGACCGGCGTCGAGACCGCGCCGGGCAGCGGCGGCGATCCGGCGCAGGGGCTGGCCAAGGCCGTCGACATGTGCAACAACAACGGCCACTGCCGCAAGTTCGACGCCGGCACCATGTGCCCCAGTTACCGCGCCACCCGCGACGAGCAGCACCTGACGCGCGGTCGCGCCAACACGCTGCGCGTAGCACTCTCGGGCCAGTTGGGCGATGCAGGCATCGCCTCGCAGGAAGTCCACGACGCGCTCGCGCTATGCGTGTCGTGCAAGGGCTGCCGGCGCGAATGCCCGACCGGGGTCGACATGGCGAAGATGAAGATCGAGCATCTGCATCACTACAAGAACCAGCACGGCCGGACTCTCAAGGACCGCCTCATCGCCCACCTGCCGCGCTACGCGCCACGCGCCTCATCGTTCGCCTGGATGATGAATCTGCGCGATACCCTGCCCGGCCTGGCCCTGCTCTCGGAAAAATTGACCGGCTTCTCCGCGCGCCGCAGCCTACCGCGGTGGAACGCGAAGCCTTTCAAGAAAATGGGGTCAGACCCCATTTCCGGGGACGTCATCCTTTGGGTGGATACCTTCAACAACTACTTCGAGCCCGAGAACCTCAGTGCAGCGCAACGGGTACTTGAAGCCGCCGGCTACAAGGTGACACTGAGCGTCCCGAAGGATGAGCGCCCGCTGTGCTGTGGTCGCACCTATCTCGCCACCGGCCAGGTCGACGAAGCCCGCGCCGAAGCCAAGCGGACTCTCGAACATCTTGTGCCACTCATCGACAAGGGGGCGGTGGTCGTGGGCCTCGAGCCGTCGTGCCTGTTGACCCTGCGCGATGAATTCCTTGCCATGAACCTGGGCGAGTCAGCGGGCCGGCTCGCACTCGAGTCCTTCACTTTCGAAGAGTTCATCGCCCGCGAAGCAGACGCCGGCCGCTTCAAGGCAAAGTTCAAGGCCTTGCCGCAGAAGAAGGCGCTGCTGCATGGCCATTGCCACCAGAAGGCCTTCGATGTGGTCACACCGATCCACAGGGTCCTGGGGCTCATCCCTGACCTCGCGGTCGAGGCCATTGAATCCTCCTGCTGCGGCATGGCCGGGGCCTTCGGCTACGAGCGTGAACACTTCGATGTCTCGATGAAGATGGCGGAGTTGTCGCTCTTGCCGGCGGTACGCAAGGCGGGCGCCGAAGCGCTCATCGTCGCCGATGGCAGCAGTTGCCGGCACCAGATCCAGGATGGCGCCGCGCGCGAGGCGCTACACGTGGCACGAGTCCTGGCTGCGGCGCTGGCGCGCTGACAACCAGACCTGGCATATGTCAAGTCGAGCGCTAATCCGCAGATATCTGCCCTAGGTGCGCAGGATCGGGCGCCAGTGGCGCTGCGCGAGCAATAGCACCAGCAGACCTTGCGCTGCCAGCATCAGGGTGGCCACACGTGGAGTGAAGGTGTCAGCCAACCAGCCAAGGTAGATGAATCCAAGCGGCCCGGTGCCGATGCACATCGACAAGAGGCCCAGCATGCGCCCGCGCAGGGGGACCGGGGCGTGGCGATACACAAGCGTGGTCTGCATGACGCTGAATCCGACACCGACCAGGCCGATCAGGACCAGGAGCGCTGCCGCCAGCCACACCGTGTTCACCAGCGAATATGCCAGCACCAGCATCATGTAGCAGGCCACGCCACCTGCGTAGAGACGGCCCTGCCAGGCCGGCCGCGCCAGGACGGCAATGAGCAACGCGCCGAAGAACCCACCCACGCCATCGCAACTGGCGAAGAGGCCTGCGCCCTGCGGTCCCAGGCCGAAGTGGTCAGTGGCAATCACCGGCACCAGACTCAGGATGGGCCAGGCGAAGATGTTGAAAATCACCGTGATCACGAATACGCCGATCAGCCTATCGTCAGCGCGCAGGCAAACAAAGCCTTCACGCATGCTGGCGGCGAATGTAGGTTGTGGAGTGCGCTCGGGGCGATGGCGAACGCGCAGGGCAAGCGCCGCCGCCAGGCTGGAGGCATAAAGCGCCAGGCAGATCCAGAACACGCCGGCAAGCCCCAGGCTGGCAAGGAGTACCCCGGAGAACGCAGGGCCGACCACGCGGGTGATGTTGCTGGTGGCGATGTCGATCGACATCGCCGCTGCCATGCGGTCGGGGCCGACCGCGTCCCCCATCATGATGCGCCGCACCGGATTGTCGGCAGACCAGCAAATGCCGTTGATAAAGCAGGCCAGCGCCAGTTGCCAGACCGCAATCCTGCCAATGCTGGCAAGCACGCCGAGGATCAGCACGGTCGCCATCGATACGACGACGATGCCGATCAGCGCGCTGCGCCGCTCGATGCGGTCGGCAGCCACACCCAGGAACGCGCCGAACATGCCCATGGGCAGAAGGCGCAGCATGGTGAGTGCGGTGACTACAAAGGCCGAACCGGTGGCCTTGTAGGCGAACAGCGCGAAGGCCAGGGTCTCGAGCCAGCGCACCACATTGGCAATGAAACCCACGTACCAGAGGTGCCTGAAGTCCGCGACCGCTAGCAGGTTCCTGTTCATCGAATGCGGCAGCGGCGCTGGGGCGCCGCGCTGCCGGGAGTCGCGGGACGCGACTTCACTTCATCTTGGAGTACGCCGTAGGCGACAGGATCGACGCTTCGATACGCTCGACGATCTGACCGTCCTTCTCGGTCTCGGCACGCGCCTTCTGCCAGGCGGGATCGGACGAGAAGCGGTGCCACTTTTCCTCACGTTCGGCCAGGCTTTTCCATTCGAGGATGTAGGTGAGCTTGTTGTTGCAGTTGTCACCGAAAACATCGGTGAAGAAGCCGACTTGGCGAATGCCCAGCTTTTTCCACATCTTCAAGGTGATGTTGGCAAAGCGTGCGTTGAGCGCAGGCAGGCGGCCGGGAACGCAGTGGTAGACGCGCATTTCATAGAGCATGGGACTTGGCTTTCCTCTCTTGGGGCCGAACCTGCGGGATGCAGGTGGCAGCAAGCGAGTCTAGCCCAGACAACGCAGCAGCAAGGCTGCGCGCGCAAACCTGCGCTGAAGCAAAGATCGCTGTGCTTTAGGCTACTGGCACTTGGCGACAACGACCTCGCACTGATTGCTGCCGCACATCTTCAATGCCTTGGCGGTGGCGTCGGCCTTGTTTGCACCATAGCCGTAACCATAGTGGGTGCGCGAGTTGGCATAGGCGCCACAGGTCTCGAACCAGACCACCGGCTTGCAGTCGCGCCCGCGCTCGCTGCAATAGGCGGTGGCGATGCGCTCGGCAGCCTGGCGTGAACTGGCGCCAGTGGAAAAGCCGTAAGCCGGATTGATGCCCTTGGATGCATGGTCGACGGCGATGGCGCCATAGGCATGCGCATTGCCTGCGAGCATTGAAGCGGCCGCGATGGCGGCAGCGGCGGCCAACAGTTTTTTCATCTTGCTCTCCGTTTCGCGTCGCGCGCGGAACCGCGCCCGGCTATGTACGTCTTTTCGGCAACTGCAACGCATTCTTGAACCTCGAAGGCGCTGGCAATCCTGATCCACGGACAGGGCTTTCAGGATAGCGTCTGTTGCGCCGAGTGCATGATCGGCCGCCGTGGGAGGCGATAAACATCATCTCGGAATTGACAATTCGAGATAACGCAGCCATACTTCAATATCAATTAAAACAATAAGTTAAGGGGGATGTTTGAAGTCGATTGCCAAAATTACGGCAAGCATTGCCGTACTGCTTTACAGCGCGC
Source organism: Burkholderiales bacterium (assembly GCA_046160545.1). Lineage (GTDB taxonomy): Bacteria > Pseudomonadota > Gammaproteobacteria > Burkholderiales > JAEUOS01 > JAEUOS01. The sequence goes on from JBJXGS010000247.1 coordinate 8,285, forward strand.
ATGGCGCTGCGCAAGATGCGTCGCGCGGTGTCGTGCGCCTGGGCTACGACAGCTCTACTGGCAAGTACGGTACCGACTTTCGCGCCACTACCCAGACCACGCGCCTGGCAGGCTCGTGGTACGTGGGTGACTGGACCTTCGACGCCTCGCTGCCCTACCTGCGTCGCGACGTGGAGAGCGCGGTTGGCGCTCGCGGCAACCGCTTCGGACCACGTGGCGGGATCATCGGTTCGACCGGCCGGGTACCACTGGGCGCGCGCATCACGCGCGAGGTAACGGAAGGCGTCGGTGACGTGACCACCAGTGCTTCGCGTTACTTCTACGGCGCCGATGCCGAGAGCCTGGTGTGGGAGGCCGGCATATCGGTCAAGTGGAATACCGGCGACGCGGACAAAAACCTGGGATCCGGCGCGCGTGACGTGACCTTTTTGGGGGGTGCCTCAAAGCGGACCGGCCGCTTGAGCTTGGGTGGCTCGGTCACCTATACACTGGTCGGCGAAACGCCGGCCGCGCCGACCAAGGATGTGTGGGGTCTCTCGTTCGATGCCTCCTACAAGTTGGGCGAGGCCTGGCGCATCGGGTCGAGCCTGGCATGGGAGCAGGCGGCGGTAGCAGGCACCCAGGCGCCGCGCAGCCTGTCGATCTTCGTCTCGCGCGACCTTACGGCTTCAACGCGCCTGCAACTCTCGGCCGTACGCGGTGGGTCGACCTCCTCGCCCGACTGGGGCGCCGGCGCCTCGTTAAGCCTGCGGTTCTGAGTCGCAGCAAGGGCACTGCAGACTGCCCGGGGCGATTTGTGACGCTTTTCCTTGCGTGCCCGCCAGGCCGCGTGGGATAAGCTTGCGGGGGATTGACGCAGGGGACAGAGCCATGCTGAAGTTGATTTTCGTCGTTGCCCAGGCGCTTGCGTGCGCTTTCGCTGCCGCGCAAACGGCCGGGCGCATCGAGTTTCTGCAGGGAGACGCCCGCCTAATCGCCACCGACGGCACGGTCCGTGCGGCGCTGGCCAACGGGCTGGTACACACGGGGGAATCGATCGAGACCGGCGTGGATGCCGAGGTGCACGTGGTGCTCATCGATGGCGGCATGCTGGCGCTGCGCGGCGGCAGCCAGATCCGCCTGCAATCATTCCGTGCCCAGGGCGACTCGCGCGACGAGTCGTCGCTGCAGTTGGTGAGAGGCGCGCTGCGTGTGGTGACCGGCTGGGTGGCGCGGATCAACCCGCGCAGCGTTCGCTACGTGACGCCGAACGCGACCATCGGCGTGCGCGGAACCGATTTCGACATGATCCATCTGCCTACAGGGGGTGATGCCGGTTCGCATACCCGCGTGCGCGAAGGCGCGGTGGTGATGGAATCTGCAGGTACCGAACAGGTGGTCGGCGCCGGTCAAGCAGGCGCAAGCCCCACCGGTGCGCGTCCACGATTGCACGAACGAGTGCCGGAATTCATCGCGCGCAGCGAAGGCCGCAACGATGGCCGGGTCAACGATCACGGCCGACAGATCAATCGCTTCATGGAGACCTCCATGCGCGAGCGGCGGCTTCTCAATGAAGGCGAATCCTTGTCCGGCGGTCTGGAGCGCCGTCGCCAGGACGTCGAGCGTGAACGCGGCGCGCCGCGCGGCGAAGGTTCAGGACCGGGCCCGGATGCAGGACGTACGGGCGACGCCGGCCGTGGCCCGGATGGTGCACGCACCCCGGACTCCGGGCGCGGCGACGGCGCACGTGAACCCGGGCCGCGCGACAACGCGCGCGAGGCCGGCCCGCGCGAGGCGGGGCCACGTGATGGCGCACGCCCGGAGCGCATTGAACGCAACGAACGCATCGAGCGCAATGAACGCATCGAGCGTCCGGAACGCCCGCAGCGACCGGAACGTCCGGACCGCCCGGACCGGCCGCGCCGCCCCGGAACTTGAACTGCGCTCGCCCGCGCTGAGACGGGAGACTCAGGCGGTTGCGTCGGTGACCGGCAAGGGCAACTCCATGTGACCCGTTCGCTTGAGACAGGCGCGGCGCCATGGGCAATCATGGACTCACCGAGTCGCCGACGAGCCCATTCTCGCGCCTGAAACCGGCCAGCCAGCGCGGGAACTCCAGTCCGAGTTTTTCCCTCTGGCTGGCGGCGATGCGGCGCAAGTCGGCGAAGCTGAGTTCGTTTTGCGGCCCCGCAAAACCGAAGGCGATCACGTTGCCACGCTCCGAGGCCGGCAGGGCCAGGACGCGACCGTCGAAGGCCTCAACCAGGTTGGCAATGTTGAGATCATGGCTCTTGTGGCGCCCGAAAAGATTGACCGCAATCACACCGAGACGATTGGTCGTGAGAGCTGCGCGACAGGCTGAATAGAACTCGCGGCTGGAAAGCACCGGCCCGGCCGCGCGTGCATCGTAGACGTCGACGATCAGGTAGTCGGTCGAGTCCGGATGTTTGGCCAGGTAATCATGCCCGTCGGCGCAGACCGCTGCATGGCGCGACGACGCGGCCGGCAAGGCGAAATGCGCCTCGGCACAGGCGATCACCGCAGAGTCAATCTCAACCGAGGTCACGCGCGAGCGCGGAAAATTCTTCCACGCAAACTTGGTCACCGACCCGGCGCCCAGGCCGATCAGGGTGAACGCGCGCGGCGCGGGCTGGAAAAGAAGTCCGGCAAAGAGCTCGCGGGTGTATTCGAGCTCGAGTCGAAATGGATCGGAGATGCGCATCGCACCCTGCACCCACACCGAGCCGAAATGCAGGGTGCGCACGCCGCGCTCTTCGGCCAGCGTGATGCCGGAGCGGCGGCGCAGCAGGTTGGCGAAGGGTCTGTTCATGCGAGCGCTTCACGCCAGCGCGCAAGCTTGCTTGCCATGGACTGCGACGCGTTGGCCGGGCTGGTCGAAGGAAGGACCAGGGTTTCGTAGCCCAGGTCTTGCAAGACTGCCTGTGCCTTGGCCGAGGTGCGGCCGTTGAAGCACACGCGCCTGATCTCCGGTGCACGCCGCCTGAGTGAAGCGAAGTCGTTGAACGTCGCGTTGATGATGGCCGAATCGAGGCTGCCCGATCGCTCGCAGGAAGCGATCGCATCCCAAATCCCGATGCCATGCGCCTTGACCCGCGCAAGGCGGGCGCGGTAGTCGAGCGCGATCAGATCGACACCGATACAGGCACCCACGATCGGCCAGAAGCGGTTCTGCGGGTGGGCGTAATAGCGGCGCGCCATGAGCGAGGCGACGCTCGGGAAGCTGCCCAGCACCAGGATGCGGCAGTCGCGCGCGATGACCGGCGGCAGGCCGGTCAGGCGCCCGGGGGCAGCCACGCCCGGGGTCTCAGAACTGTTCCTCTGTCAGCGCCAGCACGCCCTCTGCCCCGCCGATGATGGCGGCACGCAGGCCGCCGGCACGGGTGAGGATGTGTTCGGCGTAGAAGCGCGCGGTCTTGATCTTGGTTGCGAAGAACGGGTCGGCATCGCCGGCAGCGATGCGGCCCTGCGCAACCAGTGCCGCGCGTGCCATGTTCCAGCCGCCGATGACAACCCCTGCCAGCATCAGGTAAGGCACGCTGCCGGCGTAAACCGCGCGCACATCCGACTTGGCGTTGGCGACCACATAGTCCACCACGTCCTCGAGCGCCTTGATCGCGGCGACCAACTGGTTGCGGATCGCCGCCAGGTCGCCGGCCTTCTCTGCGGCCATGCCGGCCGCGGTCTGCCTCATTTGCGCGATGATTGCGCGCACCGTCTTGCCGCCGTCGCGCGCGGTCTTGCGCCCGATCAGGTCGTTGGCCTGGATCGCCGTGGTGCCCTCGTAAATCGTGAGGATGCGCGCGTCGCGGTAGTACTGCGCGGCACCGGTCTCTTCGATGAAACCCATGCCGCCGTGCACCTGCACGCCCAGCGAGGTCACTTCCAGACTCATCTCGGTGGAAAAACCCTTGACGATGGGCACCATGAATTCGTAGAAGGCCTGGTTGTCCTTTTTCACTGCGGGGTCCGGATGGTGATGCGCGCAGTCCGAAGCGGCCGCCGCCACGTAGGCGGTGGCGCGCGCGGCCTCGGTGAGCGCGCGCATGGTCATGAGCATGCGCCGCACGTCCGGGTGGTGGATGATGGTCACCGCGGCGCTCGAACCCTCGACCGCGCGGCTTTGCACGCGCTCGCGCGCGAACGCCACCGCCTTCTGGTAGGCGCGCTCGGCCACCGCAACCCCCTGCATGCCGACCGCGAAACGCGCCGCGTTCATCATGATGAACATGTACTCCAGGCCGCGGTTCTCCTCGCCGACCAGGGTACCGATCGCGCCGGCGCCGACCGCACCCTTGTCGTCGCCGAACACCAGCACCGCGGTCGGGCTGGCGCGAATACCCAGCTTGTGCTCGATCGAGGCGCAGTAGACATCGTTGCGCGCCCCCGGTTTGCCGTCCTGGTCGACCACGAACTTGGGCACGACGAAAAGCGAGATTCCCTTGACGCCCTCGGGCGCGTCAGGCGTTCGTGCCAGCACCAGATGGATGATGTTCTCGGCCATGTCGTGCTCGCCATAGGTGATGTAGATCTTCTGGCCGAAAATGCGGTAGGTGCCATCACCCTGCGGCACGGCGCGGCTGCGCACCAGGGACAGGTCCGAGCCCGCCTGCGGCTCGGTCAGGTTCATGGTTCCAGTCCACTGCCCTGCCACCAACCGCGGCAGGAAGGTGGATCGCTGCGCGTCGCTGCCGCACAGGAGCAGCGCTTCTATGGCACCGTCGGAAAGCAAAGGGCACAGTGCGAACGACAGGTTGGCGCTGTTGATCATTTCGATCCCGGTGGTGGCCACCACCTTGGGCAGGCCCTGTCCGCCGTATTCGACCGGGAAGTGCAGGCCCTGCCAGCCGCCTTCGGCGAACTGGCGAAACGCCTCCTTGAAGCCCTTGGGGGTCGCGACGCTGCCGTCGGGCCGGCGCATGCTGTGCTCGACGTCGCCGCTCCAGTTGAGCGGCGCCAGCACCTCGCCGCAGAACTTGGCGTTTTCCTCGAGGATGGCGTCGACCGTCTCGGGGGTAGCATCTTCGCAACCCGGCAAGGCGTTGATTTGCGCCAGGCCCGCAAGCTCGTTGATGACGAAACGCATGTCCTTGACGGGGGCTACATAGCTCATGGCAAGACTCCCAACAAAAAGGGCGCGGTTAAGGCGCCCTTGAAATTGACCTGGTTACGCATCAACCCAGTTCGGCGATGAGTTCGGGGACCAGGGTGAAAAGATCGCCGACCACGCCGTAGTCCGCCACCGAAAAGATCGGTGCCTCCGGGTCCTTGTTGATGGCGACGATGGTCTTGGAGTCCTTCATGCCGGCCAGATGCTGGATCGCGCCGGATATGCCGATGGCGATGTAGAGCTGCGGCGCAACAATCTTGCCGGTCTGCCCCACCTGCCAGTCGTTGGGTACGAAGCCCGCGTCCACCGCGGCGCGCGAGGCACCCATGCCGGCGCCGAGTTTGTCGGCCAAGGGTTCGAGGATCTTGAAGTTTTCCCCGGAACCCATGCCGCGCCCGCCTGAGACGATGATCTTGGCCGCAGTCAGTTCAGGACGTTCCGACTTGGCCACTTCGCGCCCGACAAAGGCGGAAATGCCGGCATCGGCTGCAGCAGCGATCTTGTCCACGGCGGCCGAGCCACCGGTCGCAGGCGCCGCATCGAAACCCGTGGTGCGCACCGTGATGACCTTTTTCGCATCGGCGGACTGCACCGTCGCGATCGCGTTGCCGGCGTAGATGGGCCGCGTGAAGGTGTCGGGCGACTCCACCGAAATGATCTCGGAAATCTGCTGGCTGTCGATGAGCGCGGCCACGCGCGGCGCAACGTTCTTGCCGTTGGCGGTGGCCGGCGCCAGGATGTGCGAATAGTCGCCGGCCAGAGCCACGACTTGCGCGGCGATGTTCTCGGCCAGCTGGTCAGCCAGGTGCGGCGCATCGGCCAGGAGCACCTTGGAGACGCCGGCGATCTTCGCCGCGGCCTCGGCCGCCGCGCCGCAGTTGGCGCCGGCAACCAGTACGTGCACATCGCCGCCGCACTTGGCGGCCGCGGTCACGGTGTTCAAGGTCGCGCCCTTGATGGACGCGTTGTCGTGTTCGGCAATGACAAGAGAGGCCATCAGATCACCTTCGCTTCGTTCTTGAGTTTGTCTACCAGGGTCTTGATGTCGGGCACCTTGATGCCGGCCGAGCGCTTGGGTGGATCGGTGACCTTCAGGGTCTTGAGCCGTGGCGTCACGTCCACCCCAAGGTCGGCGGGCTTGACGTTCTCCATGGGCTTCTTCTTGGCCTTCATGATGTTGGGCAGGGTCACGTAGCGCGGTTCGTTCAGGCGCAGGTCGGTGGTGACCACGGCCGGCATGTTGAGCCGGATCGTCTCGAGCCCGCCGTCAACCTCGCGCGTCACGGTGGCCTTGCCGTCGGCGATGACAACCTTGGAGGCAAAGGTCGCCTGCGGCCACCCAAGCAGCGCGGCGACCATCTGGCCGGTCTGGTTGGAGTCGTCGTCGATAGCCTGCTTGCCGAGTATCAAAAGACCCGGGGCCTCCTTCTTCGCAACCGCGGCAATGAGCTTGGCCACGGCCAGGGGCTGCAATTCGACATCGGACTCGACCAGGATCGCGCGGTCCGCACCGATGGCAAGACCGGTGCGCAGCGTCTCCTGGCAGGCGGTCACGCCGCAGGAGACTACGATGACCTCGGTGGCGACACCGGCCTCCTTGAGGCGCATCGCCTCTTCGACTGCGATCTCGTCGAAGGGATTCATGGACATCTTGACGTTGGCGGTCTCGACGCCGGTCTGGTCGGCCTTGACGCGGACCTTGACGTTGTAATCGACGACGCGCTTGACGGGGACGAGGACTTTCATGGACGCTCGCTTGGACTAGTTGAGGTTGCAACGAATGGCAACCTGGAATTATAGGGTATGCCCCTAGCCCTTCAACAAGGTCGCCTGATGCAAGGAGCCAAATCCGAGCAGTCCAAAAAAAGACGGCCGACCAGGGTCGACCGCGGGATCAGTACGGGACGTCCCCGGCAATGCCGGCCCGCTCCATCTTGCGCGGTGCCGGCCAGTAGTCCTTGACAGCGTAGTGCTGGGTGCAGCGGTTGTCCCACAGTGCGACGCTGTTGGGGCGCCAACGAAAGCGCACCTGGAATTCGGGCACCGTCGCCTGACTTTGCAGGTAGTTGAGCAGCTGGCTTGCGCCCGGCGTCTTGTCGAGGCCGAAGCGAACGTTGTCTGGCGTGTGGAAATTGGCGAAGTGTGTGGCGAAGCTGCTCACGAAGAGGATCTTCGCGCCAGTCTCGGGATGCGTGCGCACCACCGGATGTTCAACCATCGGGTGCTTTTCCGCCAGAGCGCGCCGTTCCGCGATCGGCATGACCGCGCCGAACGAGTGTTCGATGCTGTGCTTGGCGATGAGGCCGGCGATCTTGCGCTTGACCTCCTCGGGCAGCTGCCGGTAGGCCTCGACCATGTTGACCCAAATGGTGTCGCCACCGACGCGCGGGCACTCGACGCAGCGCAACACCGCACCCAGCGGCGGGGTCGGACTCCAGGTGCCATCAACATGGAAATTGTTCTCGTAGGGCGCCTTCTCGTCGTCGCGATAGATCAGCACCAGTCCCGGGTGATCGGGATGACTGCCGGCAACCGGATGATCGATCAGCGGGCCGAAACGCCGCGCGAATGCGACATGGTCCTCGCGCGACATTTCCTGATCGCGGAAGAACAACACCATGTGCGTAAGGAACAGTGCCTTGACCTCAGCGAACAGGGTGTCGTCGCGCGCGGCGTCGCCCAGGCGAATCCCGCGCACCTCCGCGCCGATGTAGCAGGTCAGCGGCTCGATGAGAATCGAGCCCAGCGAGCCGGAGCGGACGATGGCCGGCGCAGCCATGGATGCAGTGCTCATGCGTTTTCTCCGTCAAGTCAATGGACGATGTGCCCGCGCCTTGTTCCTCTCATTTGGCGATGCGCACCAGTTGCTTGCCAAAATTGCCACCTGTGAGCATGCGGATGAACGCAGCTGGCGCGCTTTCCAGGCCTTCGGCGACGTCCTCGCGGTAGCGCAGGCTGCCCGCCTTGAGCCACGCCGACAAATCGGCCAGGGCGGTCGGCCAGTAGGCGCGCTGGTCGGCGATGATGAACGCCAGCATCGACACCCTGTGCATCAGCAGGTGGCGCATGCCTTTCACGCCGTAGGGCTCGGTGCGGTTGTAGTCGCTGATGTTGCCGCACAGGGCAATGCGCGCAAAGTCATTGATGCGCGCGAGCACGGCATCCATCACCGGCCCGCCGACGTTCTCGAACACCACGTCGACGCCGTTCGGCGTCGCCGCGGCGAGCCTGGCCTCAAAATCGGCACTGCGATAGTCGACACAGGCATCGAAGCCGAGTTCCTCGACGACATGGCGACACTTGCGCTCGCCACCGGCAATGCCGACCGCGCGGCAGCCCTTGATCCGGGCGATCTGGCCAACCACGCCGCCCACAGCACCGGAAGCGGCGCTGACCACGACGGTCTGGCCGGGCTCCGGCTTGCCAAGCTGCAGTAGGCCATAGTGCGCAGTGACGCCGGGCATGCCGAGCACGCCCAACGCCGCCGATGGCGGGCCAGCGACCGGGTCGAGCACCCGGACCGCGGACCGTGTGGCAATGCCGTACGACTGCCAGCCGAGGGCGCCTGCGACAAGCGTGCCTTTTGGCAGGTCGTCGGCGCGGCTCTCGATGACCTCGCCGACGGTGCCGCCTGGCATCAACTCGCCCGGCGCGAGCGGTGCGACGTAGGACCGTACGGGATCCATGCGCGGGCGCATGTAGGGGTCAAGCGAGAGATAGAGGTTGCGCACCAATGCCTCGCCGGGACCGGGCGCGGGCATCGACGCGGTCTCGATGGTGAAGTCATCCGCGGTCACCATGCCCGCCGGATGGCGCTTCATCAGCACGCGCAGGTTGTCGGCGCCCATCTCAGCGACCCGCCGAAGCCGGCAGCAGCGACAGCGCGTTGCGATACATGTAGGAATCGAGCGCGTCGTCGTTGATCGCCAGCTTCAGGGTGTCGCGCACCGCGGTGTCGACGCCGCAGAACGAATAAGCAGAGGCGAAGATGAAACGATTCGGCAGCCAGTTGACTCCTTCGACATAGGCCTGCCCGCCGGGAGCGAACATGTACACGTCGGGCGACAGGAACACGTTCATGAGTCCGGTGACCTCGCTCTTGAACGCCAGGGCGATCGCCTCGGTCACATAGGGATAGCAGCCATGACCCAGGATCACCGGCATGGTCGAGTAGCGACGCGCAACGCGGTCGAAGCGCACCGGGTCGGTATGACTGATGTCCGGGCCAGCCAGCGGGCCGCTCATGAACAGGAGCGGCACCTTCAGCTCGACCACCTTCTCGTAGATCGGAAACAGGCGCTCATCGTCGGCGTACATGGGGGTACGCGCCAGGCCTGGCTCCATGCACACTCCGATCAGGCCCAGTTCCTTGACCGCGCGGTCGAGAGCGGCGACGATCTCCGGAATCGGCTTGTCGAGATTGACGCCAGCCAAGCCCAGCACGCGACCGTCGGTACGCGCCTGCAGTGCGGCGAGGTCGGCGTCCTCGATATGCACCGGTACCGGCCGGTTGACCGAGTGGCGGCCGTTCATCACCCCGAGCCGTACCCCGACCGAATCCATCTCGTCGAGCACGGCGCGGATTGCGCGGTCCTCGGCATGCGGATACGGCTCTGTGCTGATGGTGTACGAGCGCGGCACACCGTGACCGAGAATGCGGTTCACTGCGCCGACCACATTGGGCGTGAAGAATGTGCGGTAGGGCCCGGTGGGCGGGCGCAGCCGGAAATCGATGATCTTGCCTGCGAGCCTGGCCATGCGTGGGTCAGTCATATTGCGTTCTCCTTGGTCGATGTTTGTTGGGACGGGAAGCGCGCCGCGGTGCTTGCAGCACCTTGCCGCGGACGATGGTGACAATGTAAACCTAAAAATTATTATTGTCGACATAAATTTATTCATGTGGTACATTTCAGCGCGTCGCCACCGTGCTGCCGTCGCAGCCTGGCAAAGGCGTGCAGGAGGCGCAGATGCAGGCTGTCCAGATAGTTCCCGGCGCCGAAGGCGGTCGGGCCGAGGTACACGAAGTGCCGATGCCGGTTGCCGGCCCAGGCCGCGTGCTGGTGCGCGTGCGCACTGCCGGCGTGAACCGCGGCGAAATCAACACTGTCAGGCGCCACAAGACCGGCGCGCCGCTGCCCGGCGGCGTCGAGTTCGCCGGAACAGTGGCCGCGGTCGGCGCGGGCGTGTCGGCCTGGCGCGAGGGCGACAACGTGATGGGGCATGGCGCGGGCGGCCAGGCGGAATATGTGCTGGCCGATCCGATGGCGCTGATGGCGGCGCCGCGCGGGCTGACCTGGCCAGAGGCGGCGGCGTTCCCGAATGTGTTCATGACCGCGCACGACGCGCTCATCACCAACGGCCAGATGCGCGCCGGCGAGACCGTGCTGGTCAACGCAGCCTCGAGCGGCATCGGCCTGGCAGCGATCCAGATCGCCGCGCTGTGCGGCGCCGGCGCGGTGCTGGCCACCACCCGCTCGGCGGCGAAGGCGGCGCGCCTGGCGGAGTTCGGCGTCACTCGCGCCATCGACGTGTCGCGCGAGGACCAGGTTGCCGCGGTCAAGGAAGCCACCGGCGGCCGCGGCGTGGACGTGATTGTCGATTCTGTCGGCGGCACGGTGTTCGAGGCTAACCTGCAGTCGCTCGCCGTGCTCGGACGCCTGGTCAACATCGGCAGGCTCGGCTCCTCCGAGTCGCGCATCGACCTGGACGTCTTGTGGATGAAGCGACTCAAGCTCATTGGCGTGACCTTCCGCACCCGCTCGGAGGCCGAGCGCCTGGCGGTGGTGCAGGCCTGCGCGCGCGACCTCCTGCCCCTCCTCGCCGCCGGACGCGTGCGCCTGCCGATCGATCGCAGCTTCGTGATGCACGAGATCGCGCAGGCCCATGCGTACATGCAGGAGGACCGGCATTTCGGCAAGATCGTGCTGGTCGTCGACCCCGGATGCACTGCTGCCGGGGTGACCACATGAGCATGACCATCACCCCCCTCACCGGGTCGACCGGCGCCGCGGTCACCGGCCTGCGCCTGGACAGCCCGATCGATTCCGCGACGCTGGCCGCCCTCGAACGCGCGTTTCTGGATCGCGGAGTGCTGGTGTTTCGCGACCAGCACCTGAATCCGTCGCAGCAACTCGCCTTCGCCCGGCGCTGGGGCGAGCCGGTGGTCACGCCGATGCTCAAGGCGCTCGACGGCTTTCCGGAGATCGTGCAAATCACCAACGCGCCGAAGGAACGTGCCACCACAGAGAACTGGCACTACGACGCGCCTTTCACCGCCGCGCCGCCGAAGATCTCGATACTCTGCGCGCTGACCGTGCCACGCGGCGGCGACACCATGTGGAGCAATCAGGCGCTTGCCTACGAGCGCCTTTCGGGGGGCATGAAGCAAATGATCGCCGGACTCAAGGTCGAGTTCGCCGGCACCCGCATCGGCCGATTCATGGGCGTCGACGCGAAGGACATCCCGCCGCCGCGTGCACATCCGCTGGTGCGCACCCACCCGCAGAGTGGCCGCAAGGCTCTGTACGTCGGCCATCCGGAGACAGCGGTCCGCATCGAGGGCATGACTGATAAGGAAAGCCGCCCCTTGCTCGACTACCTTTACGAAAGCTCGGTGGTCCCGGACAACGTGTACCGGCACATGTGGCGTGCCGGCGATGTGGTGATGTGGGACAACCGCTGCACCATGCACTATGCCGTGCACGACTATGGCGACGCCACGCGCGTGCTCAACCGCGTGACCCTCAAGGGAGAAGTGCCGGCGTGACCGCGCCGGCCGGACAAGACATGAGAATCGCCTCGCACCTCGAAAAGTTCCGCCGCCTGGATTCGCTGCGCGCGCGCCTCGACCCGCTGGCGGATTTCGAGTTGTGGTACTGGACCACCCTGACGGCCGGCACCAACGCCCTCAACGCGGTCATGCACGCCGCCGGGCTGACCAGCGACGACCCGGTGTTCTCGACCATTCCGGGCGTGCACATGGTGCGCCAGGCGGACGGCAGCTACGCGCGCGCGCTGCGCGGCCCGGGCGATGTCAGCCATGTAGGCTGGCCGCCGGTCGAGGGTGATGCGCCGCCCGACCTGCAGGAGCTTGAGCATGCGCTCGAAGTCATCGAGCAACATCGTGATCCGTGCCTGCGCGGCGAGCGCGCGCCCACCGGTGCCATCATCGCCGAATGCGAAGCGGCTTTCGCGCGGGTGCGCACGGTACTGGATGGCCGTTGCGGGAGCCTCGCATGAATGCTGAACTGCATCGCGCCCGCGCGCAGCGCATCGAGGCATCGCTCGCGAAATGCGGCGCGGCCGACTGGGAGATCCGCATCGAGGCTGCGATGCTCGCTGGCACGCATTGGGCCAACTATGCCCTGCACCGCCATGGTGTCTCGGCCGACGCCGAGGACATCGTGCACACCTCGATGTTGGTGGTCAACACGCTGCGCAAGTATGCGATCGTCGAAGCGGATCTGATGCGCGACTTAGGCGAGATCGAGGAACTGCGGCCGCTGTTCGTCCGCGGCGACGTGCCCGGCGGCGTTGAGGCCGCCGATCGAGCTGTCGATCTGCTGCGCGCGATCCGCGCACGCGCCGAGCGCGCGTCCTAGGACGCGCCTCGGGGCGGCGCACCGGCTACGCCGGCACCTCGCCTTTCAGGGTGACCCGGTTGAGTACGCGCTCAGCCTGCCCGTAGTCGTGCACCGCATAGTGCATGGTGCAGCGGTTGTCCCACATCACCACGTCACCGATGCGCCACATGTGCCGGTACACGTTGTCCGGGCTTGTCGAGTGGCGGTACAGGAAGTCCAGGAGCGGCCGGCTTTCCGCCTCGGTCATGCCCTCGAGGTGCTGCAGATTGTCCGGATGGCCGATGTAGATCGCCTTGCGCCCGGTCTCCGGATGGGTACGCACCAGTGGATGCGTCGCTGCCGGGATCTCGGCTTCCGGCACGCCATACATGCGCGCCAGGCGCACGCCACGAAAGCAGGCACGTTGCCCGTCCAGCATGCGCTGCATTTTCGGCGTCAGGGACTCGTAGGCCCGATACTGATTGCACCACATGGTGTCGCCGCCATGCGGCACCACGATCGCGGACAGGATCGTGATCTTCGGCGGTACCGGGGTGAACGGCCCGTCGTAATGCCACGCCTCGGTGGAAGCGGTCTCCTTGGGGATGCGCGCGATCTGCACCACCTCGGGATGGCCGTCGATCCCCTTGAGCATCGCCGTCACCACCGGCTCGCCCCAGCGCCGCGCATAGGCGACCTGCTCGCCCGGCGTGACATGCTGGTCGCGAAATACCAGCACGCCGTGGGCCAGGAACGCCGCGTGCAGGGCCGCGAAAGCCGGCGCCTCGATCGGCTTGCGCAGATCCACGCCCGTTACCTCGGCGGCGATCGATCCGGTAAGGGGTTCGACAGTGATCGTCATGAGGAACTCCTGCAGCGCTGGCGCATCCCGAATTCGCGCCGGAGTCGACAGCATAGCAAATCGGTTTATTTTTGTCGACATAAATAATTATTGCTGCTAGGATTGCATGCGTTGTCTCTCCATCCCCTCAGGAGATCGCCCATGTACAAGCAAGGCATCGCCGCTGCCACTCTCGCCCTTTGCACTCTCCTCACAACAAATGCCCAGGCGCAGTCATCCGACACCTGGCCCACGCGCCCGGTGCAGATCATCGTCGCCGGCTCGGCAGGGTCTGGCACCGACCTCATGTCCCGCGCCATGGCCCAGCGACTGTCAACGGTGTTCAACCAGCAGTTCATCGTCGACAACCGCCCGGGGGCCAGCGGCGCGATCGCCGCGATGGCGGTGGTCAAGTCGGCGCCCGACGGCCACACCCTGCTCTACACCAACGGTTCGTTCTCGGTGATGGCGCCGGCACTGTTAAAGAGCCTGCCATACGACATCCAGCGCGATCTCGTGCCGGTCGCGCAGACCGCGGTCGGCGGTGTGCTGCTCCTGGTCAACCCGGACATTCCCGCTAGAAACCTCAAGGAACTCGTCGAGCACGTCAAGGCCAATCCCGACAAGTATTCCTACGGGAGTTGGGCGGTGGGATCGTCCGGCCACCTGATCATGGAATGGCTCAAGCAGCAGACCGGCATGCGCCTCAATCACGTTGCCTACAAGACGGTGCCGAGCCTGTTGACAGAACTGTCGTCCGGCGTGCTGCCGATCGCCTGGGCCGATCCCAGCGCGCCACTACCGTTCCTCCGCTCGGGCAAGGTGCGCGGCATCGCGATCAGCGGCAACGTGCGCGTGCCGGGAACGCCCGACATCGCCACCATGGGCGAACAGGGCTTTGCCTTCGACGCGGTCGGTTGGTTTGGAGTGTTCGCCCCGGCGGCCACGCCGGCGGCAGTGGTGCGCAGGCTCAATGAGGAGATCAACCGCATCCAGGCAACTTCTGAGATGCAGGCGCTGATGTCGCGCATGAACTTCGAACCGCCGCCGGTGAAGTCGCAGGCGCAGTTCCGCGACATCGTGGCCGGCGACCTGCAGACCTGGAAGAAGATCGTGTCAGACAACAATATCAAGGCCGAATAGGCCTGCGGGGAACGACAATGACCAATCCGATCAGGCGCCGCCTCGCTGTATCCGCCGCACTGTCCCCACTCATCGCCGCCCTGCCGGGTGCGGCTCAGGATGCCTGGCCCGCAAGGCCGATCCGGCTGCTCATCCCATCGGCCGCCGGCGCCGGCTCCGACCAGCTCGCGCGCATCATGGCTGAACGCCTCGGCGCGGCACTCAAGCAACCGATCATCGCCGACAATCGACCGGGCGGCAACGGTACCATCGCCACCACGGCGATGATCAAGTCAGCGCCGGACGGCTACACCCTGCTCTATACCAATGGCTCGTTCACCGTGATGCTGGCGGCGCTGCAGTCGGACCTGCCGTTCGATGTGCTGCGCGACCTGGTACCGGTGGCGATCACAGTGATCGGCGGTGTCGTTCTGCTGGTCAACCCGAACGTGCCGGCGAAGAACCTCGCCGAGCTCATCGAGCTCGTCAAGGCCTCGCCGGACCGCTACGGCACCTACGGAAGCTGGTCGGTCGGGTCCAACGGCCACCTCACCATGGAATGGCTCAAGAACCGCACCGGCATGAAGATAGCCCACGTGCCCTACAAGGGCATCCCCAGCCTGCTCACCGAGTTGATGTCGGGAGTGCTGCAGATCGGCTGGTCCGATCCGATCTCGCCGGTCCAGTTCATCAAGGCCGGCAAGCTGCGCGCCATCGCAGTCAATGGCGGTGTGCGCATCCCGCAACTGCCCGACCTGGCAACTTTCGGCGAACAGGGCCATCCGTTTCCCGCCGTCGGCTGGCAAGGCATCTTTGCTCCGCCGGGGACGCCGCAGGCGATCATCAGTCGCCTGAATGGCGAGGTAAATCGCATCCAGGCAACGCCCGATCTGCAAGCCCTGATGACGCGCATGAACGTCGAGCCACCACCTATCTGGTCGACCGAGCAGTTTCGCGACATGATCCGCAACGACTTGCAGGTCTGGAAGAAGATCGTCGTCGACGGCAAGATCACGATGGACAAGTAGACTAACTGCACTTCCAACAGCAAGGGTGCTCCCGCGATGGGCCGAAGCAAGACTGCCAACATTCCTGACCTGTCGTCCCTGTTGACCCCCAAGAATCCGCTGATGCTGGCAGTCGAGCAGGCGGTCCTGCGCGGGCACGAATGGGCGCGCACGTCCGCGCCTATCGCCGAGCAGATCGCGGCGCGGCTGGCTGGTGTCATCACTCTGGACCTGGTGCACGCCGGCCAACGCCTGCTGGAAAGCGATATCAGCGAGGTCCTGCGGGTCAGTCGTGCGCCGGTCCGCGAAGCGCTGCGCATCCTGGAACGCGATCGCCTGGTGGAATTTCAGTCCCGACGCGGCGCCCTGGTCACCGCTCCGGACGCAAATGAATTGCGCGACATCTTCGCTGTGCGCGCCGCGCTCTACGCGATCCTGCTCGAACAGCTGATGAGTGAGCGACCGGCCGACTTGGCCGCTGTTTTCGAGGAACACATGCCGAAACTGGAACACGCGGCTGAAGAGTCGGTCGACGCCTACGCAGTGGCAAGCTTTCTGCTCAATTTCGCCATCGCCGACCTGTGCAGCAACCGCTTGTTGGTCGACCTCCTCAAATCGATCGCGCTACGCACACTGCGCTATGTGCGACTGGGCCTGGCAGGCGCGCCGGCGATGCTGCCGAATGCCGTGAAGAGCTGGCGGGCGCTCGCCCGCGCGGTTGCGCGCGGCGATGTGGCACAGGTGCTCGAAACCGCGGCACGGCGCATCACCGACACGCGCGACGCCGCCGTGCGCGCGATCGAGCCGCCAGCACGCCGTGCGCGCGCTGCCGTGCAGATACCCGTGCGCGCCCGATCGCCCCTCAGGGCAGGAGCACAGTCGCCCCGGCGGTAGCGCGCGATTCGAGAGCCCGATGTGCCTCGGCAGCATCCGCCAGAGCGAAACTCTGCCGCGGCTCGCTGACAATCTTGCCGGCCAGCACCAGGGCAAACAATTCATCGGCCATCGCCAGCATGTGCGATCGCGGTGCGGCGTAGTGCACCATCGCCGGACGCGTCACCCACAGCGAGCCCTTGGCGGCGAGTTGCATTGTGTCGATGACCACCGGGCCCGACGAAGTCCCATTGCTCACCAGCGTTCCACGCACGGCGAGGCTGTCAAGCGATGCCTGCAGCGTGTCGCGTCCGACCGAGTCATACACCACCGGAACACCACGGCCAGCGGTGATCTCGCGCACCCGGGCAGCAACGTCTTCCCGCGTGTAGACGATCGTGTGGGTGCAGCCATTGGCGCGCGCCAATGCAGCCTTTTCGTCGGAGCTCACTGTCCCGATCATGGTTACACCCAGGGCGCGCGCCCACTGGCAGGCGATCAGGCCTACTCCACCGGCAGCAGCGTGGTACAGGATGGTCTCCCCCCCCTTGAGCGGGTAGACCTGGCGGAACAGGTACTGCGCGGTCATGCCCTTCATCATGAGCGTCGCGGCGACCGGATCAGGGATGCCATCCGGCAGGGGGATCAAGACCGCAGCCGGCATGACGCGCACGTCAGCGTATGCGCCTTGCGGGCCGAGCAGATAGCCGACCCGCTGGCCGACTTTCACCTCGGTAACACCGGGGCCGATCGCTTCGACGACTCCGACCGCATCCGACCCCAGACCGCTAGGCAATGCTGCCGGATAGCGCCCGGTGCGAACGTAGACGTCGATGAAGTTGACCGCGATGGCGCTGTGGCGCACGCGCGCCTCGCCCGGCCCCGGCGCGCCGATCTCGACATCCTCAAGGCGCAGAACCTCCGGCCCGCCGGTTTTGTGAAAGCGAATGGCCTTGGACATGCCCATAGCTTTCAGGCAGCCAGCAGGTTTTCGCGCTTGCGGATGAAACCCTGGTGTCCGCCGGGTGGATTGGGCGCAAAGCCGTTGGCGGCGAGACTCTCCTCGACAGTGTCGTAGAAGGTGCCGATGCGACTCAGGCGCTTGGCGGTTTCGCCGTCAGCGATGGCGCGCCCAAACTCGCGCGCAATGCGCACCAGTTGTTCGATCTGGCGTACCGAGCTCATCTTGCCGGCGCGATTCTGCTGCCACAGATTGTCTTCAATACCGCAGCGCACGTGCAGGCCCATCGCGATGCCCATCATGTTGATCGGCAGGACGTTGCGCATTGAGGACTCGACGGTCAGCACCGCGCCATCGGGTACGGCGCGGACAAAATTGGCCAGGTTGTACAGGTGCGGCGCGTCCATGCCGCCGCTGATCGCGACCCAGTTGAGCACCAGCGGGCCCTTGTAGACGCCGCGTCGCATGAGACGCTCGACCGATTCGAAACTGTTGATGTTGTAGCACTGGAATGCGCTCTGGATGCCGGCCGCCGAAAGGCGCCGGATGTGTTCCTCGGCCCAGCCAGGCTGGGCCGGCACCGTCATTTCCTTGTAGGCGTTGAAGACCGCCGGGTCTGCCATCGAGGTGCCTTCAATATCCTCCCAGGCCATGTGCTCGACGATGTTCATCTGCGAGGTGTTGACCGTAACCGTCACCTGGTCGGGTTTGGGATCCAGTTCGGCCAACATGTGCCGCGTGTCGTCGGACAGCCATTTCGCTTTCGCGCCGTCACTCTCAGGTGCGAACGAGATCGACCCGCCGACCTGGATCAACATCTGCGGGCAGCGCGCGCGCACACCCGCGATGAGTTCGTTGAACTTGGACAGGCGCTTGGAGCCACGACCGTCGAGTTCGCGCACATGCAGGTGCAGCACCGATGCGCCGGCGTTGTAGCAGTCCACTGCCTTCTGGATCTGCTCCTCCATGGTCACGGGGATGTCCTCGCTGAAATCCGACGGCACCCAGGAGGGTGCGTATGGAGCGGCCGTAATGACAAGCGGCGGCTGATTCTCCGGAAACAAATGCCCGTCGAGAAAATTCATTGCTGCGTCCTCATGGTTAGGTTCTCGTCGCTGACCGTGCGTTCAGTACGGCCGGTCGCCGATGATGCCGGCGCGCTCCATCTTGCGGTGGGAGGGCGGATAGTCCATCACGGCGTAGTGCTGGGTGGCACGGTTGTCCCAGATGGCAACGTCGCCAGGGCTCCAGCGCCAGCGCACCTGGTACTCGGGAATCGCTGCCTGGGCGATCAGGTATTGCAGCAGTTGTGACCCGCCCAACGTGTAGTCCTGCCCGACCCGCACATTCTCGGGCCGATGAAAGTTGGTGAAGTGGGTCGTAAAGCTGTTTACGAACAGGATTTTTTCGCCAGTCTCCGGATGCGTGCGCACCACAGGATGCTCGGCATCGGGAAAGCGCTCGTGGAGCGCGTGGCGCTTTTCTTCGGCCATGACAGCACCGAACGACGCCTCGATGCTGTGACGCGCCTTGAGTCCCTGGATGCGCGCCTTGATTTCCTCGGGCAGCTTGGCATACGCAAGCGCCATATTGGCCCACATGGTGTCGCCGCCGACCGGCGGACACTCGACGCAGCGCAGCACCGCGCCGAACTGCGGGCACTCGCGCCAGGTCGCGTCGCTGTGCCAGGAATTCTCGTAGCGATCGTTTGGCTGCTCCGGCGATTTGTAGATGCGCACCAAGCCCGGATGTTCAGGGTCGCTGCCGGCCACGGGATGGTCCTCCAGCTGGCCGAAGCGACTGGCGAAGGCGACATGTTCGGCACGAGTCAGGGTCTGTCCGCGCAGAAACAGCACCTTGTGCTCAAGTAGAAGCGCGCGAATGCTGGCAAACAATGCCTCGTCATGGGTTGCCTGGGCAAGCTGCACACCCGGGAGTTCGGCTCCGAGCGCACAGGTAAGGCGCTTGACTTCAAGCTCAGCCGCCAACCCGGTCCGGCCCGCCCTGTTCGAGTGAATCGGCACAGCGTCCATAGCGACAGAATGCATGGCTCCCTCCCCTCGGAAATGAATCCTACTGGTTGAGTTTGATGCCGAATGCGCGCACGATTCCGCCGTTGCGTTCGTGCTCGGCGCGCACGGATTGCCACAGGGCTTGCGGCGTCCCTGCGCCGACGATTTCGAATCCGGCGCCGGTAAGGCGCTCGCGCACTTTCTGTGCGCCAGCTGCTTTTTGCACCGCACTGTTGATGCGTTCGACCTGCGCGTCGGACAAGCCAGCAGGGGCAACGATGCCAATCCAGTTGGCGAATTCCATGTCGGTGTGGCCCAGTTCGGCGAAGGTGGGCACCTGGGGCAGGAGATCGCTGCGCGTACGCGCCGCCAGCGCGATGGCCCGCAGCTTGCCACCGCGGATTTGCGGAATCGATGTGACCAGGCCGTCAAACATGACCGGAATCTGCCCACCTATCACCTGGGCCAGCGCCGGTGGCGATCCCGGAAACGGCACGTGCACCAGATCCAGGCCCGCCTTCTGATTCAGCATCACGGCGGCATAGTGCGAGGCTGTTCCGGCGCTATAGGACGCGATCGAAAGTTTTCCCGCATTGGCGCGGGCGTGGCTGATGAACTCTGCGAGGTTCGCACCCGGAACGCCAGGCCCCGCCACCAGGATCAGGGTCGAGCGCACCACGGCCGTCACCGGCCGCACGTCCTTGAGCGGGTCGAAGCCTGCCTTGAGCACGTGCGGAATCTCGGTCAAAACGTTGCTGGCCGTGACCATCAAGGTCTGCCCGTCGGCCGGCTGGCCAAGCATGGCCGCAACGCCGATGGCCCCCCCCGCACCCGGACGGTTGTCGACCACGACCGTTGATCCGATGTCGGCGGCCAGCTGGTCGGTCAGAACCCGCGCCAGGACATCCATGGTGCCCCCAGGCGGTGCCGGCACCACCACCCGGACCGGTTTGTCGGTCCAGGCGAAGACGCTCGGCGACAAGCCCAGGCTGGCCAAAGCGACGGCGAAACAGGTGAGTCGATTCCGAATACGCATGGTTAGGGTTCTCCGCATTGATTGGCCCGCATTGTGTCGCGACGCGCAGTGAGCGGCTTGACAAATTGGGACAATTACTTGACATTTAGGGACAACAATACTTTCGCCTGGCAAGTCCCATACATGCCTGCCCGCATTCGCAGTGCCAGCCTGTCCGGTTACCTCGACTTGGCCCGCGAGGTCGGACTCGACGGAGGACAGATGCTGCGCGAATTCGGCATCGACGCGCGCGCGCTGGCCGACCCTGAAGCCTTGATCGACGTGCTGGCAGTGCGCCGACTGCTGGAGGCATCCGCGCGTCTTGCCAACCGCGAAGATTTCGGCCTGCGCCTGGCCGCCTCGCGGCGTCTTTCCAATCTGGGGCCGATCAGCCTGGTTCTGCGCGATTCGACCACCGGCCGCGAGGCGCTGGAGACCTTGTTGCGCCACATGCGCCTGCTCAATACTTCATTGCTCACACGCATCGAAGACGCCGGTGACGTCGTCGTCATTCGCGAAGAATTCCTGTTGGGCGAGCCCGGCACGCTGCGCCAGTCCATGGAATTGGCAATTGGCGTGATGCATCGCATCCTGCAGGAGCTACTGGGACAGCGCTGGCAGGCGCGCCAGGTCGCCTTCATCCATCGCGCCCCGCTTGACCCGTCAACCCACACCCAGGTGTTCGGAAGGCGCGTTGCCTTCAACGCCGAGTTCAACGGCATCGTCTGTGCGCGCAGTGACCTGGAGCGCCCGCTGGAGCGGGCTGACCCGGCCATGGCGCGCATCGCGAAGCGCTACATCGAGCGATCACTCGAATCCGACAGTGCCGGCCCTGCCGAACGCGTCCGTGACCTGATCCTCGCGCTCTTGCCGACGGGGCGCTGCACGGTCGAGCGGGTGGCCGGGCACCTGGGTTTGGACCGTCGCACAGTGCATCGTCAGCTTTCCCGCGAAGGCACCACATTCAGGCTTCTCCTGGCACGCACGCGTGCGGAACTGGCGGAGCGCCACGTGCGCGACGGAAACCGTCAGCTAGTTGAGATCAGCAGCATGCTCGGGTTCGCCGACGCAAGCGCCTTCTCGCGCTGGTTTCGGGCCGCCTTCGGCACCAGTGTCACGCGCTGGCGACGCGCCGGACACCCGGCGCAAAACGCACAACAACCAGCGCCTACGCTTATCCCAAACCGCCCCAGACAGCCTCGAGATCGTCCCGCGAGGAAGCCACGCGCAAAAAACGCGGTGTCGAGTACTGGCCGGCGCTGAAAACCAGGGGTTCACCATCGTCATAGGCCAGGCGCTCGACCCGACCGACGAAGAGCAGGTGGTCACCTGCCTCGACGGTGCGCTCGATGGTGCATTCAAAGCGGGCCAGGACGCCCGGCAGAATCGGCACGCCGCCGGGGCCATCGACGATCTCCAGACCGGCGAACTTGTCGGGCGCAGGCGTGGCAAAGCGGTGCGACAAATCAGTCTGGCTGGAGCGCAGCACGTGGACGGCAAAGCGCCCTGCCGCGACGAAGCCGGCCAGCGAATTGGCCTTGAGGCCCAGGCTCCACAGCACCAGGGGCGGCGCCAAGGACAGTGCCGCAAACGAATTGGCGGTCAGGCCCTCACGTTTGCCATCCGGGGCGCGCGTGGTGATGACGGTGACGCCGGTGGCAAAGCGCCCCAGCGCGTTGCGCAGGGCACGCGGGTCAGCCGCATCGTCCATGGTGATCTCGATCATGACGACCGCGGCACGCCCTACTTTTTCATCGCCGCCAGAAAGGCGTCGATCGCCGCCTCGTGCTCAGGTGTCTGGTGCGCCAATGCCTGCATCGCCGCCGAGAGTTCCAAGAGCGTGTCGATGCGCGTGTGCTGGCCTTCACGCATCAGGCGCTTGGCCATGCGCAGTGCCGGGCCGGAATTGGCGGCGATGCGCCCGGCCAGTTCGCGGGCCTCTTCCATGAGCCGGTCCGGCGCAACCACGCGCGACACCAGTCCGCAGGCCAGTGCAGCCTGGGCGTCGATCATCTCGCCGGTGAAGGTCAGCTCGGCAGCCTTGGAATAGCCGACCACGCGCGGCAGCAGCCAGGCGCCGCCGTCGCCGGGGATGATGCCCAGCTTGACGAAGCTCTCGGCGAAGCGCGCCTTCTCGGAGGCGATGCGGATGTCGCACATGCAAGCCAGGTCGCAGCCGGCACCGACGGCCGGGCCGTTGACCGCTGCGATCGCCGGCACGTCCAGGCGCGAGAAGGCCAGCGGTATCTGCTGGATGCCGGAACGATAGCCCTCGCGGATGGTATTGCCGTCGCCACTGGCGATGCCGGACCTGTTCTTCATGTCCTTGACGTTGCCGCCGGCGCAAAACGCGCTGCCGGCACCGGTGACGATGACGCACTTGACCGACATGTCGGAACCAATGCGATCGAGTGCCGTGACGATGGCCTGCCACTGAGCGCGGTTCGAGAGGGCGTTCCTCGCTTCGGGGTCGTTCAAGGTCAGCGTGACCACGCCGCCGGACTGCTCATAGAGGACGAAATCGGACATCGGGGGTTCCTTCAAAGAGTGGGCCGCTCATGCAGCGGCGTGACCAATTCTGTCATTGCCACGACAAGGCCGCTATTTCAGCCCCAAGAGGCGCGCGGCGTTTTCCTTGATGATGAGCGGCTTGACCTCGGGTTTGATCGGCAACTTGTCGAATTCCATCAACCAGCGGTCCGGCAGGATCACAGGGTTGTCGCTACCGAAAAGAACCTTTTCGCGCAGCAGTGTATTGGCGTACTGCACCAATTTGGGCTCGAAGTACTTGGGAGCCCAGCCCGAGAGATCGATGTACACATTCGGCTTGTGCAGGGCCACCGAGAGCTGCTCTTCCTGCCAGGGTACGCCCGGGTGCGCAGAAATGATCTTCATATCGGGAAAATCGGCTGCGACGTCGTCCAGGTAGACCGGATTGCCGTACTTGATGCGCAGCCCGCCGCCGCCGCGCATGCCCGCGCCGATGCCGGTCTGCCCGGAATGGAAGATCGCCGGCAGGCCGGCCTCGGCGATCACCTCGTAGAGCGGATAGACGTCGCGATCATTGGGATAGAAGCCCTGGATGATGGGATGAAACTTGAAGCCCCTGACGCCGAAATCCTGGATGAGGCGGCGCGCCTCGCGCACTCCCATCTTGCCGCGCGCCGGATCGATGCTGGCGAACGGAATGCAGATGTCGGGGTGCTCGGCGGCGGACTCCGCGACCTCCTCGTTGGAGATGCGCCGTATTCCCATGCCGCGCTCATGATCGACGGTGAAGACCACGAATGCGATCTTTTTCTCGCGATAGTAGGACGCCATCTGCGCAATCGTCGGGTGCTTGACTTCGTAGCGAAAGTAGCGCCCGCGCGCCTCTAGAGCCTCGGCCTCGGCCTCGTCGGGCAGCATGCGCGTCGAGGTCTCGGCGTGGGTGTGGATGTCGATCGCGACCAGCGCATCGACGTCAATCTTCAGCATCGCATCTCCCTTGCGGCCGCTCGGCCGCTCATGTGCATTTTGCCCGGATGTCGTCCGGAACGCGGATTGCGCGGATGCGCAGCGGGTCGTCCGGATGCCGGGTGACGAAGGCGCGCACTTCGCGGCCCTCGCAGATCGTCGTTGCGCCGCGCGTCACCAGATGCCGCTGGACAAAGACCTTGTCGCGCCACTCGGCGATGCTGGTGGCGATCGACAGGGTCTCGCCATAGCGGGCCGCGCTGGCGTACGTGACGTTGATCTCCAGCACCGGCGTTCCGACGATGCCGGTGGTCTTGACCAGTTCGCTCCATACCGGGATGCCGCAGGCGACGAAAAAGTTGAGCGACGCGGCGTCCATCCAGCGTGAGAAATTCGGAAAGAAGACGATCCCGGCCGGGTCGCAGTCGCCGAAATTGACCAGGACGTCGGTGACGACGGTGCGGGTCATGCCCGCGTCGCGCGCAACACCTCGTCGGCATAGGGCAGCGTGTAGAGGATCTCCACCAGTCCCGCGCGATGCTTGAGGACCGCGCGCTGATTGATCGAACCCTTGTCGGTGGCCTCGCCCAGGTCCAGCGAAGGGGCTTCCGCCATGAGCAGCATGCGCGCCACCCGGTTGGCACTGCCGGTGCCCTGTGCGGCAATGCGCTCGAGCGCCGCCTGGAAGCCGGCACGCACTGCCGGGTCGGCCAGCACCTGCGCCGGTGTGGCGGACGCAGGCAGAGCCGGGCACAGCGCGCGGCAGGCGTCCCACGCCGGAAACACCAGGATCGCCAGGTCGTCGCGGTCATGGCCGGCGACGACCACGTCCTGCACCAGCGGCGCTGCCGATGAGATGATGGTGGCACGCAAGGGGCCGACGCTCACCCAGGTACCGGTGGCGAGCTTGAAGTCCTCGGCGACGCGACCGTCGAACACCAGGCCCTTGGCCGGATCGGCCGGGTCGACAAACTTGAGCGCGTCGCCCATGCAGTAAAAGCCTTCGTCGTCGAATGCCGCGCGCGTGATATCCGGGCTTTTCCAGTATCCGGGCGTGATGCTGGCGCCGCGATAGCGCGCCTCCAGCTTGTCGCCGGCGGGAACCAGCTTCACTTCCAGTGCCGGTATCGGAACGCCGATGTTGCCGGCGCGTTCCATGTTCCAGTTGGCGAAGATTGCCGCCGGGGCAGTCTCGGTCGATCCCAGGCTGGTCACCATCGCGATACGCTCGCCGCAGGTCCTGACGGCAAGGCGCTGCAGCGACTCCAGCACGAACTGCGGCAGGCTGGCGCCGGCGTAGAGCATCGCCTGCAGGTTCTTGAAAAGACTTCGGCACAGGTCTTGGTCGCGCTCCAGGAATGGCAGCAGCATTTCGTAGCCCTTGGGCACATTGAGATAGAAGGTCGGTGAGACTTCCTTCAGGTTGGCAACCGTCTTCTCGATCGCGCCAGGCAGCGGCTTGCCCTCGTCGATGTACAGGGTGCCGCCGTTGAACAGGATCAGGTTGAAATCGTGATTGCCACCGAAGGTGTGGTTCCACGGCGGCCAGTCGAGCAACACCGGCGGCGCGTCGGTGAGAAACGGCATGACCATGGCGATCTGCGCCTGGTTGGTACAGAGCATGCCGTGGGTGTTGATCACCCCCTTGGGCACGCCCGTGGAGCCCGAGGTGAAGAGAAACTTGGCGATGCTCGCGTGATCGACCGCCGCATGCGCGCGTGACACCGCTGCTGCGTCGACACCGGCCTCGAGGGCGGCAAAGAGCGTCGCGCCGCGCGAGGGCGGGTTGCGTGTCACGACGATTTCCGTGCCTCCAGGAACCACGGCATCCAGCGCGCGAGCGAAGGCCCCGCCGTCAGCAGCGAACACCAGGCCCGGGGTAAGGAGCGAAAAGATGTGGCGCAGCTTCTCGAAATCGCGCGAGACCAGCGAGTACGGCACCGAGATCGGCGCAAATGGAATTCCCGCATGCATGGCGCCCAGGCACAGGAGCGCATGCTCGATGTCGTTGCCCGAGAGGATTGCCAGCGGCCGGTCGGGCGACAGTCCGCGCGCCAGGAGGGCGCTGGCCAGGGCTTCGACCCGGCGCAGGGCCTCGGCGTAGGACACGCGCCGCCAGGCGCCGTCAGCCGCCCGTTCGGCCAGGAAAGTACGGTCGGGTGCCTCGCGCGCCCAGCGCACCAGCGGCGTGGTGATGCATCGCTCCACCGGTCCCAGCGCGTGCGGCGAGCGCATCAGGATCGCCCCATCCGGACGGTGCACGGCGATGGTGTCACGCACTCCGAAGCGCACCGGACGCACCGGCGCCGAAAGGAAGCTCTTGTCCATGTTCGTCACGCCTTGACCTTGGCGGCGCGACCTTCCAGAAAGGCACGCAGCCGCGCCTTGGCCGCGGGTGCGCTCTGCGCGATCGATGCCATGAGGGACTCGGTAAACAACCCCACTTCGCTGGTCGAGTCCGCGATGCGTGGCAGGGCGTGCATGACCGCGAAGTTGGTCACGCCCTCGTTGCCGGCCATCTTTTTCGCCAGTTCCTTCGCCCGCGCCAGGGCCTGGCCGGGTTCAACCAGATACTGGGCAAATCCCAGGCGCTCGCCATCCTGGGCGTTGTAGACCCGGCCGGTCAGCATCATGTCGGTCATGCGTGCAACGCCGATCAAGCGCGGCAAGCGTGCGGAACCGCCACCGCCGACGTAGATGCCGCGCTGGCCTTCAGGCAGTGCGTAGAAGGCTGTCGCGTCGGCCACCCGCACGTGGCAGGCGGCGGCGAGCTCCAGCCCGCCGCCGATGACCGCGCCTTGCAGTGCGGCGACGACCGGAAAGCGTCCAAACTGGATGTGCTCGAAAGCATAGTGCCAGGAGCGCGAATGGTGCACCCCTTCGACAGCATCGCGGTCGGTGAGGGTCGACAGGTCAAGACCCGCGCTGAAGTGCTCGCCGCGCCCGGTGATGACCGCCGCGCGCACGCCTTGCGGCGGGTCGGCAAAAAAACGCTTCAAAAGCGCCACCATGTCGTCGCCGAGCGCGTTGCGCTTCTCCGGGCGGTTGAGGGTGACGATCGCGATCTCGCCTTCACGGCGGACGGTGACAGGCTTTGCGCCAGACGGAGCGGATTTGGGTTTGGCAGCCATCAGGTTTCCTGGTCTGTTTACGGTTGCCTTAAGCATGCGCAAAGGCACGGCCGGGGATTCTAGTTTCAAAGAGCGGCGCCGGTCACAACAAGGCTCGCCCTCGCGGGTCGTTTCGCACAGGAGCCCTGCACACTCACCCCAGTTTCGGCCGCAGCGGTGCCAGGTCGTCAAACTGTGCAACCACCTTCGCTTTTTGCGCCGTCGCTGCGCGCGCGATGTCATCCAGGCTGAAAATGCCTGGCTGCAGCGCGTTCAGGTACGCGAACGACTCGGCGACCGAGTGGTCGCGTGTGTAGCCGATCATCTCCTTGCTGGCCGCCACGGCCAGCGGCGCCTTGCCGGCGATGCGCCGTGCGACTTCGAGCGCAAAGGCCAGTGCCGCGTCATGGGTCGGCAAGACCGCATTGACAAACCCCAGGCGCTCGGCACGCTCTGCCATCAGGCGGTCTCCGGTATACGCCAGTTCGCGCATGACCGCCTCGGGCAACTGCTTGGGCATGCGGTTCATGGTACCGACATCGGCCATCATCCCCAGATTGATCTCCTGGATCACGAAGTACGCGTCGGCAGTGCAATAGCGCAGGCAGCAGGCCGTGGCCAGGTCGACTGCGCCACCAATGCATCCGCCCTGGATGGCGGCAATGACCGGAAAGCGTGCCTCGGCGATCGCCGAGAATGACTTCTGCAGTTGTATCAGTTGCCGCCTAAATTGCTCGCGCGCCACCACGTCGGCAGTGCCGAGCGCGTCGGGGCTGGAGAACACGCTCAAGTCCATGCCGGCGGAAAAATGCTTGCCGGTCGAGGAAATCACCGCGGCGCGCACCCCTCCGCGCTCATCGAGTTCGCGCATGGCACGCGGAACCTCGGCCCAGAATTCGCGCACCATGCTGTTGAAGCGCTCAGGGTGATTGAGCCGCAGGTGCGCGACTCCGGCGTCGACTGAAAGTTCGAAGCAGGCGTAGGTCATGTCATCCTTCGTATCGCCTGCCCGGGCCCCGCACGCCCCCAGATCAGGAAGCGCCGGCCCCGCAACCTGGCGTCTTGCCCACAGATTCCCCGCCAAGGGGCTGGTAAAGGTCCGTATCATAGGCTCCCCGCGAACCATTGCCTGACTCGGATTCGACCCTTGGCCCGCCGCACCAATCCCGCCCCGCCCGCCGCGCCCGCTGGCACCGTCGCCGCTGCGGCGGAACCCCCTGTCTCTCGCGAGTCGCTTCTCAGACCGCGCAAGAAGCCCATGCAAAGTCGTTCGCGCGTGACCGTGGACGCGATCATCGAGGCCGCCGGGCGCCTGTTCGTCAAGAACGGCTATGCCAACACCACCACAAATCACATCGCCGAGTTCGCCGGGGTCTCGGTGGGCTCGCTGTACGAGTACTTTCCCAACAAGGGTTCGATCCTCGCGGCGCTCTTGCAGCGCCAGATTGACGGCATGATTGCCGTAATGCGCGAAAGCCTGGCTCAGGTGGGCGAAGCGCCGCTCGAAGACGTGGTGCAGGCGATCGCCCGCGCCGGTATTGCAGCCCACTACCGCGAGCTGGACCTGAACCGCCTGCTGATTGCCAGCATGACGCGGGTCGCGCAATGGCGGCAGATGGAAAAGGTGTCCTTCTCGGTCGCCGCGCTGATGCGCGACGCCTTAGCCCACCTGATCGTCGACCCGGTGCGCCTGGAACACGCAGCTTTCACCGTCGAAACGGTGGTCGAGGCGCTGCTGCACCGGACCATCCTGTTCGCGCACCGCCTGCCGGCTTACCCGCTGGAAGAAGAAATCCGGGCGGTCTTGCTGGGCTATCTGAAACCCCTCACACGCACCTAGTCCGGCGTACCGGCGCCGCGATCAAGCGCCCTTCCAGACCGCCGGGCGCTTGTTGACGAACGCATCGACGCCTTCGATACCGTCGGCGTTCTGCAGGTTGCAGGTCATGGTGCGACCGGCAAGGCCGTAGGCCTCTGCAAGGCCCATGTCCACCTGCTTGTAGAAGGCCTGCTTGCCCAGGGCGATGGCCGCGCCGCTCTTGGCCTTGATCGCCTCTGTGAATTTGGCGACCTCGGCATCGAGCTCGTCCGCCGACACCACGCGATTGACGAGACCCCACGACAGCGCGGTCTGTGCGTCGATCAGGTCGCCGGTGACAAGCATCTCCATGGCGCGCTTGCGACTGATGTTGCGCACCACGCCGACCGCCGGGGTCGAACAGAAAAGTCCGTTGTGGATGCCGGAAAGCGCGAATTTCGCTTCCGGTACCGCCACCGCAAGATCGCACATCGAGACCAGCTGGCAGCCGGCTGCGGCGGCGACGCCATGCACCCGCGCAATCACCGGCTGCGGCAGGGAAACGATGGCCTGCATCATCGCGGCGCAGTCGTCAAAGAGCTTTTGCTGCCAGGCAGCGTCGGGATGCGCGTGGATCTCCTTCATGTCGTGCCCGGCGCAAAATCCGCGGCCTTCACCGGCGATGACCACCGCGCGGATCGAAGCGCTGGCGCCGATTTCGCCCAGCGCAGCACGCACCGCCGCGATCATCTCGCTGGATAGCGGATTGAGCCGGTCGCCGCGACTGAGCGTCAGGGTGGCGACACCGTCGGCGTCGCTACGCACCACCAGGGGACGTGCCAGGGTTTGGGCTGAGACAGGGGCGTTCATGGTTTTACTCCCTATTCGATGGCGGCGGCCGATCGGGCACGCTCACGCAGGATGAATTTCTGGATCTTACCGGTCGAAGTTTTGGGCAGCTCGCCGAAGATGACCCGCCTGGGCACCTTGAACCGCGCCATCTGCGCGCGGCAGTGCTCGATGATATCCGCCTCGGTCGCCGCCGCACCGGCCTTGAGTTCGACGAATGCGCAAGGCGTCTCGCCCCACTTGGGGTCGGGGGTGGCGACAACAGCGCAGGCCATCACGGCCGCGTGGCTGTAGATCACGTCCTCGACTTCGATCGAGGAGATGTTCTCGCCACCGGAAATGATCACGTCCTTGCTGCGGTCGCGGATCTTGGCGTAGCCATCCGGGTGCATGACGGCCAGGTCGCCAGTGTGGAACCAGCCGCCGGCAAAGGCTTCGCGGGTCGCCTTTTCATTCTTCAGGTAACCCTTCATCGTGATGTTGCCGCGGAACATGATCTCACCCATGGTCACGCCATCGGCCGGCACGGGTTGCATGGTATCCGGGTCGAGCACGGCAATGGCCTCCTGCAGCGTGTATGGCACGCCCTGGCGCCCCATCAGGCGCACTCGCTCGGCAACTGGCAGGTCGGCCCACTCCGGCTGCCTGGCACACACTGCCGCCGGACCGTAGACCTCGGTCAGCCCATAAACGTGGGTCAGTTCGAACCCCATCTTCTCCATGCCATCGATCATGGCTCCCGGCGGTGCGGCGCCGGCCACCATCGCGTGCACCTTGTGTGCGATGCCGACGCGCATCTCCGGCGGCGCATTGATGATGGTGCTGTGGACAATGGGCGCGCCGCAATAGTGGCTGACGCGGTGCTCCCGGATTGCGTCGAGGATGGCTTTCGCCTCGACCCGGCGCAGGCACACGTTGACTCCGGCGATCTCCGCGAGCGTCCACGGAAAACACCAGCCGTTGCAGTGGAACATCGGCAGGGTCCACAGATATACGGCGAAATGCGGCAGGCTCCACGCGACTGCATTGGAAGTAGCGTTCAGGTAGGCGCCGCGATGATGCGTGACCACGCCCTTGGGGTTGCCGGTGGTTCCCGAGGTGTAGCTGAGGGCGATCGCGTTCCACTCATCCGACGGAGGCGTCCAGGCGAAGTCCGGATCGCCGCCGGCGACAAAGGCCTCGTACTCGATGCTGCCGATGCGCGCACCCGGTCCGTCGTAGAGCGGATCATCGACATCGATGACCAGTGGCTTGACCTGCGCCTGTGCCAGTGCGCTGGCCATGGTGGCGGAGTACTCGCGATCGACGATCACGACGCTGGCCTCGCTGTGCTCGAGCATGAAGGCGACCGCGGCGGCGTCGAGCCGCGTGTTGAGGGAATTCAACACCGCGCCGGTCATGGGTACGCCGAAATGCGCCTCCACCATCGCCGGAATGTTGGGCAGCATCACTGCCACCGTGTCGCCCGCGCGCACGCCCTTGGCAGCCAGTGCCGAGGCGAGGCGCACGCAGCGATCATGGGTCTCGCGCCAGGTGCGGCGCGTCGCGCCGTGCACGACGGCCAGGCGATCCGGGTATACCCGTGCTGTGCGGGCAATGAAAGAAAGCGGCGTCAACGCGACATGGTTGGCCGGCGTTTTGGGAAGACCTTCGTCGAAGATGTTGCTCATGGCACGCCATCCTGGCAGGCGATCGATTGACGGGGTATGACTCACCGTATGATGGGCATTGTAATGAACTCCCGACGCGACCAGGACGCGATTTTTCGCCCCACCACGCCGCAATTGCCCGTGCGCATTGCGATTGCGGCGGCAGGCTCGCTGCTGGTCCACGTGCTCTTCGTCGGCGGCGCGATGCGCGGCCTGGCCGACGTGTTCCGCTGGCATTCCAATGCCGAACCTCCGCCGCTCAAAGTCAGCGCGCGCCTGGTTGAAGTCGCCCCACCTGCGCCAGCGCCAACGGCGCAGCCTCGCTCGTCCGCCGCCAAGCCAAAGCCGCGCAAGCCCGGGCCGGCGGTGGCTCCGGTACTGCCGGCTCTTCCGGGCGAAACACCACGTGCCGATGCGCCCCCTGCTGCACCTGACGCACCGTCCGAGAAGCCCGCGACGGCCGAGGCTGCGCCCACCGCGGCAAGCGCCGCACCTGCGGTGGAGAGTGCCAATTCGTCCACTCCCGCAACTGTGGGGGAGAGCACGCCGCCTCCGCCCTCGCGTGCCGCGCGCACCTCAGCGCTGCCGTCCCTGGCGCAGATCCGCTTTGAAGTCACGCTCGAATCCAACAACTACAAGGTCTGGGCAACACAGACCTGGTCCATGGCAGACGGCCGCTATCGCATCACCTTTGCCGCAGAGGTGCGCGCTTTGCTTTTCTCCCTCGGATCCATGACCCTGGAGAGTCAGGGCGTGATCGCTGCAGCGGGCTTGCGCCCGGAACGCTATGTCGACGAGCGCAATCGACGTCGCACCACCGTCAGCATCGCTGCCAATGAGAAGTCCGCCGATATCGAAGAGGCCAACGGCAACCGCAAGTCCGTTCTCCTGGCCGGGCAGGCCGCCGACATCATGAGCCTCACCTACGACCTGGCCTTCAATCCGGATATCGGGATCGGCACGCCGTTCACGCTGATCAATCGCGACCGCGTCGAAGAAGTGCGCCTGGTCGAGGCACGCGACGAGATTCTCGTCACTGAAGCGGGCAACCTCAACACGCGCTACTTCGAGTTCCGTCGTCCCGATGGCGCAAGTGGCATCCAGGTCTGGCTGGCGGTCGATCGCCAATGGCTGCCGGCGCGCATCCGCCTGACAGGACGCGACGGCGGGCTCAACATGGTTGCGGTTTCGTACGATACCTCGCCGGTGCCCGCGCGCAGGTAAAATTCTTGCGTTGCAGCAACGGCGCGCAGTCGCGCGCCGTTGCCGTTCTCTGACCGCGCTCCCTAATCCAAGCCCCCATGTCCGCCGACCTGCCCAAGAGTTTCGATCCTCACGCCATTGAGGCCAAGTGGTACCCCGCGTGGGAAAAGGCAGGAGTGTTTCGAGCCGGTGCCGGCAGCAAGGACGGCTCGTCCGCGTTTGCCATCCAGCTGCCACCGCCGAATGTCACCGGCACGCTGCACATGGGCCACGCCTTCAACCAGACGGTCATGGACGCGCTCACGCGCTATCACCGCATGCTTGGCGACGATACCCTGTGGTTGCCGGGCACGGACCATGCGGGCATCGCCACGCAGATCGTGGTCGAGCGGCAGCTCGACGCACAGAAGGTTTCGCGTCACGACCTGGGGCGCGAGAAGTTTGTCGAACGCGTTTGGGAATGGAAGGAACAGTCGGGCGGCGCAATCACCGCGCAAATGCGTCGCCTGGGCGACTCGTGCGACTGGG
This sequence comes from Burkholderiales bacterium, assembly GCA_046160545.1. GTDB lineage: Bacteria > Pseudomonadota > Gammaproteobacteria > Burkholderiales > JAEUOS01 > JAEUOS01. The sequence continues at coordinate 41,378 of JBJXGS010000247.1, forward strand.
AACGTGAATACTTCACCATGGACCCCAAGCTGTCGCCGGTGGTCACCGAAGTGTTTGTGCGCCTGTTCGACCAGGGGCTCATCTACCGCGGCAAACGCCTGGTCAACTGGGACCCCAAGCTCAAGACCGCCGTGTCCGACCTCGAAGTCGAGATGGTCGAACGCGACGGATTCATGTGGCACATCACCTATCCGTTCTCGGAAGGGCCGCAGGCGGACCACGAGGGCCGGCCGCTCAGGGGCATGACCATCGCCACCACCCGCCCCGAGACCATGCTGGCCGACGGCGCGCTTTGCGTACACCCGGAAGACGAGCGCTATCGGCACCTGGTCGGCAAATTCGTCGACCTGCCCCTGTGCGACCGCAGGATTCCGATCATCGCCGACGATTTCGTCGACCGCGAATTCGGCACCGGCACGGTCAAGATCACCGGGGCGCACGACTTCAACGACTATGGCTGCGCGCAGCGTCACGGGCTCGAGATGATCGTCATCATGACCCTCGACGCGAAAATGAACGACAACGCGCCGGCGGCTTACCGCGGCCTGGATCGCTATGAGGCGCGCCGGGCGGTGGTGCGCGACCTGGAAACGCAAGGCTATCTGGTCAAGGCCGAGCCGCACCGTCACATGGTGCCGGTGGGCGGACGCACCGACGAAGTGGTCGAGCCGATGCTGACCGACCAGTGGTTCGTTGCCATGACGCGCGCCGGCCCGTCGGGCAGGAGCATCACGCAGACTTCCCTGGACGCTGTGGCCGCGGGCGAGATCCGCTTCTTCCCCGACAACTGGACCGCCACCTACAACCAGTGGCTGACCAACATCCAGGACTGGTGCATCTCGCGCCAGCTCTGGTGGGGCCACCAGATCCCGGCCTGGTATGCGCCCGACGGTCGCATATACGTCGGTCGCGACGAAGCCGAGGCGACCGCGCGTGCGCGCGCGGACGGCTTCACCGGTGCCCTCTCCCGCGATCCGGACGTCCTCGATACCTGGTTCTCCTCTGCCCTGGTGTGCTTTTCGACCCTGGGATGGCCGACCCCTGCGGCTGCGGACAAGTTTGAGCGCTACCTGCCGTCTTCGGTGCTCGTGACCGGCTTCGACATCATCTTTTTCTGGGTGGCGCGCATGGTCATGATGACCACCCATTTCACCGGCCAGGTGCCGTTCCGGCATGTCTACGTGCATGGACTGATCCGCGACGCCGAAGGCCAGAAGATGAGCAAGTCCAAGGGCAACACCCTGGATCCGGTCGATCTGATCGACGGCATTGGCTTGGATGAGCTCCTTGCCAAGCGCACCGCCGGCCTCATGAACCCCAAGCAGGCCGAGGACATCGCCAGGAAGACACGCAAGGAATATCCGCAAGGCATTCCCTCCTTCGGCGCCGACGCACTGCGCTTCACCATGGCGGCCTACGCCACGCTCGGGCGCAACATCAATTTCGACCTCAAGCGCTGCGAGGGCTATCGCAATTTCTGCAACAAGCTGTGGAACGCGGCGCGCTTCGTGCTGATGAACTGCGAAGGGCGCGATTGCGGCCTCGACGAGTCACTGCCCCTCGCCCCTGGTCTTGCCGACCGCTGGATCACAAGCGAACTGCAGCGCACCGAAGCGGCGGTCGCGCAGGGTTTCGCCGAATACCGCCTGGACAACGTAGCTCAGGCGATTTATCGCCTTGTCTGGGATGAGTATTGCGACTGGTACCTGGAACTGGCCAAGGCGCGCCTGGCCGCGGGGAGCGAGGCCGAGCAGCGCGCCACCCGGCGCACGCTGATCCGCGTACTCGAAGCACTGCTGCGACTGGCGCATCCGGTCATTCCCTTTGTGACCGAGGAACTCTGGCAAGCGGTCAAGCCCCTGGCTGGCAAGACCGGGGAGTCCATCTGCCTGGCGCCCTACCCGCGTTCCGATGCCGCGCGCATCGATGCAAAGGCGGAAGAAGAGATCGCGCAGCTCAAGGCCTTGGTCGGCGCGGCGCGCAACCTGCGCAGCGAATGCGGCGTCTCGCCGGCCGAGCGGATCGCGCTCATCGCCAGCGGCGACACGCAAACCGTGCTCGTCCACACCGAGGCGTTGCGCGCATTGGCGCGGCTTTCCGAAGTGCGCGCGGTCGAGACACTGCCCAGTGGGCCCGCCCCGGTAGCGGTCGTAGGCAGCACCCGCCTCATGCTCGACATCCGCGTCGACGTGGCCGCCGAACAGGCACGGCTGGAAAAGGAACTCGCGCGCGTCGCCGGCGAGATCGGCCGTGCGCGCAGCAAGCTGGCCAACCAGAGTTTTGTCGCGCGCGCGCCGGCCGAGGTGGTGCGGCAGGAACAGGAGCGCCTTGCAGGCTTCGATGCCACCCACGCCAAGCTCCTGGAGCAGCTGCAGCGCCTGGACGCTTGAGCCAGGGCGCGCCGGCTACTTCTTTTTCAGGAAATAGAAGAACTCGCTGCCGTCCTCGCCGCTTTCGACGAGCTGATGCCCGGTCTGCTTGGAAAACGCCGCGAAGTCGCGCACCGAACCCGGGTCGGTCGCGGTGACCTTGAGGATCTGCCCCGTGGTCAGTTCGGTCAGGGCCTTCTTGGCGCGCAGGATCGGCAGCGGGCAATTGAGTCCGCGGGTGTCGATTTCCTTGTCGTGCAGGGTCGCCATGGCTTGTCCGTCGTGTGAAGAATGCTGAAACCCGAATTTTAGCCCGAGTGTTGCACCCGGCGTGGAAACGGCATAATCCGCAGTGCATCGCTAAGGAGACTGGGATGGCCGCAGCGAGTGGCGCGGGCGCAAGCCGTTGGCTGGTTCTGGTGACACAACTGCCGGAGGAGGCAGGAGCACGCATGCGCATCCTGCGCACCCTGGAGTCGCTGGGCTGCGGGGTGCTCGGCGACGGCGTGTTTTTGCTGCCCGACACCGTGGCGTCGCGCCAGGGACTGCCGCGCCTGGGCGAGCATATCGATGCCTCGGGGGGGAGCCACCATATCCTCAATGTGGTGGCCGAGCGCGACCAGACTCTGGCCTTCGCAGCCAAGTTCGATCGCACCGCACGCTACGTCGAGCTGATCAAGAATATCGAAAGCCTCGCTGCGGGCTTTGGCGTGTCGGACCCGACCACGCTGTCGCGCTCATTGATCAAGTTCCGCCGTGAATTCGACGCGATCGCATCGCTGGATTTCTTTCCCAGCGAGATTCGCAATCGCGCCAATGCAGCCCTGTCCAAGATCGACGCCGACGTCAAGGCCCTGCTCTTCCCCAGGGGGACTGACGCGACCACCACCCAGGAACTGCGCGCGGCACAAAAGTTCTTCCGCCGAGTCTGGGTGACGCGACGCCCGCTGTGGGCTGACCGTCTGGCGTCCGCCTGGCTCATCCGCCGCTTCATTGACGCCGAGGGACGGGTCTTCTGGGGGGAGCGCGACCAGACGGCGCCGGACACGGCCGTCACCTTCGGGTTTGAAGGAGCCATGTTCTGCAACTCGGCCACGCAGGTGACCTATGAGGTGCTGCTGGATTCTTTCGGACTGGCGCGCGACCCTGCGTTGAAGCGCATTGCCGGCATCATCCATGCGCTCGACATTGGCGGGCAGGTGGTTCCAGAGGCCGCAGGTGTGGAAACCCTTCTGCAGGGCGCACAACGGCGCGCCACGGGGGAAGAACACCTGCTGGCGGAAACCGAGAAGACCTTCGATCTACTCTACGACGCCTACTTCGAAGCGCCGACCCGCTAGCGACGTGTCGTGCAGGCGCGGGTGCCTGCAATTGCCCGGGGCCATGGGTCTCGAGGCCCTCAGGAACAGCGCCCGAGAGGCGCCTGAGCCGGTGCCGGAGCGCCGCGCCTCGCGTCGCCACCCGGTCCTGCCTCGCTGCGCTGGGCGCGCTCGGCCAGGATCGCTTCCCAAAGGTCGCGGATGCGCGCATCGATGATCGACTGCTGGTAGAAATCCCCATCCTTGGCGCAACGGGCAATTTGCATCTGTTCCATGGCAGCCTGCGGGCTGCCGAGCTGGGCGTAGTACTCGCCCAGGGCCTGGTGTTGCGACATCAGCTTGCCGGTGGCGGCATAGCTGCGCGCCTGCATCTCGTAGACACGCGGTCCGTCGCGACCCGAGCGCGCCAGCTCGGCCAGCATCTCCAGAGCCTCCGGGTGACGCCCGGCGGCTTGCAGGGCATCGGCCAATGCAAAGCGCAGAAAGCGTGCGCCGGGACTGCGGCCGAGTGCATTGCGGTACTCGGCTACCGCGCCTTCACGGTCGCCGGCGGCGATACGCAGGCGTGCCGCCATCGCATCAAGCATCGGGTGTGAAGCGAGCCTGCGCGCAGCCGTCAGCGACGCCTCGGCCGCCTTGAAGTCCTTGCCCAGGAAAAAAGCTTCCGCACTGCCGTAATGGGTGGCGGCCTCGTTCGCCCAGGTGCGGTTCGCGATCTGGGAGGCAAAGTGCTTCTGCGCGTCGCGCACCCCGTCGAACCCGGCATCAGCGGTCGCGCGCAACTTCGCGCGCACCAGATGGAACGCGAGGCTGTCCTCGCGCTGCCGATAACGCACGCCCTGGGAACGATTGCGCACGTCGGCGATTCGTTCAGCGGTCAACGGGTGGCTGCGCACATAGACCGGCGCATTGCTGTCGTAGACGCGCATGGCGCGCTGCAGGCGCTCGAAGAACGCCGGCATCGCGCTGACGTCGAAACCGGCCTTTTGCATCAGGTCGAAGCCGACCCGGTCTGCCTCGCGCTCGAAGTCGCGCGAATACGCCAGCTGCGATTGCACCTGGAACGCCTGCGCGCCAGCGAGGGCACCGGCCGCCACCTGGCTGTTCGAACGCGCTGCAAGCAGGGCAAACGCCAGGGCAGCCAGGGCGGCCAGGGAGGTGCGCTGTCCGGCAGCAAAACCGCGCGCGATATGCTTTTGCGTCAGATGGGCGATTTCGTGCGCCACGACACTGGCAGCCTCGGACTCGGTCTCGGCCGCGATCAGAAGGCCGGTGTTGACCCCGATGTAACCACCCAGCATGGCGAAGGCATTGATGCCCGAGTCGCGCATCAGAAAGAACTCGATCTCGGCCCCCGGATCAGAACTCGCGGCGACCAAGCGCATGCCCAGTTCCTGGATATAGGCGCTGAGCTCAGGGTCGTCGACAAAAGCCGGGTCGCGACGCAATTCGCGAAAATACGACTCGCCGATGCGCCGCTCCATTTGCCCTGAGAGCGCGGTTGCGGATTCCTCGCCGAGGTTGGGCAGGTTCTGAGCACTCAGCGGCGAGAACGGCGCCGGCCCCACGGCGAGCGCAGGGACAAGCAGCAACGCGAGTAGACGCGCGCGCAGGGAAAATCGGCATGGCATGGCGTGTATGATACCCGGCGCCCCTCAAGGGTTCCCCGCCTCAAGCGCGGTCTATTCGCCCGGAATTGTTGCCAAACGTGAACCGCACGGAACCTCCTGGGGACTCACCCCTGACTCACTTCGATCGCGACGGCCAGGCGCACATGGTCGATGTCGCGTCCAAGGCGTCGACACACCGTGTGGCGCGCGCCGGCGGCAGCATCCACATGCTGCCAGCGACCCTGGCCTTGATCGAGTCCGGAAACATCAAAAAAGGCGACGTGCTGGGTATCGCACGCATCGCGGCGATCCAGGGTGCCAAACGCACTGCCGACCTGATTCCCTTGTGCCATCCGCTGGCTTTGACACGTGTCGCGTTGGATTTCGTGGTCGATCGCACCCATAACGCCGTGCATTGCACCGCGACGGTCGAAACGCTGGGTCGAACGGGGGTCGAAATGGAAGCCCTGACGGCGGTGCAAGTGGGCCTCCTGACGATCTACGACATGTGCAAGGCTGCCGACCGCGGCATGCGCATGACCGACGTCAGGCTCCTTGAAAAGCGCGGCGGCAAGTCCGGCGACTGGCACGCGCCGGACCAGGGGCGCTGAACCGCCAAGCGAGCGATGCGCGTACAGCTGCTCGTCCCCGACATGCCGGATGCGGCCGAACTCCTGCCATGGCTGCGACGCATCGATGCCAATCGCTGGTACACGAACTTCGGTCCCCTCGCGGGGGAACTGGAGGCTCGCCTGCGGGGAGTACTGCAGGCAGGTCGCGAGAAACCCCTGCACGTGACCTGCGTTTCCAACGCGACCGCTGGAATCGAGCTGGCGCTCACCGCATTAGGCCTGCGGCCGGGCGCGCGCGTCCTGGTGCCAGCCTTGACCTTTGTCGCCACCGCTACTGCGATCGTCCGCGCCGGCTTTGAACCTGTCGTGGCCGACGTCGACGCCGGGACCTGGACCCTGACACCGGCGATTGCGCAAGCGGCCTGTGCAGCGATGCCGATCGACGCCGTGCTGACCGTGGCAACCTTCGGCGTCCCGCACGAGATTGCCGAATGGGACGCCTTTGGCGCCTGTACGAAAGTCCCCACCCTGATCGACGCAGCCGGGGCCTGGGGCAACCAGCGCAGCGACGGGCACACACCTGTGATCTTCAGCCTGCACGCGACAAAGTCGCTAGGTGCCGGCGAAGGTGGACTCATCGCCAGTACCGACCCTGATCTCGTGAGCCGCATCCGCCGCGCTTCGAATTTCGGCATCAACCTGGATGCAGAGGCAACAACGCCTGTCGGCCAGGTCGCGCAATCCGGGACCAACGCCAAGCTGTCTGAATACCACGCCGCTGTCGGCCTCGCGAACCTTTTGCGATGGAACGAACGTGCTGCGCTACGCCGTACGCTGATGGCGGACATGCGCGCGCGCCTCGCCGCCGTGCCCGGACTTGAGCCGGTCTGGCAGCAAGGCGGCGCGGACCTGGTGCGTTCCCTTCTATGTTTCGGCGTCGCCTCCAGCGCGCAGCGCGAAGCAATCGAAGTTGCCTGTGCCCGCGCCGGCGTCGCGACACGACGCTGGTATCTGCCGACGCTGGATCGCCACCCTGCCTTTGCAGCCTGCAACCGCATCGGCGAACTGCCGGTAGCCAAGCAACTTGACGCGACCCTGATCGGACTGCCGTTTCATTTGCATTTTTCGACTTCGGACATGGAAACGGTGATCGCAGCTGTCGAAAGCGGGGTCACGCAATCAGGTGCCATCGCCGACTCTTGAGGCGGGCGCACACCCGGACTGGTCTCAGCAGGCCAGCCTGTGCAGGTCGGTGAGCGTGTGACAACCCTTAAGGTCCGCGCGGCTGAGTGTTTTGCCGAATTCGGTATCGAAGCAGACGCTCAATTCAAGCACTTCGATCGAATCCCATTCGCACAATTCGGTCAGTTCGGTCTGCGGGCCAAGGTCCATGGAGTCACCCAGGTCAAGGGCCCGGCGCAGCACTGCGGAAAGTCTTGCAAAGTCCGGTGCCAGCCGTCCTGCGACGGCAGCCGGGCCGGCCGGCGATTTGCCTTCGGGAAGATCCGCCCGCCCCCGTGTCCAGATATGCCACATGGTGCGATACCCGAACTCAAGTTCGCGCGCCAGCCCGCGGGCATCCAGGTAGGGGCTGCCTGCCATGCGGGCACGCAGATCGCGGCGCAATGATTCCAATCGGTGCGGATCGCGTGCAAGCCTGATCGCGATGGCTACATACGCATCAAGATCGGCAGCACAGAGATCTGCCAGGTCCACAGTTGAAAGAACAGCTCTGGAAACGCGTCCGATTTCCTCATCGCAAGCCAAGCTCACCACCGGAACTCCCATCCACATCGTATGCAAGGTGGTCGTACCCCCGTTGTACGGAAACGGGTCGAATGCGATATCGACACTGCGAACCAGGTCCAGAAACCCTGCCAGCGGCTGGTTGGCATGTACTTCAAGGCGCTCGGCGCCAAGCCCGGCGCGCGCAAAGCGATCTACCACTGCCGCACGGCGTGCCGGCTCGTCGGCGCCCGCCGCGACCACGACCAGGCGCGATCCAGGCACCCCATTGACAGCGCGTACCCAGGCCGCGACGGCCGCATCGCCCACCTTGGTGAGGTTGTTGAAAGATCCGAACCGGACATGACCGTTGGCGCGCCGGGGCGATTCGCCACATGGTGGGCTCTCGCGGGCAGGCGCCCAGTTGAACATGCACGGCAGTCGGAACAGGCGCTCCGCATAGAGGGGCTGGACCTCCGCTGGACAAAATGCCGCATCGGTAATGCGGTAGTCGATACTGGCAAGCCCGGTCGTGTTCATATAGCCGAACCACGAAGCCTGGACCGGCGCCGGCCGCATGGCGAAAACGGGCAGGCGGTTGCCGCCGGTGTGTCCGGAGAGGTCGACCAGCACGTCGATCGCGTCAGCGCGGATGCGCGCGGCAAAGGCCGCGTCGTCCAGCCGGTCGACGCGTATCCAGTGGTCTGCATTTGCAGCAAGACGCTCCGTCATCGCGTCGCCACGGCCGGACTGGTTGTCGTAGCAAAAGATCTCGACTTTGCTGCGGTCGTGGTTCTCCAGAACCGCAGCGATGAAAAACGCGACCGAATGCAAGCGCAGATCGGCCGATACATAGGCCACGCGCAGGCGCCGCTGCGGGTCACGGTCGTTGCTGTGCGGCTGCCGCGTCGCAGCCACGCGCTGTTCCACCGCCCGCCCCCAGGCGAGGTGCTCATCCGCGATCGTCCGGCGCGACAGCCCGGGCATGTGGTTGAGCATGAACAGCCGATTGCTGTGAACGTGATCGGCCTCTGGTTCGGCCGCCAGAGAGCGCTCGATCTCAGCGAGCGCCGCGTCGAAGCGGCCCAGTTGGAATAGCACCCCGCCCACGCACGCGATCAGACCCGGACGTGCCTCAACCGATACGGCACGTTCGAAATCCGTCAGCGCCTCGGTCAAGCGACCCAGTGCACTCTTGGCAAAGGCTCGCGTGCACAGGGAATCGATGTGTCCGGGCGCGCGCGCCAGCACCGCGTCGCAGAGATCGATGGCCTCGGCATGCTCGCCGGCAGCCTGGTGCAAGACAGCACGCCCGTGTAGCGCTGCGATCGAATCGGGCTCAAGCGCGAGGGCGCGTTCGAAGCACATGACGGCGTCGGCAAACTCGGCCCGCCCGATGTGCGCCACGGCCTGCCCGCACCATTGTTCCGCGCTCATCCTGGTCCCGCGGCGACGCGGCGCGAGAGTCTGCAATAAACGAGCAAACACGCTCATGCCCGGGCGCCGCGGCGCACACAAAACGCCGCCGGGGCCTCGCCCGCAAGTCTGCGAAAGTGCATTTCGGCGAGCGCCGCCTCGAAATGGCGGGTGTAGGCGTGGGTATCAAATAGCGGTGCGGACATGCGGTTCAGCGCCAGGTGCGCGCGCAAGCCGCGCAGGCGTACAGCATCGCACGCCAACGACACCGCAAGCGCTTCATAGGAAGATGCGTCAGAACAGACCAGTTCATCGAGGCCAACCGCGTGCAGCAGGCTCGCGCCAACCCGCGAACCAAAACTGTCGCCCAGGCAGGTGATCATCGGCAGGCCGGCCCACAGGACATCACTGCCGGTGGTGTGGCCGTTGACGAGTAGCGTGTCCAGGCACAGGTCCGCCAGCGCGATGCGTGCAAGGTGTTGATCCTTGGGAACGATCGAAGCCATGACCAGCCTGGCCGGATCGATCCCGCGGGCACTCGCCTCGCGCAGCAGGTTGCGGCGCGCGTCCGCCTCGTTGGCGAGCAGCCACAACACCGATCCCGGCACCTGGTCGAGAATGCGCATCCAGATCGAAAAAACACGCGGCTCGATCTTGTAGGTGGCATTGAACGACGCGAACACGAAGGCGTCGGCCGGCAGCCCCTCCCTCTCGCGCGAGGGCTGCTCAGTGGCGATTCTCTGCTCCCGGTCATTGGGCTGGTAGCACTCCGGCAAGGTCACGACATGCTCGGAATACCATTCCTCATCGCCGGGAGGCACGACGATGCGATCCGCGATCAGGTAGTCGACGAAACCGGCGGCCATGGTGCCCGGATAGCCGAGAAAGCTGACCTGCAGCGGCGCAGGGCGGAACGCCACAATCTCGGTGCGCGCATCGCCGGTATAGCCTTTCAGGTCGATCAGGATGTCGATACCCTGTCCGGCGATTAGCGCAGCTGCGTCGTGTGCCGCCAACTCCCGAACATCATGGAATGCTTCGAATGCAGCCACGGCTTCCCGCCGCAAGGCGCTGCCATCGTCCGGGCCGGCCGAAAACGCATGCCAGCAAAAGGTCCGTCGATCGTGCGCGGCAAGCACACCGCGCAACAGTTGCATCGTCGGATGGTGATGCAGGTCGGATGAGAGGTAGCCCACCCGTATGCGCCCATCGCGGGCGGGCGCGCAGGCGGGCATGATCGGCTGCGCGACTGCCGCACCAGCCTCATAGTGCAGGGCGGTACGCCGCGCTGCCGCGTAGCGCGCGCGCCGGGACGTCACGACGCATTCGGCCAGATACGGCGCAAGCATTGGCGCGCTCGCAAGATCTGCACGGTCTGCGAGCTCCTCGAAGAATTCGGCAAGCTCGGCGGCGGGATAGGCCCAGTCGCACAACAACGCCATCGGCCGGAAACGCAGCAAGTGAACTGTCGGCTGGTTCGGATCGAGGGCCAGAGCCCGCTCGAGATGGGCCAACGCGTCGATGCCGGGCACCCGCTCCGCGAGCCCTGCCAGCATCACGTGCAAGCGCGCCCGGTCGAGCTCCGGGATCGGCTGCTCAAGGCCGGCCTCGATGCGCGCGCGAGCGGCCGCTGGTTCACCAATCGCCAGCAGCAATGCCACCAGATTGTCTAGCGCACCTGCCAGCCCCGGCTCGGTACCAACGGCGGCTTCGAGATGCGCGCGCGCCTCATCGATCCTGCCCACTCGCTGCAGCACCATGCCCAGGTTGGCGCGATAGATTGGACTTTCGGGGTCGTACTTGACTGCGATGCGAATAGACTCGGCCGCCAGCGTCAGTTGCCCGCGCTCGAACTCGACCAGCCCGCGCAAATGCAGGGCCTTGGGGTCATGCGGGTGACGGTGCAAGTAACCCGCGAGTGCACTATCGCCGTCAGGGTGGCCGTCGCGAATCAGGTCGCGTATGTGCAGCAGTTCGGCCTCGACATCATGCTGCGAACGGCCACGTGCGACGCGCCGCAACAACTCCTTCAGCATCGACGCCCCGCCAGTTCCGACAAGGCGTTCGCGAACGCTGCGACCGGGCGCGCCGCATCCAGGCGCGCCGGCACCCGTTCGCGCAGGCAAGCGACGAGATCGTCTCGCAATCGGGTCGAATTTGCGACCGCGACGGCACGCTCTACGTAGTCAGCGCGGTCTGCGGCGATGCAGGCATCGATTTCCAGGGCGCGCAAGCGCGCGTAGGCGTAGCGCGAGCGCAGGAAGCGTCCCGGCAAAGTCAGCACCGGAACGTTGAGCGCAAGCGCCTCCATGGTCGTGTTGCCGCCGCCAAAGTGCGGCGTGTCGAGGATCACCGCGGCATCATGGACGGTATCCAGATAGCGCTCATAGTCCATGCGCGGCAACAGACGCACGCGCTCCATGGCACTGCCGAGGGAGCGCGCGAGGCGCTCGCTGACCAGCCGGTTGACGCGAGAAGCAACGTCACCGAAGAGCAACACTTCGGCGTGGACGTCCCTGGCCAGGATCGCCTTGATTGTGAGGTCGAAGTCCGGATGCAGCTTCATTACCGTCTGGGTGCATGCATAGCGAATTCCCGCGGCGCGCGGCCGCAGGCGTGGCGCAGGAAGGTCGGCAACTGCCAGGAAGAAGCCTTCGACACGTACCAGGCGCTCGGAATAGTGTGCGTCGGCATCGTCCGGCTCGGCGAGCGCGTCCGACAAATAGCAGTCGATGGTGTCGATACCGGTGGTCGAAGGATGGCCCGCACAGGCACACTGCACGGGTGCTAGGCGCCAGAAAGCGAGAAACCAGGTGAAGGGGTCCATACCGAGGTCGGGGTAGACCAGAAGGTCGAGTTGCGCGCGCCCAATCAGCGTGGCGGCCGCCTCAACATCGGTTCCCAGGACCTCGAAGCGGTCCGCCGTGGCGCGAAACGCCCGGGCCAGCGGATCATCCACAGACGGTCCCGCGACCGGGGCAGCGTAGAGGATCACCTCGAACTTCTCACGCGGCAAGCCCTCGATCAGGCGCAGAAACGCCCGCCCCACCGAGTGCGCGTAAAAGTATGCGGACACAAGGCCAACACGCAGGCGCGCACCGCCAGGGTCGCCGGAGGCGCGCGACTGCTGCGCTGCCCGGTAGCCGCGGCGGACGATACGCGCGATTCTTTGCAGGTCGATCTTGTCGTCCATGCCGTGATACGCCAGATAAAACGGGGTGCGCCCCACCTCTGCTTCCGGCTTCACGAGCAACGGAGGGTCAGCCTCCAGTTCCTCAAGGTCGCGCCGCAGTTCATCCCGCGTCTGTTCGATCTCCGCGACAGTGTCGTAGACCGCAGCAACGGTCAGGGCGCGCCGGACCGATGCCGCCGAAACCTTCCGCGATCCAGGAGGGCGGAGAACGCGTCGCGCCTGCGTGATTTCCCCTTCCCGGTAAAGCATTTCGGAAAGGTTCGCCGCAGCTTCGGCGAAGTCGGGCTTGAGTTCAAGAACTCGCGCAAGGTCATGGCGCGCGCCCTCACGATCACCGGCCTCGAAACGCCAGCCGGCCAGCCGAAACAGGAGTTGGGCATCGCTCGCAGCCGGGTGCCCGGAACGCATGACCGGGTCCAGGGCCGCGACCGCTTCTGCCAGAGCGCCGGACTCGGCAAGCGCCTGCGCGAGTTCAACGGCATATGCGGGTTCATTCGAATCCACCGCACAGGCTTCGCGCAGCAATGTCAGTCTCTCTGCAGGCGCACCGCGCTGGCCGGCGACAAAACTTGCCAGGAACGCCGCAGCCGCCCGACTGCCGGCGCGCCGTAAAGCTTCGGAACTTGAAAGCGCCAGAGGCAGGTCGCCACGCGCCAGTGCGGCAAAGCCGGCCTCGAGCGTGCCCCGCGGATCAGGAGCAGCGGAACGGCGAAACAGGCTCGCCAGAATGGACTTCATGACCGCCTCGCGGTACGGCGACGCTTAGGGCCAGGAACCGGCAAGGTTGGTATCACGCGAGGATTTTGGCACGGATACCCAAAAGCAGCGCTGCGTCAAAAACACCAACAAAAAGCCCCTCCGGAGAGGGGCCACATCCTGCGAAAAGGCCGGCTTAGCGGCAGGTCGCGGGCATGTACTTCGAAGGCGTTCCCGCGCAGGAACAGGTGATCGTTCCGGTCGTGGAGCAGAACGTCGGGGTGATCGTGATGGTAATGCCCTGGCCGATCGACGTGGCAGCTGTATTGCCGTTGATGACGATCGTGCCACCCGCATCGACTGAACCGGCGGAAATCTTGCCGACCGTGTTAAACGTCAGGCCAGCACCGGCGTTAGCGGAGTCGCTGTCGGTCTGGTACTTCTCGGAAATCGCAGTGCGAAACGAGCTGCCAGCCAGAATCAGTTCCGAGACCTTGGCGCGAACCGTGTAGTCCTGATAAGCCGGTAGCGCAACAGCCGCCAAAATGCCGATGATCGCGACCACGATCATCAGTTCGATCAGGGTAAAACCGCGTTGGATCTGTTTCATGCAATACCTCCTGGTTGAAAAAGCGGGAATGCCTGAGTGGCATGACAACAATTAAGCAATTTCCGGGCCAATACTTAAGTGTTTGAAAATAATAGGTTTAAACGATTCCCACAAACGGATTCCCTACCATCCTGGACACTGACTGACAATTCTTGTCAGTCAGTGCTGCAACCAGGGCCTTTTGTGGCTGGGAAGCGTTCCCTGCCAATTTCATCACCGCCTCGCGATGCGGCGGCGCTTAGGGCCAAGAACCGGCAAGGTTGGTATCACGCGAGGATTTTGGTACGGATACCCTGAAGCAGCGCTGCGTCAAAAACACCAACAAAAAGCCCCTCCGAAGAGGGGCCACATCCTGCGAAAAGGCCGGCTTAGCGGCAGGTCGCAGGCATGTACTTCGAAGGCGTTCCCGCGCAGGACCAGGTGATCGTTCCGGTCGTGGAGCAGAACGTCGGGGTGATCGTGATGGTAATGCCCTGGCCGATCGACGTGGCAGCTGTATTGCCGTTGATGACAATTGTGCCACCCGCATTGACTGAACCGGCGGAAATCTTGCCGACCGTGTTGAACGTCAGGCCAGCACCGGCGTTAGCGGAGTCGCTGTCGGTCTGGTACTTCTCGGAAATCGCAGTCCGAAACGAGCTGCCAGCCAGAATCAGTTCCGAGACCTTGGCGCGAACCGTGTAGTCCTGATAAGCCGGCAGCGCAACAGCCGCCAAAATGCCGATGATCGCGACCACGATCATCAGTTCGATCAGGGTAAAACCGCGTTGGATCTGTTTCATGCAATACCTCCTGGTTGAAAAAGTGGGAATGCCTGAGCGGCATGACAACTCTGCAAATTCCGGGCCAACACTTAAGCACTTGAAAATAAACAGTTTGATTGAATCGCGCGAATGTATTCCCTACCATCCTGGACACTGACTGACGATTCTTGTCAATCAGTGCTGCAACCAGGTGCTACTGTGGCTGAGAAGCGCTTTCTGCCTGAGACAAAGCCGCATCCCAGTTCTCGACCTTGAAAGAGATAAATATAATCACTTTTTGGAATTTACATACTGTTTTTTATTCTTTTTTGAAATTATCAACGGCGGGTAGGCTTCGGGGTGTGAAATTGACCATGCCGGTTACCGCGGGAACGGCAGCCCGCGGCCCGCACTCCGCCCATGTACCGCTACGATAGTCTGGACCGAACCCTCGTCGCCGAACGGGTTGCGCAGTTCCGCGATCAGACCCGGCGATTTCTCGCCGGAGAGCTGACCGAAGAGGAATTCCGCCCCCTGCGCCTGCAGAATGGCCTGTACGTGCAGCGCCATGCTCCGATGCTGCGGGTGGCCATTCCTTACGGAATGCTCGCGGCACGGCAGCTGCGCACCCTTGCCCACATCGCGCGCACCTTCGACCGCGGCTATGGGCATTTCACGACGCGCCAGAACGTGCAGTTCAACTGGCCCAGCCTGGCGGCAGTCCCGGACATTCTGGCCGACCTGGCCGAGGTCGAGATGCACGCCATCCAGACCTCGGGCAACTGCGTCCGCAATACGACCACCGATCACTTCGCGGGTGTCGCCCATGACGAATTCGTCGATCCGCGTCCCTATTGCGAACTGATCCGTCAGTGGTCGACCTTCCACCCGGAATTCGCCTACCTGCCGCGCAAATTCAAGATCGCGGTGTCCGCGAGCGCAGAAGACCGCGCCGCCACGCTGGTGCACGACATCGGCCTTCACGTCCTGCGTGATCCGGACGGACGCATCGGTCTGCGCGTCGTTGTCGGTGGCGGGTTGGGGCGTACCCCTGTCATCGGCACGGCAATTCGCGAGTTCCTGCCGCGTGAGGAACTCCTCAATTACCTGGATGCGATCCTGCGCGTCTACAACCGCTTTGGACGTCGCGACAACAAGTACAAGGCGCGCATCAAGATTTTGCTGCGCGAGATCGGCGCGGAAAAATTCGCGGCCGCGGTCGAATTGGAATGGGAGCAATTGCGCGCGGGCCCCGCCACCGTGCCGGAAGAAGAGTTCGACCGGCTCCAAGCCTTTTTCGCGCCACCGCCCTACGAAACTCTGGCGCCAGCTGACGCGGGGTTCGAGCGTCGTCGCAGTGAGGAGCGCGCCTTCGCGCGCTGGGTCGAACGCAATACTTTCGGCCACAAGATGCCGGGCTATCGCGCTGTGACGCTTTCACTCAAGGCGCCCGGCCAGCCGCCTGGTGATGCCACGGCCGGGCAGATCGATGCCGTCGCCGCGCTGGCCGAGCGCTACAGCTTCGGCGTTGCGCGCGTTTCACATGAACAAAACCTGATTCTGGCCGACGTGCGGGTGTCCGACCTCCACGCGTTGTGGTGTGAGGCCAAGGTCGCCGGGCTTGCGACGAGCAATATCGGCCTCATCACCGACATCGTGTGCTGCCCGGGCGGGGACTTCTGCTCGCTGGCCAACGCCAAGTCGCTCCCGGTCGCCGCGGCCATCCAGGCGCGCTTCGAGGACCTCGACTACGAGTACGACCTGGGACCGATCGACCTCAACATCTCCGGCTGCATCAATTCCTGCGGCCACCACCACATTGGCCACATCGGCATCCTGGGCGTCGACAAGGACGGCTCGGAGTGGTACCAGGTCACCCTCGGCGGCGCGCAGGGCGCGAATGCATGCCTGGGCAAGGTCATCGGCCGCTCCTTCGCCAGTGACGAGATCGCCGCTGCCGTGGAGGTGATCATTACGGTCTATGTCGAGCACCGCCTCGCGCAGAACGACGAGGCCGAGGCCTTCCTCGACACCGTCAGGCGCATCGGACTCGAGCCATTCCAGGCGCGCGTCTACGGCGCACCCCTGCTCAAGGCTGCGTGAATGGGCCACACCATCATCATCGATCGCGCACTCGCCGCTGACACCTGGGCACTGCTGCGCGACGACGCTGCTATTCCCGAAACCGGCGACGTCATCGTGCCGATGACTCATTGGCTGGCCGGCTCGGACGCACTCGGACGCCGCAACGGCCGCACCGGCGTGTGGCTCGCGACCTCCGACGACCCGGACACGCTTGCCGCGCATACCGCCTTCCCGCCGCTGATTGCGGTCAATTTTCCACAGTTCACCGACGGCCGCGGCTATTCGATCGCACGCCTCCTGCGCCAGCGCCACCACTTCACCGGAGAACTGCGCGCGGTCGGCGACATCGGGCGCGATCAGCTCTTCTACCTCGCACGGGTCGGCTTCAACGCTTTCGACCTCAAACCGGGACAGGACCTCGATGCGGCGTTGGCTGCATTCGCCGAGTTCTCCGACGCCTACCAGTCTTCAGCCGCCGAACCGCGCCCGGCCTATCGGCGTCGACTTGAAGGTGCCAAGGCATGAGGGACAAGATCGGCACGGTTTATCTGGTGGGTGCCGGTCCGGGCGCACCCGACCTCCTTACAGTGCGCGCGGCACGTGTCATCGAACGCGCCGATATCGTCTTCCATGACGCGCTGGTGCATCGGGACACGATAGCACTGGCAAGCCGCGCGCAAAAGGTGGCAGTCGGCAAGCGTCATGGCGCGCATTCGTGTGCACAGGCATTCATCAACAAGCGCCTGGTCGATGCTGCGCACCGCCATGCCGTAGTCGTGCGCCTCAAGGGTGGCGACCCCATGCTCTTTGGCCGCGCGCAGGAGGAGATCGACGCGCTCACCGCCGCCGGCATCGCCTGCGAGATCGTCCCCGGCATCACCTCGGCGCAGGCCGCAGCGGCCGAACTACGCATCTCGCTCACCCGGCGCGGCGTAAGCCGTTCGGTCACATTCGCGACGCCGCGCGTCGGCAAAGGTGAGTTGCCCTCGGATTGGGACTTGGCATTGGCCTCTTCCGACACGGCCGTCCTCTACATGGCCTCCCGCGAGGCGGCAGAAGCCGCCCGACGCCTGCTCGCGCTTGGCCGCCCGGCGGACTGGCCGGTCGCAATCGTCGAGTCGGCCTCCCTTAACGGTCCGCGTGAATACACGACACTGGCCACCCTCGCACGTGAGGGAACCAGTTTTCGTAGCGGACCAACCCTGCTCATCTTCGGTGAGGTGCTGCGCGAGGCGCTTGCGCGCGAGTACGCGCTGCCACTGCGAGAGCGCGCCGCTGCCTGAACCACCTACTCCCTGACCTGTCCCATGCCACACTCCGTCAAGAATGATGATGACCTAAGCGCCGTGTTCGAGCGCGCCCACGAGCGCGCCGCAACCATTGGACTACCCTATGCCGGAGCCGTGACCCCGGCCGAAGCGAGCGCCCTTTCCACAGCCGGTGAGGCAGACATCGTCGATGTTCGCAGCCGCTACGAGTGGGAGTTTGTCGGCCACGCCGATGACAGCCTGCTCATCGAATGGCGCTGCTACCAAGCCGATGGCCAAACCAGCATCAAGTCTGTAATCAATCCGGACTTCCTCGCGCAGCTCGGGCGGGCGTTCGCACGTGATCAGCCGATTCTTTTCCTGTGCCGCAGTGCGGTGCGCTCGCATCACGCGGCCGCGGCCGCAGCGGAAGCCGGCTATACGAAGGCCTACAACATCCTGGAAGGTTTCGAAGGTGACAAGGACGATCAGGGGCGCCGCGGCACGCGCGGCGGCTGGCGCATGCGCGGCCTGCCGTGGGTGCAGGGATAGCCCGGGGATAGAATCGATGCGACCGCGATTCGCCGCGCCGTCGTCATCGTAAATGAACCTTCCTCGCTCACGCACCCTTTTTTTCGGCGGCTTCGCCCTCTGCTCCGGACTGATTGCCTTCGCCATTTACCTGGAGAAAGTCGTCGGACTGGAACCCTGCCCACTTTGCATGTTGCAGCGGGTCGCCTTCGTCGCATTGGGCCTGGTATTGCTCATCGGAGCACTGCACGGACCCGCCCGCCTGGGTGCGCGCGTATACGGCGGCATTGCGACGCTTGCAGCCCTGACCGGCGCAGGGCTGGCCTTGCGCCATGTTTGGCTGCAGTTCAACCCGCCTCTCTCGGTTAGTTGCGCCGGGGATTTCTATTCCCAGCTCGAGCGATTGCCGATCGGTCGCCTCATCGCCAATGCCCTGCGCGCAACCGGAGACTGCGCGAAGGTCGACTGGACCTTTCTTGGCCTTTCAATCGCCGAATGGTCGCTGGCCTGGTTCACGATCTTCAGTGTCGCTTGCATTGCAATGGCTGCGGGCCGCCTTGGAGGAGAGCCGCAGTGAACAGCGGCGTTGCGATCATCGCAAGCTATCACGCTCACGTCTACTACGAGCCCGCGACCACGCGCGAGGTCGCTGCGCGTCTAAGGGAACGTATCGGCGCGCAGTTTCGAGTCCAACTGGGGCGCTGGCACGATGTGCCTGTCGGTCCGCATCCCGGCGCGATGTACCAGGTTGCCTTCGAAGTAGCGGCCTTTGAGCGCTTGGTGCCCTGGCTGATGCTCAATCGGGACGGCCTCACGGTGCTGGTCCATCCCAACACCGGCCGGCCGCGTGACGATCATCTTGTGCATGCGCTATGGCTTGGCGGCACCCGCCCGCTCAACGGCGACACCCTTCCGCTGTCCGAACCGCGCGAGGAGATTTCGCCAATCGTCCCGAATACTGCGGTCGGCGCCTGAGACGCCCTCAGGCGGAAGCGAGCCGGGCGCGCAATTCAGCCTTGAGCACCTTGCCGAGCGCGCTTTTCGGCAACGAATCGACGAATACGAAACGCCTGGGCACCTTGAAACCGCCCAGCGAGGCGCGGCAATGGCGCTCCAGTTCGTCGGCCTCGACCAACATGCCAGGCCGGCGCGCAATAGCGGCCACGACCATCTCCCCAAGGCGCTGGTCGGGCGCGCCGACGACGGCGGCCTCGGCCACCGCGGGATGCCGATGCAGCACCGCCTCGACCTCGGAGGAGTAGACATTCTCGCCGCCGGTGATGACCATGTCCTTCTTGCGGTCAAGCAAATAGACGTAGCCGTCGGCGTCGATGCGTGCGATATCCCCGGTGTGTAGCCAGCCGTCCCTGAGCGCAGCCGCTGTCTCCTCGGGGCGCTCGTGATAGCCCTTCATGATGTTCGGGCCGCGCGCCAGGAGTTCGCCCGCCTCGTCGGACCCAAGTTCGCGTCCCGCGTCGTCGACGACCTTGAGTTCGTTGAGCGCGTTGGGCCTGCCGACCGACAACAGGCGCCCGCCACGCTCGCCGGAGGCTTGCATGTGCTCGATGGCCTCGCGATGCTCGTGCGAGTTGAAGATCGTCAGATCCGGCGCGGTTTCGGTGAGCCCGTAGCAGTTGTAGAAATCGACTGCCGGAAACGCCGCCGCAACGCGCGCCACCCAGTCCAGCGCCATCGGTGCGGCGCCATAGATCAGCACTTTGAGCGAGGAAAGGTCCGCGGCTTCAAATTCCGGGCTGCCGACGGTGGCGATCAGCATGGTCGGCACCGTGACGACCGCGCCGACGCGGTAGTGCGCGATGGCCTCGAGAAAGGCGCGCGGTGAGAACATCGGCAGGTAGCATTGCGCGGCTCCCTGCAGGAACCAGCCCATGGCCAGAAGGTCGGCCGAGTGGAACATCGGCGCCGCATGCATATACACATGCTCGGGCCGCGCCCCAACGCCCAGCCCGAAGGCAACATTGTTGGCGATGATGTTGGTGTGCGACAGGCGCACTCCCTTGGCGCGCCCGGTCGTGCCGCCGGTGTAGAGGAGCAGCGCGTCCTCGCCAGGATCCGGG
Organism: Burkholderiales bacterium; assembly: GCA_046160545.1. Taxonomy (GTDB): domain Bacteria; phylum Pseudomonadota; class Gammaproteobacteria; order Burkholderiales; family JAEUOS01; genus JAEUOS01. The sequence goes on from JBJXGS010000247.1 coordinate 61,572, forward strand.
TCCGCAGCGGGGGCGGGCGCAGCGGCGGCAAGCATGGCCTCGTAGGCCTCTGCCCGGTCGCCCGCGGCCTCACCAAAGACAAAGGCAGTTGACCGCCACGCCGTCGCCGACGGGTGTTCCAGCAACGGTGCAAAAGTCGATTCGACGAATACCCGAACTGCAGCGCAGTCGGCCAGGATTTGCGCAATCTCCGGCGGCGCAAGCCGGAAATTGACGGGCACTGGAATCGCCCCCAGGCGAAGCCCTGCCCACTTCAGCTCCTCGACGCGAAAACCATTTTTCGAAACGATCGCGAAGGGCCGGCCCCGCGCAACCCCCTGCGTTGCCAGTGCCCCGGCCAGCCGGGCGACGCGCTCACCGAACTCGGCCCATGTGAAGCTTCTTGTCGTATCGAGCACCGCGATTCGCCGGCCGTGATGGCGAACGATCGAGGCCAGCGCGCGATTGAGATTCACGGTCGGGCGTCCTTAATGGGCGCGAAAGCGTTTCCAGAACTCGGCCGGCTTGATGCGCTCGCCAAAGCCCAGTTTGACATCCAGCCACAGTGCCAGCTTCTTCAGCGGCGAGCCCGCCAGGCGCCGCCACAGCCGGTACCAGGTGCGTGACGCCCAGCGCGAAGTGTCCTTGTTGTAGGGGCAGACCCGCATGCAGATGCCGCACTCGGTGGCCTGGTTGACCCAGAACTTGAAGCACTTTTCGGCGTCGACCTGCCACTTGCGGATGCCGATGATCGACGATTGGTTGGGGATGTCCTCGGTCGGCGCGCCGAAAGAGATCGCCTTCGGCGGACAGGCCTCGGCGCAGCGCCGGCAGGTGCTGTCGCAGAACTCGCGCACACCAAAGTGGATCGGCTGGTCGTGCGCGAGCGGCATGTCGGTGTGGATGCGCCCGATGCGCACCCTGGGTCCGAACTCCGGCGTGATGAGGAGGCCGTTGCGCCCGTACTCGCCCAGGCCCGCGGCGATCGCGTAGGGAATCGCGAGGGATGTGTCGTTGACGCTCGCCACCGCCCGGTAGCCCAGGTTCAGGATATAGGTCGCGATCGACTGCACGAGTTCGCAGTCGCGCGAATAGCCATGCCCGACCGCGATGCCTGCGGTGGCCGAGGGATAGCACTGTATGGCCTCGTAGTGCATCGCTGTGACGATGACGATCGCGTTCGGCAGGCCTGCGGGGATGTCATAGGGCTTCTCGGCCAGCGCCTTGGTCGAAAAGCTCTTCGAGTAGTGCCAGCGCGGGTCCGTATGCGTGATGCCGACGCCGTCGGCGCCGAAGAGCCGCGACACCCGCTTGATTTCCTCGCTCATCGCCTGCGGGGACTCGACCGGGACCTGCTCCGGATTCGGGTCGGAATAGGGCATGATGTAGTCGAGAAAGCCGTCGACGCGTCCGCGGGCAAGACTCCTCTGGATGGTCAGGTTCGCCCCCATCCACCCGGCGTTGCGCAGCGCGAAGTCACGCACCGAGTAGCCCTCGGCGTTGCGCGCTCCGAGCCCGGGCCGGAACATGCCCTTGAACCAGTTGAGCACCTTCTCCGAGCGAATGCGCGAGTCCCACTGGCCGCGCGTGTAAATGTCGTTGGACTGATTGAAGCGCTCAAAGCCCTCGCCCACCTCGAAGCCGCAGGCCGCATCCTTCGGGTGGACGTGCTCGGCGCGCTCGCGGTACGGCCCTTCGCTGGACGGCTGGCGCTCCAGGGTCAGGCGTTCGAGCGGTTCTGCGGTCTGCATGGCCAGGGCACTCCCGAAACAGCGGGTTCGATTGAGCGGAACATCCTAGCACCAGGTAAACGATTGTTCAACGTCTCGCAGCATTGCGTTGTACAGCGCTGCATCAGATTCTCTCCTGCAACCGGTTCGCCACGCCCCATTCACAACTGATAAGATTTGAACAACCGTTCACCTTTTCGTAACCATGCCGCGAATCTCTCAGGCCACTAACGCCCTCGGCGCAGAGCCGGCGGGCCCGTCGCGGCGCGACGCGCTGCTGCGCGCCGCCGCCGATGTTTTCGCGCGGCGCGGTTACCACGGCGCGGGCATGCGCGACATTGCCGCCGCCTGGGGGGCGCAGCCGGCCGCGATCTATCACTACTTCCCGTCCAAGGCAGCGCTCCTGGAAGCGATCTGCCACTATGGGTTCAGCCAGTTCCTCGAGCGCCTCGCAGCCATCCAGGCCTCCGACCTCGCCATCGAGACCAAGATGCGCGAGGCGGTGCGCGCGCACATCGAACCCCTGATCGAAGACCGCTTTTACGTGAATGCTTTCCTGTATCTGCGCCGCGAGCTGCCTGACGCCGCACGCCGACCACTCGATGAGTTGTCGAGGCGCTATGAGGAGCTCTGGCACGCGCTCCTGGTCGAGGGCCAGACGCGCGGCGCGATTCCGAAAAGCCTGGACCGACGCATCACGGTGCTGGCCATCCTCGGGATGTGCAACGCCGTCGCGCGCTGGTCGCGCAGCGCTGCCGACACCGGGCTGGATCCGATTGCGACTGTGTTCTCGCAGGTGCTATCGTTTGGGCTTTTCGGGGCGCCGGCCGCCAAACCAGCGCCCTCCATCCCGCGCAGCGCGCACCGCCGCAAGCTTGCAGCCATCCCCACCCAAAGAGGAAACTCCAAATGAACCGATTCATCCGCATGCTGGCCTTGAGCGCGCTTGCCCTGGTCCCGCCTGCGCAGGCGCAGACCGTGCTCGACGTCAATTCCTGGGTGCCGGCTGCACATCCGTTGATGGCCGACATGACCATGCCGTACTGCAAGGAGATCGAATCGGTCACGCAGGGCCGCGTGGTCTGTCGCATCCTGCCCAAGGCCGTATCGGCCCCTCCGCAGACCTTCGACTCGATCCGCGACGGACTTGCCGATCTTGCGTTCACCGTGCACGGCTACACGCCGAGCCGCTTCGTTTTTTCGGAGGTCGCCGAGTTTCCCTTCATGGCCGACTCGGCGGAGGTCATGTCGGTTGCCTACCAGCGCATCTACGAGCGCATGCTGACGCGCTTCGACGAACACAAGGGTGTGGTCACTCTCGCGGTCTTCACGCACGGCCCGGGCCAGATCTACAACACCAAGCGGCCCGTCACGACCATCAAGGACCTGGAAGGCATGAAGCTGCGCGTCGGTGGCGGCATGGTCAATGAAGTCGCCAAGGCCATTGGTGCGACGCCGGTGCTGCGCCCGGCCACTGACAGTTACGAGATGATGGCTTCCGGGGTCGTCGACGGCACCTTGCTGCCAAGGGAGACTCCGGTGGGGTTGAAACTCATGCCCCTGATCAAGCACACAACCTACTTTCCGGGCGGCCTGTACAACGTGAGCTTTCTGATCATCGCCAACCCTGCCAAGTGGAATTCGATCCCGGCTGCCGATCGTGAGGCGATTGGCCGTATTTCCGGTGAGGCGCTTGCGCGCCGCTTCGGGCGCGCCTGGGATGCCGCCGACGCGCGCGGCCAGAAGGCCGTGATCGACAGCAACATCCCGACGGTCACCGCGAGTGCCCAATTCATCGCCGATATCCGTGCCCGTACCAGCGGGCTGGAGCAGGCCTGGATCGACCGCGCGCGCGCGCGCGGCGGCGACGGCCGTGCCATCCTCGACGCGCTGCGTGCCGAGATCGCTGCGCTGCAAAGGCGGTGAGTGCCGTGCTTATGCGTCGCATAGCCAGAACAAGCGCAGCGTCGTCGACCGGCCCCTTATAATCGAGCATTCCCAATTTTCCGCGCCCGGCGCGGTAAGCAAGAAGGACAGCTTCATGACTCACGTCGTTACCGAATCGTGCATCAAGTGCAAGTACACCGACTGCGTCGACGTCTGCCCGGTCGACTGCTTTCGCGAGGGTCCGAACATGCTCGTCATCGACCCCGACGAATGCATCGACTGCGCGGTCTGCATCCCGGAATGCCCGGTCAATGCGATCTATGCAGAGGAAGACGTGCCGGACGACCAGAAGAAGTTCACGCCGCTCAACGTCGAGCTTGCCAAGGGCTGGCCCTCGATCACCAAGACCAAGGGTCCGCTGGCCGATGCGGATGACTGGAAGGACGTGAAAGAGAAGTTCGCCCAGCTCGACCGGGGCTAGGGTCCGGCGAACGCCGAGACTTCCCTCCAGGGGCCGCGCTGCGGCCCCTGTTCGTTCCTGCCTCCCAACACCATGCCGACCTTAGCCTTCGATCTGGAATTTTCCGACCTCTATCGCCGCGCTGGCCTTGAGAGGGTCGATCGCGCCTTTCTCGAGGCTCTCCACGCTACCGATTCCGGGCTCGCTGCACGCCTGGTTGCGTCGCGCGCCGCACCCGACACGCTGGAACGCAAGGCCGAGTCCGAACTCCTGATCGAACTGGCGCCGCACGTCGACGACTTCATCGGCACCCTCTTCGGCATCGCGCCGGAAATCCACGCCTTGGCCGAGCGCCACCATGCCTTGGCTCCGGTCTTCGAGGTCAAACGCCAGTTCGTGCAGCGCAAGGCCGCGAAGAGCATCGACGCCCAGGCAGCGGCATTGCTCGATGGCGCGGCGCTCAGCGACGAAATCGCCGGACTGGTCGGTGCTGCGGTCGACGACATCGCAGCATTCGAACTCGCCTTCGCGCGCCATGTCACGCGCTGGCAGGCCGACGAAGTCACCTTCGCCGGCAGCCTGGAGATCGCACTGCGTTACGCAGGCTGGGCGCTCCTGACCGAGACCGGCGCGCACCGCCATGCACCCGGCGTACTCTTCAAGGCGCCGCGCAAGATCGACCCTGCCACCGTGATCGACCATGTGCTCGATCGTCGCGATGTCGACGGCACCAAAACTTTCACGATCCGGCCCGAGCACATCCGCCGCCGCCAGGGATTCAAGCTGACCGACCCGGGCACGGACTTGACCGGCGCGCTCGACCAGGCCAACTATTGCATCTGGTGCCACAAGCAGGGCAAGGATTCCTGCTCGACCGGACTCAAGGAAAAGCCGCCCAAGGACCAACCCGACGCCGTCACCTTCAAGCGCACGGTCTTCGGCGTGCGCCAGGCCGGCTGCCCGCTGGAAGAGAAGATCAGCGAATTCCACAGCGCCAAGGTCGCCGGGCACGCCGTCGGGGCGCTTGCCATCATCGCGGTCGACAATCCGCTGGCGGCCGCCACCGGGCATCGCATTTGCAACGACTGCATGAAGTCCTGCATCTACCAGAAGCAGGAGCCGGTGAATATCCCTCAAGCGGAGACACGCACGCTCAAGGATGTGCTGGAGCTGCCCTGGGGTTTCGAGATTTACTCGCTGCTTACGCGCTGGAACCCGCTGAATCTGAGACGACCCCTGCCCATGCCGCCGAGCGGGCGCCGGGTGCTGATTGCAGGTCTGGGTCCCGCTGGCTTCACACTCGCGCATCATCTTATGAACGACGGTCATGCGGTGGTGGGCATCGACGGTCTGAAAATCGAACCATTGCCTGCACACATCGGCGGCGGCGATACACGCGGAACGCGGGTCGCTTTTGAACCCATTTACGGCGTTGAATCGCTTTACGAATCCCTGGACGACCGTCTCATGGCCGGCTTCGGCGGCGTGGCCGAGTACGGAATTACGGTGCGCTGGGACAAGAACTTCCTCAAACTGATTCGCCTGTTGCTGCAGCGACGCGAGCAGTTTGCCCTGTTTGGCGGCGTGCGCTTCGGCGGCACGCTGGAAGTGGACGATGCGTTTGCGCTGGGTTTCGATCATGTCGTGCTGGCCGCGGGAGCGGGCCGTCCGACCGTGCTCGACATTCCCAATGCGCTGGCACCGGGCGTGCGCACCGCCTCGGATTTTCTGATGGCTCTGCAACTCACCGGCGCGGCGAAAAACGATTCCATCGCCAACATGCAGTTGC
>JBJXGS010000248.1:0-13825 GCA_046160545.1 Burkholderiales bacterium
ATCCGCCGCTTTCGCGTCGTCAAGCGTTATCCATCTATCCTGAAACAGATCGGCATCGCGAAGACCGAGCCGGGTGACGAAAACAACCAGGACATCTCTTCCCTGGTCGGCAAGGTCGACATCCGCAAGCTGGAAACCTTCGCCCAGGACGATCCGGATGCCTACAGCTTTTCGGGCGGGCTGTGCCTGGCCAACCAGGGCCTGCTCGAATTCGTCGAGATGTTCAAGGCGCCGATCAAGGTGCTGCACCCGCTCCTGACGGCAACCCAGGAGGGCAACTTCAAGGGCACCGAGGGCTTCGGCGCCATTCCCTTCGACGGCATCGTGCTGGCGCACTCCAACGAGAGCGAGTGGAAGGCCTTTCGCAACAACAAGAACAACGAGGCTTTCCTCGACCGCATCTACATTGTCAAGGTGCCCTATTGCCTGCGCGTCTCCGAGGAGGTGCACATCTACGAAAAGCTGATCCGCAACTCGTCGCTGTCGAACGCCACCTGCGCCCCCGGCACGCTCAAGATGATGGCGCAGTTTTCGACGCTCTCGCGCCTGATCGAGCCGGAGAATTCCAGCCTATTTTCGAAAATGCAGGTCTACGACGGCGAGAACCTCAAGGACACCGACCCCAAGGCCAAAAGCTTTCAGGAGTACCGCGATTTCGCCGGGGTCGACGAGGGCATGAGTGGAGTCTCGACACGCTTCGCCTTCAAGATCCTGTCCAAGGTATTCAACTTCGATGCCTCCGAGGTCGCCGCCAATCCCGTGCACCTCATGTATGTGCTCGAACAGCAGATCGAGCGCGAGCAGTTCCCCGGCGACCTGGAGCAGAAGTACCTGGCGATGGTCAAGGAACAGCTCGCGCCGCGCTATGCGGAATTCATCGGCAAGGAGATCCAGACCGCCTACCTCGAGTCCTATTCCGAGTACGGACAGAACATCTTCGACCGCTACGTCACCTACGCGGACTACTGGATCCAGGACCAGGAATACCGCGACACCGACACCGGCGAGGTGTTTGACCGCGTCGCGTTGAATGCCGAACTGGAGAAGATCGAAAAGCCGGCCGGGATCAGCAACCCCAAGGACTTTCGCAACGAGATCGTCAATTTCGTGCTGCGTGCGCGGGCCGGTAACGGCGGCAAGAACCCGGCATGGACCAGCTACGAGAAGCTGCGCACGGTGATCGAGAAGAAGATGTTCTCCAACACCGAAGAGCTGTTGCCGGTGATTTCGTTCAACGCCAAGGCCAGCGCCGACGAGGCTCGCAAGCACGAGGACTTCGTCAATCGCATGGTCGAGAAAGGCTACACACCGCGCCAGGTGCGCCTATTGTGCGAGTGGTACCTGCGGGTGCGCAAGAGCTCGTAGGCGATTCGCGCACCGGCCGCGGCGCTCGCCCATGAGCAACCTGCAACAGATCGTCGACCGGCGCCTGGCCGGCAAGAACAAGTCGATCGGCAATCGCGAGCGCTTTCTGCGCCGTCACGCCGGGACGATCAAGGATGCCGTGCGCCGTGCCGTGAGTGGACGCGGCATCCGCGAGATCGAGAACGGCGAAGCGGTGACTGTGCCGCGCAAGGACATCACCGAACCCGTTTTCGGACATGGGCCGGGAGGTCAGCGCGACCTGGTCGTACCGGGCAATCGCGAGTACGCACGTGGCGACCGCATTGCCCGACCGCCAGGGGGCGCCGGCGGCAACGGCGGTGGCCAGGCGAGCCCGGACGGCGAAGGCGAGGACGACTTTACCTTCGTGCTGTCGCGTGAAGAGTTCATGCGCTATTTCCTGGACGACCTGGCGCTGCCCAATATGGTCAGAAAGCAGCTGGCCGAATCCCCTGAGTACGCCTGGCGCCGCGCCGGTATCACCGGCGACGGCACTCCCAACAACATCCACGTCGTGCGCACCATGCGCGGCGCCTTCGGTCGTCGACTGGCGCTGGGCGGTGAGGCACGCCGCAAGTTGGCCGAATTGCAGGCGCGGCTCACGGAAGCGCGTCGCAACCCGGACGCATTGGCCAACGAGGTCGAGACACTCGAGGAGCAGATCCGCCGCGCCGAGCGGCGCCTCTCGCGCATCCCCTACCTCGACCCGATCGACTTGCGTTATCGCAATCGCGTGCGCGTCCCGCAGCCGACCAGTCGCGCGGTGATGTTCTGCGTCATGGACGTGTCGGGCTCGATGGACGAGGCGCGCAAGGACATCGCCAAGCGCTTCTTCATTCTCCTGTACCTGTTTCTCACGCGCCACTACGAGAAGATAGAACTGGTCTTCATCCGGCATCACACCCAGGCACAGGAGGTCGACGAGCACGGGTTCTTCCACGCCACCGAGACCGGCGGCACGGTCGTCTCAAGCGCCCTGACCCTGCTCGACGACATCATCGCCAGGCGCTATCGCGACAGCGAGTGGAATATCTATGTGGCGCAAGCCTCCGACGGCGACAACTGGGGCCAGGACTCCGCGAAGTGCCGCGAGCTGATCGAGTCGCGCATCCTGCCGCGCGTGCGCTATTTCGCCTACGTCCAGGTAGCCCCTGGCGAGCAGAGCCTCTGGGAGGAGTACCGCCGCATCGCTGCCGAACATCCGCTGTTCGCCACCCGCATCATCGAGTCGGTCGCCGACATCTACCCCGTCTTCCGCGAGCTGTTTCGCAAGGAGACCACATGAGCACCGAGACGGCAACCAGAAGCACGGCGGGCCGTCTGCCGTGGGCCTCGGAATGGTCGTTCGACTTGATCGAGGAGTACCACAACGCAATCGCACAGTGCGCGCGCGGGTTCGGCCTGGACACCTATCCCAACCAGCTGGAGATCATCACCGCCGAGCAGATGATGGATGCCTATGCGTCGGTCGGCATGCCGGTCAACTACCGCCACTGGTCGTTCGGTAAGCAGTTCATCGCCACAGAGCGCAACTACCGACGCGGCCAGATGGGCCTGGCCTACGAGATCGTCATCAATTCCGATCCGTGCATCTCCTACCTCATGGAGGAGAACACGCTGGCCATGCAGGCGCTGGTCATCGCCCATGCCGCCTACGGACACAACTCCTTCTTCAAGGGCAACTACCTGTTTCGCATGTGGACCGACGCGTCGTCGATCATCGACTACCTGGTCTATGCGCGCTCCTACATCACCGAGTGCGAGGAGCGCGAAGGCGTCGAAGCGGTGGAGCTGCTGCTCGACTCCTGCCATGCCCTGATGAACCACGGTGTCGACCGCTACCGGCGTCCGCAGCGTTTGTCGCTGGCGCAGGAAAAAGTTCGCCGCGCTGAACGCGAAGCCCACCAGCAGCAGCAGGTCAACGACCTGTGGCGCACCCTGCCGCGCCAAGCCGGCCAGAAGGCCGCGGAATTGAAGGCGCGCTTCCCCGCCGAGCCACAGGAAAACCTGCTCTACTTCATCGAGAAGAATGCGCCGCTCCTGGAGCCGTGGCAGCGCGAGATCGTGCGCATCGTGCGCAAGGTCGCACAGTACTTCTACCCCCAACGCCAGACCCAGGTCATGAATGAAGGCTGGGCGACGTACTGGCATTACACCCTGCTCAACCGGCTCTATGACGAAGGCCGCCTGGCGGACGGCTTCATGCTCGAGTGGCTGCAGTCGCACACCAACGTGATCCACCAGCCCCCCGGAGCACGCATCAATCCTTATGCGCTGGGATTCGCGATGTTTTCCGATCTGCGCCGCGTCTGCGAGTCACCCAGTGACGAGGATCGCCGGTGGTTTCCGGACATCGCCGGCAGCGACTGGAAGAAGACCCTCGACTACGCCATGCGCAACTTCAAGGACGAGAGTTTCATCGGGCAGTTTCTCTCGCCTGCGCTGATGCGGCGCTTGCGTCTGTTCGCGGTGCACGACGATGCCGCCAAGCCGGAGCTCGAGGTTGCCGCGATCCACGACGAGCCCGGCTATCGCCAACTGCGTGAGACGCTGGCGCGCCAGTACGACATCAACAGCCGCGAACCCAACATCCAGGTCTGGGCAGTCGACACGCGCGGCGACCGTTCGTTGACCCTGCGCCATGTGCAGCAGGCCGGCCGGCCACTGGATGACGATACCCAGGAAGTGCTGCGGCATGTCGCGCGCATGTGGGGATTCCGCGTGCAAATGGAGAGCGTCGATGCAGCGGGCGTGCCGACCCGGCACTGGGAGGCGCACCCTCCTGACGCCTGAGTTGCCACCTGCGGCCCAAGCTGGCCGCGCCGGTCAATCCGGTAGTGCCACTTCAACCGCGGTCGCGGCAAGCATCTCGACGAGCAGCGCAGGCGCGATGTTGATCAGGTAGCCGCGCCGGCCGCCGTTGATGTAGATGTTTGGCAATGCCAGGATGCCGGCCTCGACATACACCGGCATCGGCTTTTTGGTAGCGAAAGGGGAGGTCCCGCCCACCTGGTATCCCGAGTGGCGCATCGCGACTTCGGGTTTGCAGGGGGTCACGCTCTTGGCCCCGATCTGGCGTGCGAGGCTCTTGGTCGACACGCTGCAATCACCGTGCATGAGGACGACCAGGGGGTGCGATGCTTCGTCCTGCATGACCAGGGTCTTGACCACCAGATGCAGATCAAGCCCCAAGGCGCGCGCCGGCTCGGTGCTGCCGCCATGCTCGACATACTCGTAGACGTGCTCGGTGAAGTCGACTCCGCGACGCCTCAGCAGCGCCGTCGCGGGCGTCTCCGAGACATGGTTCTTCCTGGCCATGCTTCAACCGCGCGGATGATGCGCCGCGTGCAGCTGCTTCAGGCGTTCGCGGGCGACATGGGTATAGATCTGCGTGGTCGAGATGTCGGCGTGCCCCAGCAGCATCTGCACCACGCGCAGGTCGGCACCGTGGTTGAGCAGGTGGGTGGCAAACGCATGGCGCAGCGTATGCGGCGAAAGCAACAAAGGGTCGATCCCGGCGTTGCGTGCATGGCGCTTCAACGCGTGCCAGAAGTTGTGCCGCGTCATAGCCCCGCCGCGCGCGGTCACGAACAGTGCATCGCTGGCGCGCCGCCCGAGCAGCAGGCCGCGCGATTCGCGCAGGTAGCGATCGATCCAGGCCGCCGCCTCCTCGCCGAACGGTACCAGGCGCGTCTTGGCTCCCTTGCCCGCGGTCACTCGCACCACATGCTCGCTCAGGCTCACCGCCACGCTGGGCAGCGCGACCAGTTCGCTCACGCGCAATCCGCTGGCGTAGAGCAGTTCCAGCATGGCTCGATCGCGCAGACCCAGCGCGCTGTCAACCTGCGGCGCCGCGAGGAGTCGATCGACATCACTCTCCGATAACCCGACAGGCAAACCCCGCACCTGCTTGGCAGCTTCCAGGTTGGTGGTCGGATCATCACTGCGTGCTCCCTGCCTGACAAGCCAGCGAAACAGGCGCCGCGCCGCAGACAGGCGGCGATTGGCGCTCGCCGGCCTTGCGCCCACGGCGTGCCGCGCACCGATGTATTCACGCAGGTCGGACTCGCTGGCGCCAGCGAGCGAGCCGCCGCGGTCCTCGAGCCAGTTTGCAAGCTGCCGCAGGTCGCGCCGATATGCTTCCAGGGTCAGCAAGGCCAACCCGTCTTCCAGCCACAGGGCGTCGCAAAACCGGTCGATGATCGCGGGCGCCGCCTCAGGCATAGCCACGCACTCCCTCGTGTGCCAGCAGCCAGCGCTTGACGCCCAGGTGAAAGCCGTCGTCATCATGCTGCGCAAAACCACCGATGCCGCCCGCTGCAAGCACTCGATGACAGGGGATGACCAGGGGAAACCAGTTGGCACCGCACGCCTGGCCGACCGCGCGCGGGCCACTCGCGATCGTGCGCGCGATCGCACCGTAGGTCGCGGTCTCACCGCTCTTGAGTGCCGCCACGGCACGCCAGACCCGCTGTTGAAACGCAGTCCCGCGTTCGGCCAGTGGCAGGTCGAAGCGCGTATCCGGGTCCTTCAGGTAGGCGCGCACCTGGCGCGCAACGCGACCCGCCAGCGCGCCGCGCGGAGCCTGCGGCGGAATTGATGCCGGGAGGTAGACGATTTCAGCGACCGCGCCTGCGGCAACCCGCACGCCGATGCCGCCGAAGGGAGCGGCGATGACCGCGTCGAATCCGAGGCTGGCCGGCGCCGCCACGATGCGCTCAGCCCGGCTGTCCCAGCATGGCCGCCCTGAGGGAACGGTCAACCGGCTTGTCGCCGATCCAGATGCGCATCAGGGCCCTGTAGAACTCCTCGCCCGGAATCGGCTTGCCGCGCGCCACTCCGTCAAGAGCGACGCGTGTGCCGCCGTCCGGCGTGAAATCGATCGTGACCACGCTCTTTTCCCTGGCGGCGCCCACGGCATCCATGGTCGCCTTGAGTTCGTCGATCTGCGCCTTGAACTGTGCGCGTTCGGCATCACTCAGGTTGCCCGCCAGCCCGTCGTTCAACGCGCCGCCCAGCTGCTCGGCAGTCAGGTCGCGCAGCAGGTGCAGCGCGACGCGCTTGGGGCCCTTCATCGCCAGTGCTTCGCCGGCCACTGCCTTCTTCTCAGGCAGATATAGCGCGCCCACATAGACCTTGAACACCGCACGGGTGCGCACCCCGGCACCGTTTAAGACCAAATCGGCCCCGCCCACCTTGACCGTGTCGGGCAAACGAACACCACCGACTTCGGCGGCACCGGCTGCACCTGCCATGAAGAGAACCACAGAGATCGAGAGCGCGCGAACCAACATGCCAGCCTCCGGTAACGACGTTGCGAGTGGGTCAGGCGATTATCGCGCACCGCCAAGCAGATGCTATTCTCCGCTCCCCGTTTCGAACCGCAATGAAAGGCTTGACCCAATATGACGAAGGCAATCCGCATCCACAAGAACGGCGGCCCCGAGGTCTTGAGTTTCGAAGAGGTCGCAGTCGGCGAACCCGGCCCGGGTCAGGCACGCGTGCGCCATCAGGCCGTCGGCCTGAACTTCATCGACATCTATTTTCGAACCGGCCTCTACCCATCCCCTGCGATGCCGGCCGGCCTCGGAATGGAAGGCGCTGGCATCGTCGAGGCGGTTGGCAGCGGCGTAACCCACGTCAAGGCGGGTGACCGCGTTGCCTACGCAGGCGGCGGCAACGGCGCCTATGCCGAGAGCCGCATCATGCCGGCCGCACCACTGGTCAAGCTGCCCGAGAGCCTCTCCTTCGAACAGGGGGCGGCGATGATGCTGCAAGGCATGACGGTGCAATACCTGATCAAGCAGTCCTATCCGGTCAAGGCCGGCGATACCGTGCTCTGGACAGCGGCCGCCGGCGGCGTGGGCCTGTTCGCGATGCAGTGGTTGAAGGCGCTCGGGGTGACCGTGATCGGCACGGTCTCCAGTGACGCCAAGGCCGAGGTCGCGCGCGCCCACGGTTGTACCCACACCATCGTCACGAGCCGCGAGGACACGGTGGCACGCGTCAAGGAAATCACCGGCGGCAAGGGTGTGCCCGTGGTCTACGATTCGGTCGGACGCGACACCTGGGAAAGTTCCCTCGACAGCCTCGCACCGCTGGGCTACCTGATCAGCTTCGGCAACGCCTCAGGCGCGGTTCCGCCGGTCAACCTGGGTCAGCTGTCGCAGAAGGGCTCGATCTACGTGCAGCGCCCCACGCTCATGACGTATACGGCTGAACGAGCACGCCTGGAACGCATGGCCGCCGATCTGTTCGACGTGGTGGCCGCCGGCAAGGTCAAGGTGACGATCAATCACCGTTACGCGCTCAAGGACGCCGCGCAGGCGCAGGCCGATCTCGAGGGACGGCGCACCACCGGATCCGCGGTGCTGATGCCGTAGTTCCGCTCTTGCGGGACAGCGCGTGGACTACGCCCTGACGCGGGCCACGCGCACCACTTCCTGCAGGCGCCTGAGCGCGCGCATGACGCGCGCCAGATGCGCGCGGTCGCCGACCTCGATGGCGAACTCCATGTTCGCGTAGTTGCCGGTCTCGTCGTCCTCGGTGCGCACGTTGGTGATGTTGGTGTCGGTCGCGGTGAGCTCGCCCGCCACCTTGGCCAGGATGCCGCGTCCGTTGGTGACCAGAACACGGATGTTGACGCCGAAGTGACGGCCATGGTCCGGATCCCAGTCCACGTCAACCCAGTTGTCCGGGTCCTTGCGTCGCGACTTGAGGATCGTCGGGCAGTCGTGGGTATGGATCGCAAGCCCCTGACCCTTGCTGATCTGGCCGATGATCGGGTCACCCGGTATCGGACGACAGCAGGTCGCCAGCTGCACAGCCGAGCCCTCGGTGCCGCTTATGGTCATCGGCGCCGGCCGTGGCGCGGCTGGCGCACCGGGCGCAGCGTCGCCGAAAGAAAACTTGCGCGCCACCACCGCGGCGAGACGCTTGCCCAGTCCGATGTCGGCCAGGAGATCGCGCCGAGACTTGGCGCCGGCGTCGCGCACCGTCTTGTCGTTAAGAGTCGACTCGAGATCCGCCGTGCCGAGGCCGATGGCGCGCAGCGCCTGGCGCAAGAGGCGCTCGCCCAGGCCCACCGACTCCTCGTACTTGCGCGTCTTCATGTAGTGCCGGATGTGCGCGCGCGCCTTGCCGGTGCGCACGAACGAAAGCCAGGCCGGATTGGGCTGGCCGCCTTCGTGGGTCAGCACCTCGACCGAATCGCCATTCTTGAGTTCGGTGCGCAGCGGCATCGGCTCGCCGTTGATCTTCACGCCGATGGTCGTGTCGCCGACGTCGGTATGCACGTTGTAGGCGAAATCGACCGCGGTCGCACCGCGCGGCAGGGACATGATGCGCCCCTTGGGGGTGAATACGTAGACCTCGTCGGGAAACAGGTCAACCTTGACGTGTTCCAGGAATTCGGCCGGATTCTGCGAGCGGTTCTGGATGTCCAGCAGCGATTGCAGCCACTGGTGGGTCTTTTGCTGCACCTCCGAAATCGGCGCGTGCTCGTCCTTGTAAAGCCAGTGCGCGGCGACGCCGGCCTCGGCAATGCGATGCATGTCGACGGTGCGCACCTGGACCTCGATGGGCGTGCCGTAGGGGCCGATCAGCGTGGTGTGCAGGGACTGGTAGCCGTTGACCTTCGGAATGGCGATGTAGTCCTTGAACTTGCCCGGCACCGGCTTGTACAAGCCGTGCATGGCCCCCAGCGCCAGATAGCAGCCCGCCACGTCGCCGACAACAATGCGAAACCCGTAGATATCGAGCACCTGGGAAAAACTCAGGTGCTTTTCGGTCATCTTGCGGTAAATGCCGTAGATGTGTTTTTCCCGACCGAACACCTGCGCCTGTATGCCTGCCTCCGGCAAGGCCTTCTGGATGGCTTCGAGGATGCGGCCCACCCCCTCGCGTCGATTGCCGCGCGCGGCCTTGATGGCGCGCGAAATGACGGCAAAGCGCAACGGGTAGAGGTTGGCGAAGCTCAAGTCCTGCAACTCGCGGTAGACCTGGTTCAACCCGAGCCGGTTGGCGATCGGCGCATGGATCTCGAGGGTCTCGCGCGCGATGCGGCGACGCTTGGGGCTCTTCAGCGCGGACAGGGTGCGCATGTTGTGCAGGCGGTCGGCCAGCTTGACCAGCATGACCCGCACGTCGCGCGCCATGGCCAGGAGCATCTTGCGGAAGTTCTCTGCCTGCGCGTCCTCCTGGCTCTGGAATTCCAGCCGGTCGAGCTTGGAGACACCATCCACGAGTTCGGCCACCGGAGCGCCGAATTTCTCGGCGATGTCCTTCTTGGTGATGCCGGTGTCCTCGACCACATCGTGCAGGAGCGCGGCCAGGATCGCCTGCGCATCGAGCTTCCAGGAGGCGCAGATCGCCGCTACCGCCAGGGGATGGGTGATGTACTCCTCGCCGCTGGCACGCATCTGCCCGCGATGAGCGAGTTCGCTATAGCGATACGCCTCGCCGATACGCTCGACATCGGCGCTTGCCAGATATCCCGCTATCGAAGTGTTGAAAGACTCAAACTGTGCCGCCCGCGAGGAAAGGTCGGGCGGCGGCGGTTCGGCCGGCCGGCCTGTGCCGCGCCGGCGCACCCGCGCCAGGTCAACAACTGTCGCTAAGACATTGCCGCGCGGCTGGGCTCGCTCCATGGGGATCGGCCTCGCGCGCGCAATCCCGCTGGGTCAGGACTTGACCAATCTCAGCAATTCCACGCCCACCTCGCCGGCCGCGATTTCGCGCAGCGCCATGACGGTATGTTTGTCACGTGTGCCTTCGAGCTTCGGAGTGGCTCCCTGGGCCAGCTGGCGCGCCCTGTACGTGGCGGCCAGAGTCAGCTGAAACCGGTTGGGAATGCGCTGCAGACAGTCTTCGACAGTGATCCTGGCCATGGCGGTACTCGCAGTAACTGGGGTTAGTCCAAACGGATGCCGAGGCTCGAGAACAACGCGGGTTCGCGTCCCGCGACCCTTGCGACCCTCAGACGGGCAGCGGCGACGACGGCCTGCAATTGCGCCAACGCCACCGAGAAATCAGCGTTGATAATAGCATAGTCAAACCCCGGCGAACGGGCCATTTCACGCGATGCCGCAGTGAGTCGGCGCCGGATTACCTCCTCGCTTTCGGTCGCGCGGGCGCGCAGGCGCCGCTCGAGTTCGTCGAGTGACGGCGGCAGGATGAAGATCGCCACGGCGTCGGCATAGACATCGCGCAATTGCTCGGCGCCCTGGCAATCGATTTCGCAGACCAGGTCGCTGCCCGCCGCCATGCGCGACTCCACCCACGCACGCGAGGTACCGTACAGGTTGCCATGTACCTCGGCGCTCTCGAGGAACTCGCCGCGCTCGCGCATGGCGATAAAGGTTGGCTGATCAACGAAATGGTAGTCACGCCCCGCGATCTCACCGGGGCGCGGCGCGCGGGTGGTGTGCGACACCGAAAGCTCGAGCTTGCAGTCGGCCTCCAAAAGGGCTCCCACCAGGCTTGACTTGCCTGCGCCCGATGGGGCCGCGATGATGAACAGTGACCCGCTCATCGGGAAATTGCGCCGCGCGGATCATTCGACATTCTGCACCTGCTCGCGCATCTGCTCGATCAAGACCTTGATCTCCATCGCCGCTGCTGAAACCTCGGTCGAGACCGACTTCGATCCCAGCGTGTTGGCTTCGCGATTGAGCTCCTGCATGAGGAAATCGAGGCGCTTGCCGCAGGCACCGCCGCGCTCCAGCACGCGCCGCACCTCTCCCAGATGTGCCGCAAGGCGCGTCAATTCCTCGGCAACATCGACCTTGATTCCGAAAAGCGCGATCTCCTGGCGGACGCGCTCGTCGTCGACGCTGCCGAGCGCATCGCGCAGGCGCGCGGCCAGTCTGGCTTGGTGATCGGCAACGATACGCGGCAAAAGCGGCTCGACAACTCGCGCCTGCGCCTCGATGCCTGAGACCCGCGCAAGAATCATCTCCTTGAGCTTGGCGCCCTCGCGCAGGCGCGCCGCGCGAAATTCCTCCAGCGCGACAGTGCACAACTCGAGAACTGCGGCGCGCACAGATTCGGCGCTGACATCCGACTGTTCGATCACGCCTGGCCAATGCAGGATTTCGGCGAGGCTCAAGGGCGCGGCATCCGGCACATGTTGCCTGACTGTCGCGGCAGCCTCGGCCAGGCGGCGCAAGCCGTCCGGGTTGACGTTGATGGACGCCGGGCCAGCGCCGCCGGCCTCGCGTCCGACAGCCACGCGCACCTCGACCTTGCCGCGCGACGCGACAGCGGCAACCTGCTCACGCACCGCGGCCTCGAGCGAGCGCAGGTCGTCGTGCATGCGCACGCTCACGTCCAGGTAGCGCGAATTGACGCTACGCACCTCGACGGCCACTGCACTGCAGGGCGCATCGCGCGTCGCTGTGCCATAGCCGGTCATCGATAGAACCACTGCGGCGCCTCGCGCTGGTCACGGCGCAGCCCGCCGGGACCCTGGGTTACACGGTTACAATCTTGCAAGCCTTCGATTATATGAGCAGGCGCCCCGCCAGAGCATGGCAGCACAGTCGAACTCGGCGTTGCCCGAGAACACGATTCTCGAGAACTACCGCATCGCGAAGCCGATCGCCTCGGGCGGGTTCTCGATCGTCTACTTGGCCTACGACGAATACGGATCGCCTGTGGCGATCAAGGAATACCTGCCGGCCGGCCTGTCGCTGCGCGCCGCCGGGCAGATCCTGCCGACCATCACGCCGGAGCACGTCAACCTGTTTCGCTACGGGATGAAATGCTTTTTCGAGGAAGGCCGCGCACTGGCCAAGATCTCGCATCCCAACGTGGTGCGCGTGATCAACTTCTTCCGCGCCAACGAGACTGTCTACATGGTCATGCAGTACGAACGCGGCCGCACGCTGCAGGAACACATCGTGCAGCGCAAGGGCGAGATCAAGGAGAACTTCATCCGTCACGTGTTCGTGCAGCTCATGAACGGATTGCGCGACGTGCACACCAACAAGCTGCTGCACCTCGACCTGAAACCGGCCAACATCTACATCCGCAACGACGGTATCCCGGTGCTGCTCGACTTCGGGGCGGCACGGGCGACACTGATCGCCGACGCACCCAAGCTGAACCCGATGTACACGCCCGGATTTGCCTCCCCGGAACAGTACCGCGACCGCAGCGTCCTGGGGCCCTGGACCGACATCTACTCGATCGGCGCGACCATGTTCGCCTGCCTGTCGGGCATGGCGCCGCAGGCGGCCGACCAGCGGCTCGAAAAGGACCGCATGCAGCCGGTGGCGAAGACCTTCAAGGGGCGCTATTCGCGGGAGCTGCTCGAGATCATCGATTGGTGCCTCGAACTGGACTACCTGAAACGCCCGCAGAGTGTCTTCAGCCTGCAAAAGGCCATCGTCGAGAACCGCGTGCCCGACACCGCCAGGTCCTCCATGCTGGACGGCTTCAAGCGGCTCATTGACGACATCGCGGGACCGCAGACCAAGGATGACGACCGCGCGGGTCGCGGCAAGTAAACGGCGAATACCATGAAGTTCTCAATATTCCAGGAAAGCCGCCGCGGCGGCCGCAAGTACAACCAGGACCGCATGGGTTACGTGTTCTCGCGCGACGCCATGCTGATGATCGTCGCCGACGGCATGGGCGGGCACATGCACGGCGAGGTCGCCGCGCAAATCACGGTCGAATACTTCGGCCAGAAATTCCAGCGCGAAGCCAAGCCGAAAATCGCCGATCCGGTCGTGTTCCTGACCGAGAGCATCAATGGCGCGCATGCCGCGATCCTGCAATACACCGAAGACCACGGACTCCTCGAGACGCCACGCACGACCGTGGTCGCCGCGCTTGTGCAACGTGGTACCGCGATCTGGGCGCACGCCGGCGACTCGCGGGCCTACCACATCCGCGCCGGCCAGATCGTGGCGCAGACGCGCGATCACTCGCGGGTCCAGCAGCTGGTGCTGCAAGGCGTGGTGCGCGAGGAGGCAGTCGCCGCCCACCCGGACCGCAACAAGATCTACAACTGCCTGGGCGCCCACGTACCGCCGCAGATCGAAGTCTCGCCACGTGTCGCCCTGCAGCAGGGCGACACGCTGCTCCTGTGCAGCGACGGCGTATGGGGACCGCTGCCGTCGCGCCTGATCGCGACTGCGTTCATGAACGAGCCTGTGGCGCGCGCAGTGCCCGCGCTCATGAACCAGGCCGAACGGCGGGCCGGTGCAGATTCCGACAACCTGTCGGTGGTGGCGATGACCTGGGACGAAATCGGGGCCGCCGGCCCGAATTCGGTCTCGACGATGACGCTGCCGCCGGACGGCTATTCATCGAAGATCGACGCATTCGACCAGGGCGCCGGTCACGAGTACCTCTCGGATGCGGAAATCGAGAAGGCGATCGCTGAAATCCGCAATGCGATCAGCAAAGCCAACAAGGTCGTGATCAAGTAGCC
>JBJXGS010000249.1:0-21751 GCA_046160545.1 Burkholderiales bacterium
CGGAGGCCTCAACCCACATCAAGCCCGACCCGCGGCGCACGCGCAAGCTCCTGCTCAATGCCGAGGAGATAAAGCGCCTGATCGGCAAGGTCGAGCAGCGCGGCTACACCCTGGTACCGCTGAATCTTCACTTCAAGAACGGTCGCATCAAGCTCGAAGTCGGCCTGGGCCGCGGCAAGCAGAAGGCCGACAAGCGCGAAACCGAGAAGAAGCGCGACTGGGACCGCGAAAAGCGGCGCCTCATCAAGTCAACCAACCGCTAGATTCGCCTGCACCCGGGGCGAACCGCGTCGCAAACTTCTTCAGCCCTTCTTCGCCTCACCCTGCTTGACAACGGTCATCGCGGTGGCGATAAGGCCGGAGATGTCGGACAGGTTGGCCGGCAGGATCAACGCGTTGTTGGTGCGCGCCAGATTGCTGAAGGCTCCCACATACTGCTCGGCAACCTTGAGGTTGACCGCCGCCTCGCCGCCGGGCGACTGGATCGCCGCCGCGGTCTTGCGGATCGCCTCGGCGCTGGCTTCAGCGATCGACAGGATCGCCGCCGCCTGTCCCTGCGCGCGATTGATCGCCGCCTGCTTGTCACCCTCCGATTTCTGGATTGCTGCTTCGCGCTCGCCGGTGGCGATATTGATCTGTTCCTGCTTGCGACCCTCGGAGGCGGCGATCAGCGCGCGCTTCTCGCGCTCGGCGGTGATCTGCGCCTGCATCGAATGCAGGATCTCCTTGGGCGGCGTCAAGTCCTTGATCTCGTAGCGCAGCACCTTGACGCCCCAGTTGAGCGCGGCCTGGTCAAGCGCCGAGATCACGCTGTGATTGATGTTCTCGCGTCCCTCGAAGGTCTTGTCGAGTTCCAGCTTGCCGATCACCGAGCGCAGCGCCGTCTGCGCCAGCTGGCTGATCGCAGCGACGTAGTTGGAGCTGCCGTAGGACGCCGCCACCGGGTCGGTGACCTGGAAATACAGGACACCGTCGACCTGCAACTGCGTGTTGTCGCGCGTGATGCAGATCTGGCTGGGCACGTCCAGCGGGATCTCCTTCAACGAATGGCGGTAGGCGACGCGCTCGATGAAGGGCATCACGAAAGCCAGTCCTGGTTCGAGCGTGCGGTCGTACTTGCCGAGGCGCTCGACGACGAAGGCGTGCTGTTGCGGCACCTGGTAGACCGACTTGATCACGAACACGATCGCCGCGATCAGGATGAACATGCCGACGGATGCGAATTCCATGGTGACTATTCCCCGTGCGATTTTGCGGACGCCATTGCGCCACGCAGGTTGAAAGACTTTGCAGTGACCGGCGTGGCGCTAGGGTCGCGCCACGACGAGCAAATTTCCGCGGGTTGCGCGGATCACCAGGCGTTCGGCGCTGGCGACGCTGCCACCGCCTTCGAGTTCTGCATCCCACTGAGCACCGCGATACTGCACGCGAAAGCTGCCGTCGGGACGTACCTCTGCGACTTCCACGGTCTGCCCGGCGTCAAAGGCGAGATTGCCCGTCTCGCCCTTGCGCGACCGCGTCAGTCCCATGGCCTTTATCACCGCTATACCGATCACACTGACGACCGCTGCAACCGTCAGTTGCACCGCAAACGATGTGCCGGCCCAGGCGGCCAGTCCTCCCGCCGCGGCCCCTGCACCGATGACCAGCAGGTAGAAGGTGCCGCTCAGAAGCTCGGCAGCAACAAGTGCGAACGCAGCGATGAACCAGAGCACGGTGGGTTGCATGGCAAGCGCGATCGGGAAGGCGAGGCGGTGATTCTACGTTGTCCGACGTCTGCGCCTGCGCGTCACATTCGCGGGACAATCCGCCCCGCACCCGTCATGTCCGCCGCCTACCTCATTGCCCAACTGCCGGCCGGCCTCGCTCCCGCCAGGCTCGAAGGCTTGCCTGATGTGCGGCGTGCATTCTCCGGCACAAGGGTTCTGCGGGCCGCAGGCGGTGCCGAAGCCTGGTGGCTGGAACGCTTCGGAGTTGCGCGGCAGGCGGACTGGCCGGTCGCGCCGCTGCGCCTGGCCGAGCCCGGTACTCGGTACTGGATGTGCGCCGATCCGGTTCACCTGCGTGTCGACGGAGATGCGGTACTGCTCGATGCGCATGTGGCTGCGACACTGGACGCAACCAGGTCGCTGCGGCTGGTCGAAAAACTTGCCGCGCATTTCGCCTCCGAAGATGTCGTCCTGAGAGCCACGAGTCCGCGCGAATGGGTGCTTGGCTTCGTCGCGCCACAGGAAGCCACCACACACTCGCCCTGTGCGGCCCATAGGCGCTCCATCGAGCCCTTTCTGCCGACAGGCCACGCCGCAGGCCGGCTAAAGCGCTTGGCCACCGAGGCTCAGATGCTGCTCTTTGAAGCAGAAGATGCCGCACCCCATGGCGAGATCAACGCGCTCTGGCTGTGGGGAGGCGGTCTTGCCATCGATGCTGTCGCAGCGCATCCTGAATACCGCGTCTGGAGCGACGCCACGTACCTGCGCCAACTCGCGCTCTTAAGCCACGCGCAGCACGATACACCGCAGATCGAGGCTCTCACCGACGTGCTGCGCAGCGGTGTCCGGCTAACGCACTTCATAGAGGCTGGCCTGGGGCCTGATGACCCCGACGCCTGGTCCGGGTGGCTCAACTCACACTGGCTTAATCCCCTGGGAGCGGCAGCGCGCGCCTCGGCAACCGAACTGCACCTGGTACTCACCAACGCTCATCGGCACGCTTCGGCCCCGCTGTTCCGGTTCGATACGCTCGCCTGGTTGCGGCGCAGCCGGCTGGCCACAATCTTCGACGAATCATGAACAAGTCGCGCCCGCGCATCGTCGAGCGACGTGTCCCCGAGCGCGCGCGCGCCATGCTCGAACAGTCCGGCGTGCATCCGGTGCTAGCGCGCCTGTATGCGGCGCGCGGTGTATCCAGCAAGGTCGAACTGAACTACTCGCCTGACGGACTACTCGCTCCCTCGACCCTGACCAACGCCGGAGCCGCCGCTGCACTCCTTGCCGATCTGCTGGCGCGCGATGCAAGGCTTTTGATCGTCGCCGACTACGACTGCGACGGGGCCACTGCCTGCGCGACCGCGGTCCTGGGCCTTGCGGCCCTGGCGCAGGCGACCGGCTCGCGCGCGGTGGTCGAGTTCCTGGTGCCGGACCGCTTTCACTTCGGCTACGGACTCACGCCGGAAATCGTCGCCCATGCGCAGGCGACGATGGGACGCCCGGACCTCATCATCACGGTCGACAACGGCATCGCGTCCATCGAAGGTGTTGCCGCTGCGCGCGCGGCCGGCATCGACGTTTTGGTCACCGACCATCACCTGCCCGGCCCGACCCTGCCGCAGGCGCTCATCGTCAACCCCAACCAGCCGGGTTGCGACTTCGCGAGCAAGTCCTTGGCCGGCGTCGGAGTGATGTTCTACGTGCTGCTCGCGCTGCGCGCGGAACTGCGGCGGCGCGACGCGTTCACTTCGGCCGAGCCCAACCTGGGCGCGCTCACCGATCTGGTCGCGCTGGGTACGGTGGCCGACGTGGTGCGTCTGGACCAGAACAACCGCATCCTGGTGGCCGCGGGACTCAAACGCCTGCGCGAAGGACGCGCGCGGCCCGGCGTGCAGGCCCTTTTCGCGGTGGCCGGGCGCAGCGCAGCGCGCGCCGCCACCTTCGACCTGGGATTCACGGCCGGGCCCCGTCTCAACGCGGCCGGGCGCTTGGCCGACATGCGCGTGGGCATCGAATGCCTGATCGCACCTGACGCGGCGCGCGCCCAGCCGCTGGCGCAGCAGCTCGACCAGCTCAACCGCGAGCGTCGCGAAATCGAGGCGCGCATGCGTGACGAGGCCATGGCGCGACTCGATGCCATCGAGACCGACGACCGGATCGGCGTGACCCTGTTCGATCCGGCGTGGCACCAGGGCGTGTCGGGTATCGTCGCCTCACGCGTCAAGGAGCGTTTGAACCGGCCGACCATCGTCTTCGCACCGGCGGGAGATGATGAATTGCGCGGCTCTGGTCGCTCAATCGCGGCACTGCATCTGCGCGACTGCCTGGATCTGGTCACCAAACGTGCCCCGAACCTGATCCGCCGTTTCGGCGGACATGCGATGGCAGCCGGCCTCACGATCGCACGTGGTGACTACGAAGCCTTTGCCGAGGCCTTTGACGCCGCGGCGCGCTCCATGCTGGCCCCCGCGGACCTGGCCGCCGAAATCACCACCGACGGGCCGCTGGAAGTGACTTATCTCAACCTGCCCTTCGCACGCGCACTGGAGGACGAGGTATGGGGTCAGGGCTTTCCGCAGCCCGTGTTCGCCGACACGGTGCAGGTGCGCTCGCAACGCATCGTCGCCGAGCGGCACACCAAGCTTGCGATCACCCTGGGCGGGCAGGCCCTTGACGCCATCGCATTCAACACCGTGGAATCGGTTCCGCCGCGCGTGCGCCTTGCCTATCGTGTCGGCGTGGATGAATTCAACGGACTGGCACGTGCCGGGCTTTATGTCGAGGCGTGGGAATCAGCGTAGGAACGCGTGGCATCGGCCGCCCAATCGCAGAGGCACGGCGTTGCAACGTGGCGACATAGTACTTCGGTCTGATGGACTCATTCCGGCGCGCAACGTAGTATTGGGTCGTATTGCTCTGGGTCGACTGATCATGGCACGTGTTTACTCCATCGTTGGCAAGACCGGCCGCCGCTCAGTGGCTGCGTTTGCACTTGCCCTGGCAACCCTATGCGCCAGTGCGCATGCACAGGTCGACGCCGCGCTCACCGACGCGCGTCGGCTGATGGCGGAGCGCAACCCACACGCCGCCTATCGCCTGCTGGCACCATTGGAGCCGCAGCGCGCCGGCCAGCCCGACTTCGACTACCTGCTCGGCATCGCCGCGCTCGATGCCGGCGAATTTGCGCGCGCCATCTTCGCCCTGGAGCGTGTGCTTGCCGTGCAGCCGGGCAACGCTCTGGCACGCGCGGAGATCGGGCGCGCCTATCTGGCGGCCGGCGAGGCTGAAAACGCACGCGGCGAGCTGGCCCAGGTACGCGCCGCGCCGATACCCTCCGATGCCACCGCCGCGGTCGACCGTCTGCTCGGCGCGATCAGCCAGTTGCAGTCAGAGCAGACTACACGGGTGCGCTGGTATGTCGAGGCCGGCGGTGGCCACGACAGCAACGTCAATAGCGCGACCGGCAGCAGCACGGTGGCAATCCCATCCTTGGGCGGCCTGGTCTTCACCCTGGACCCGGCCAGCCGCAGCGCCCACGACATCTTTTTGCAGGCTGGCGCCGGGGTCAACGTGCGTGTACCACTCGCGCCGGACCTGGCTTTTTCTGCCAATGCCTCCACCAGCCACACCTTCAACCAGGATCTCGACCGCTTCGATACCGGGGTCTTCGACGCCAGCGCCGGGGTGAGCAAGACCGTCGGCGCGCACGTCTTCTCCGGCGCGGCACAGGCGGCAGCCAACTGGATCGGCGGCAGCCGCTTTCGCGAGGCCGTGGGCGCGCTCGGCCAGTGGCAGTACAACCTGTCCCCACGCGCGCAGACTTCGGTCTTTGTCCAGGCCACCAGGCTTACCTACCCCGGCAACGCTGTGCGCGACGCCGACCGTTTCCTGGTGGGTGCGGGCTACGCGCGCTCGCTCGATGCCGGGCCGGTAATGTTTGCGTCTGTCTATGCCGGGCGCGAGGACGAGCGCCGCGGCGGCGTGGCCCACCTGGGACACGACTTCGCAGGCGTGCGCGGCGGGCTGCAATGGCAGCTGCGCGCATCGGTGCAGCTCTTTGCGACGGTGTCTCATGAGGAGCGCGACTACGGCGGCAGCGAACCGCTCTTCAATCGCGCGCGCAGCGACCGCCAGACCAGTCTTACCGGCGGCGCCCATTTCAGCATCGCTCCCGGCTGGCGCCTGACACCACAACTTTCCTATACCGACAACTCCTCGAACGTCGCCATCTACGCGTTCCGCCGCAGCGTCGCGAGCCTCATGCTGCGCCGCGAGTTCTAGAACCCCGGAGTCCCGCATGTCGCCAACCTTTCGCCGCCTTGTCAGTCACCCTGCCCTGATGGCGCTTTGCTTGTTCGCCATTGAGCCGACCGGCGCCCTTGCGCAAACCGGCGCGGGCAGCATCGAATTCGTCAGCGGCGAAGCGACGCTGCGTTCGGCCACGGGAGTGAGTCGGCCGGCCACGCGCGGTTCCGCGATCGCTTCCGGCGACAGTATCGAGACCGCGCAGGGCCGTGTGCAGTTGCGCATGGTCGACGGCGCTTACATCTCGCTGCAACCGCAGACACTCTTGCGTGTGGAGGACTACCGGATGGCCGGCAGTACCGCCACCGAAGAACGCGGGTTCCTGGGACTATTGCGCGGCGGCCTGCGCACCGTGACGGGCTCCATCGGGCGGGTCAACCGCGCCGGCTACAGGCTCACCACTCCGACGGCGACCGTAGGCATTCGCGGCACGGCGTTCTCAGTCAGCGCGGACGCCGGCACGCGCCTGGCCGTCACTGAAGGTATTGCCGCGCTGTGCAACAACGGCGGCTGCGTCGACGTCGGCGCGGGCCAAAGCGGCTTCACTCCGGACACACAGACTCGCCCTGCCCTGGCCTTCCGGGGACCGAGCCTGCCGCCGACCGCGAGCGGGCAGCAGGCGAGTTTTGTCATCGCCGAGGACCGCAACGACCGCGGCCAGTCGGTGGCCGTGCCGACCACCGGTGGTTCTTCGGGCGGAGGTGCGCCGCCGCCCTCGGTGCCGCTTGCCAATGGCCCGGGGCCGTTTCCGGTGATCGTCCACAATACCGTCGGTGCGCAGGCGGCGGGGGTGATCGGCGGCACCTTCACGTTCAACGGCGCGGGATTGATGACGCAGTTCGTCGATTGCTGCTCCGCAAACGGGCTCAATAGCGGGGCGTCGACCGACTTCGGTGCCGATGGTGTCATCGCCTGGGGCCGCTGGACATCCGGCAACAGTACGCTCTCTGGCGCGAGCGGACCGATCACTTCGGTGCAGTACATCAGCGCGCTCAATGCCAATGCGGCGACCATACCGATCGTGCGCGCCTTCACCTCGTTTGCATCATCGGCGCCGACCATCGTCAGCGGCGCCGGCGCTCTGGTCGCAGTTGGCACCCCCAATTCGGTCACCGGTGCGATGACCGTGAACTTCCCGGCCACTTCAGGCGGAAGCGTCACCTACAACCTGTCGATCCCCGTGGCGGGCCAGACCTTCACCGTGAACGGAACCGCTGCGCAGTTTTCCACCACAGCCTTCCTCGGCTCAACTTCGACCATCACGAGCTCCACTTCCCTCTGTGCCGGAGGTGTCTGCGTCGGCAATATTCCATTCGGCAATGCATTCAGCGGTGTCATCACCGGGGCAGGGGCGACACGCGCCGGCGGCGTATTCGGGTTCAACTCGACTCTTGGCAAGGTGGCTGGATCGGTGGTGTTCCAGTAGCTGTGACGCGATCGGTATAATTCTGGGTTTGCCTGCATCGTGTCACGCCATGGAAGCCGAATTCCTCAACAGCCTCGAAGCCCGGCTGGCCGATCTCGCGGCCCGCAGCCAGGACTTGCGGAGGTATCTTTGACTACGATGCCAAGTCCGCGCGTCTGAAGGAGGTCGACGCGGCGCTGGAAGACCCGGCGCTGTGGAACGACCCCAAGCGCGCCCAGGAACTCGGGCGCGAGAAAAAATCTCTGGATGCCACCGTCGGCACGCTCGGCTCGATCACAGCCGGGCTGACCGACGCCAGGGAGCTTTTCGAGATGGGCCGCGCCGAGGACGATGACGACACCGTCAACGCGGTGGCCGGCGACGTCGACGCGATCGAGAAATCGGTCGCTGACCTGGAGTTCAAGCGCATGTTCGCCAATCCGGCGGACCCGGCCAACTGCTTTGTCGATATCCAGGCGGGCGCGGGAGGCACCGAGGCGCAGGACTGGGCGCAGATGCTGCTGCGGCAGTACCTGCGCTACTGCGAGCGCAAGGGCTTCAAGCCGGAGATCCTCGAGGAATCTCCGGGCGACGTGGCCGGGCTCAAGTCGGCTTCGATCAAGGTCACCGGCGACTACGCCTATGGCTACCTGCGCACGGAAACAGGCGTGCACCGGCTGGTGCGCAAGTCGCCCTTCGATTCGGCCGGCGGTCGCCACACCTCCTTCGCGAGCATCTTCGTCTACCCCGAGGTCGACGACTCCATCGAAGTCGACATCAACCCTGCCGACCTGCGCATCGATACCTTCCGCGCCTCGGGAGCCGGCGGGCAGCACATCAACAAGACCGACTCGGCGGTGCGCATCACGCACATCCCGACCAACATCGTCGTGCAGTGCCAGAACGACCGCTCGCAACACCGCAACAAGGCCGAGGCCATGGCGCAGTTGAAGTCACGGCTCTACGAACTCGAACTGCGCAAGCGCCAGGTCGAGCAGGACAGCCTCGAAGCCGGCAAGAAGGACGTCGGCTGGGGTCACCAGATCCGCTCCTACGTGCTCGACCAGTCGCGCATCAAGGACCTGCGCACCAATGTCGAGATCAGCAACACCAAGTCGGTGCTCGACGGCGACCTCGACGACTTCATCTCAGCCTCGCTCAAGAAAGGCGTCTGAACGCCATGACCGCACAGGACAGCGCAGCCCCGGCAGCACCGGATGAGAACCAGATCATCGCCGAGCGCCGCGCCAAGCTGGCCACGATCCGGGCGCGCGGCGGCGCGGCCTTCCCGAACGATTTTGTGCGCCTCGACCACGCCGGGCTCCTGCACACGACGCACGGCGCGGCCGAGCGCGAAGCGCTGGCGGCAAGCAAGATCGAGGTGTCGGTCGCCGGGCGCATGATGCTGAAGCGCGTCATGGGCAAGGCCTCGTTCGCGACCGTGCAGGACGGCAGCGGGCAGATCCAGCTCTACATCAACGACCAGGGGGTGGGGCCGGAGGCGCACGCCGACTTCAAGCACTGGGACCTGGGCGACATCGTGGGCGCGCAGGGCACCCTCTTCAGGACGCAAAAGGGCGAGCTCTCGGTCAACGTGACCGGGATTCGCCTGCTCACCAAGGCGCTGCGCCCCCTGCCCGAGAAATTCCACGGCCTGACCGACATGGAGGCGCGCTATCGCCAGCGCTACCTGGACCTGATCGGTTCGGAGTCGTCGCGCCGCACCTTCATCGTGCGCTCGCAGGTGGTGACCGCGATCCGCGCCTTCATGGTGTCGCGCCACTATCTGGAGGTCGAGACGCCGATGATGCATCCCATCCCCGGCGGGGCAGCAGCCAAACCCTTCAAGACCCACCACAACGCGCTCGACATGGAGCTCTACCTGCGCATCGCTCCTGAGCTGTACCTGAAGCGCCTGGTGGTCGGCGGTTTCGAGCGGGTCTTCGAGATCAATCGCAATTTTCGCAACGAAGGCATCTCGACGCGGCACAACCCCGAGTTCACGATGATGGAGTTCTACGAGGCCTACCGCGACTACCGCTACCTCATGGACCTGACCGAAACCATGTTCCGCGAAGTCTCCGAGCAGGTGCTGGGCACGACCCGCTTCACCTATCAGGGGCGCGAGATCGACATGGGCCGCCCCTTCGACCGCCTCACCATCGTCGCGGCGATCCGCAAGTACGCCCCGGAATACAACGAGGCGCAACTGCGCGACGCATCGTTCCTGCGCGCCTGGCTGGACAAGCGCGGCGCGCTGCCGCGCGGCAACCCGGGCCTGGGCGCCCTGCAACTGGCGTTCTTCGAGGAGACTGCCGAGGCGCAGCTGTGGGATCCGACCTTCATCATCGATTACCCGGCCGAGGTCTCGCCGCTTGCGCGACGCAGCGATTCGAACCCGGAGATCACCGAACGCTTCGAGCTCTTCATCGCCGGGCGCGAGATCGCCAACGGCTTTTCCGAACTCAACGACGCCGAGGACCAGGAGGCGCGCTTCGACGCGCAGGTGGCAGCCAAGGAAGCCGGCGATGAGGAGGCCATGTTCAAGGACCGCGACTACATCCGCGCCCTGGAGCACGGCCTGCCGCCGACCGCCGGCGAGGGCATCGGCATAGACCGCCTGGTCATGCTCATGACCGATGCGCCGTCGATCCGCGACGTGATCCTGTTTCCGCAATTAAAGCGCGAAGCCTGAATCACCTAGCCCACTTCCTGATCGCGCCGGACGACGACCAGGTTCGCGCCGGCACGCTTATGGCCGACCACGTGCGCGGCGCCGACCTGTCCTCTCTCGCGCCGGGCGTGGCGCTGGGTATCCGCCTGCACCGGCGCGTCGACGCGCTGACCGACAGCAACCCCGGCATGGCGGAACTCAAGTCCCTGGTCGAGCCGGGCCTGCGCCGCTACGCAGGCATTCTCTACGACGTGTTTCTGGACCACGTGCTGCTCTCGCAATGGAGCGCCCGTCAGGGCGAGCCCCTGGCGGACTTCACGGCGGCGGTCTACGCAAGCCTTGCTCGCGCAGCACCCGTCATGCCGGAGCCGGCCCGCAGCGCTACTGAGCACTTCGTGCGTTTTGGCGCGCTTACCTCCTGCGCCACCACGGCGGGCGTCGCGGCCACGCTGGCGCGCATCGCGCGGCGCCTCAAGCATCCGGTCGACCTGGCTGCCGGAGTCGCAACCCTCGAACGCCATGGCGAACACCTGCAGGCGGAGTTGCCGTCGGTCTTCGCCGCGGTCCGGGAGGAAGCGCTCGACTACCTGGGCTCCAGCCTCAGAATGCGCCCGTCCGGATTGTCGGTCAGCAGATAGAGAAAGCCGTCCGGCCCCGAGCGCACGTCGCGCAGGCGCTCGCCGAGATTCTGCAAAAGACGCTCCTCGCGGCGCACTGTCGTGCCGTCGAACTCCAGGCGCGCGAGCTGCCTGCCCGCCAGAGCGCCGATGAAGAGACTCCCTTTCCAGGCCGGGATCGCGTCTCCAGTGTAGAAGGCCATGCCAGAAGGCGCGATGGACGGCGCCCAGAAGTGCGCCGGCTGCTCCAGGCCGGGGGCGGCGCGGCCGACGCCGATGGCAAGGCCCGAGTAGTCGACCCCGTGGGTGATGACGGGCCAGCCGTAGTTGCGCCCGGCCTGCGGCAGGTTGATCTCGTCGCCGCCGCGCGCGCCGTGCTCGTGCATCCACAGCGCGCCGGTCTCTGGGTGCTGGGTCATGCCTTGCGGGTTGCGGTGCCCGTACGAGAATATCTCGGGACGCGCGCCGGGCTTGCCGACAAAGGGGTTGTCGGGCGGGATGCTGCCGTCCGGCCGCAGGCGCACGACTTTGCCCAGGTGCGTCGACAGGTCCTGCGCGCGGTCGCGCTGGTAGCGCTCGCCCAGTGCCATATAGAGGAGCCCGTCGCGCGCGTGCACGATGCGGCAGCCGAAGTGCAGGCCCCCGGAGGTCTTGGGCAGCTGGCGGAAGATGACCCGCACCTCGTCAAGGCCCGCCTCGCCCAGGCGCGCGCGCGCCAGCGCGGTTCCGCTGCCGCCTTCGCCGGCCTCGGAGAAGCAAAAGTGGATCACGCGGTTGGTAGCGAAGTCGCGATCCGGAATCACGTCGAGAAGCCCCCCCTGGCCCTGCGCCACGACCGCGGGCACGCCCTTGAGCGGCGCACGCAGCGTGCCGTCGCGGGCCACCACGCGCATGCGTCCGGGCCGCTCGGTGACGAGCATCTCGCCGCCGGGAAGGAAGGCCAGGCTCCAGGGGTGCTCGAGCCCGCGCGCTACCGTGACCACGCGAAAGTTGGCCTTCTGGGACACGAAGTCCTGTGCCGTCGCCGGCATTGCAACGGCGATGAAACCCAGGGCAAGACACAGTCGCAAGCGGCGCAGGCACATGGCGGGAAGGGCGAAGTGTTGCGAATGTTGCAAGCGTAACACCCGGATACAAACGCGCGGGCTGGCGCGGTCGGCGCGCGGCACCAGGCAGGCGTTATCTGACACAGCGCACCATTGCGCGAAAAGGAGAGGAAATGGAACAAGTCATCCGCACTGCGCCGCGTCTGCACCCGCTCATCGCCACGGCTGCGGCTTCGATCATCGTTGTCTCGGCTGCGGGCGTCGGCGTCATGACCGGTGTGATTCCCACCACCCACGCCACCGCGCCGACCACCGGCGCAGCCCTGCCCGCGCCCATGGCATCTCCTGCAATGGTCGCCGCAGCCGCACCGGCCGCGGCTCCGGTCGCCGCAGCGAGCCCCGCGCCTGCCGCACGCCCCGCGCCCCGACCGCAGGTTGTGGCCGTGGCGCGCAGCCAGGAAGAGCCGCGCACGCTGCGCACATCGCAGCCTTCGGTGCAGCCCGCAGTCGTGCGCGAGACGACCGATTACGGTTACGCCGGCGAGCGACGGGTTGCGCGCGGGGCCGTCGATCGCGAGGTCTACGAACGCGCACCGGTGGAGCGCGATCCCTATGGACGCCAGGTCGTCGAGCGCGACCCGTACGGTCGCCCGGTCGCCGAGCGCAGCCCGTATGAACGCAATCCCTACGAACGCAATCCCTACGGTGATGTCGCGCAGGGCCCGCAGACCAACCCCTACGGCAGCGCGCCCGGCGCGGGCACTTTCGGCAACCCAGGCGCGCCCGTGGTCCAGACCCGTCCCGTGTGCGCCAACTGCGGCGTCGTCGAGGCAGTCGTCGAAACCAGCAGACCGGGCGAAGGTTCCGGCATCGGCATCGCCGGCGGCGCCCTGGGCGGCGCGGTGGTCGGCAAGCAGTTCGGCAAGGGCCGCGGCAGCGACTTCATGACCATCCTGGGCGCGGTCGGTGGTGCCTATGCCGGTCACCAGGTCGAGAAGAACGTGCGCTCATCCAAGACCTGGGAAGTGCGCGTGCGCATGGATGATGGCAGCGTGCGCAGCATCCCGCAGGCCTCGCAGCCGGCCTGGCGCTCGGGCGAGCGGGTGCGGGTCGATGGCGGCAGCATTGCGCTTGCCACCTGAGTTGGAGTTGCGCCCGGTCCCTCCTCACCCCGCGTAACATGCGGGGGCGGCCCTGGAACGGGCCGCCCCTTTTTTGTGTCCGCAAGCGCCCTCCTCCTGGTCCTCCTCGCCGCCTGGTCGCACGCGACCTGGAATCTGGCGCTCAAGAAAAGCCGCGGCGGCGGCGTCGCGTTCTTCTGGCTGACTGCCGCATTCGAGGTCGTGTTCTATGCGCCAGCGGCGATTCTGGTCTTTGCCGCTTCGACTTGGCAGCCCGACTGGATCAGCGTGGGCATGATGCTGGGTTCAGCGCTGATCCACGTCGCGTACTTCGTGTTTCTGGACCGCGGCTACCGGACCGGCGACCTATCGGTCGTCTATCCGCTCGCGCGCGCCAGTGGGCCGCTGATCACGATCGTCGCCGCGGTCCTGCTGCTGGGCGAGCGGCCCGCACCCATTGCCGTCGCCGGCGCGCTGGCCATCGGCGCCGGCGCGATCCTGCTCTCCGGCGATCCGCGCAACATGATGAAGCGTGGCGGCGTAGGCTTTGCGCTCGCCACCGGAGCAATGATCGCGCTCTATACGGTGTGGGACCGCCAGGCCGTGGCCTACTTCCTGATCCCACCCATCATCTTCTACTGGGGCTCGATCGTCATGCGCCTGATCGCCACCACTCCCCACGTGCTGGGCCGCATGGCCGAGGTGCGTGGCATCTGGCGTGTCGACAGGCGGGCGATGCTGATCGTCGCGCTGCTTTCGCCGCTTTCCTATGGATTGGTCTTGTACGCGATGCAGATCGCGCCCTTGTCGTACGTCGCGCCGGCGCGCGAGGTGAGCATACTCATCGCCGCACTGTACGGCACGCACTTGCTCAGGGAGGGTGATGCGCGGCGCCGCGTTGCCGCGGCACTCTTGATGATGCTCGGACTGGCCGGGATCGCACTCGGCTGAAGAAACCGAGCCTCAGTCAGCCTCGTCGATCCACATCATCTGGATCGCCTCGAGGATTTTCTCTCCCGAGCGGCTCGGGTCATCGGCAAAGCCCGGCAGTGCCAGCACCCAGGCGTGCAGGTCGGTGAAGCGCACCTGGAGCGGATCGACCTCCGGATGCGCCTCGCATAGCGCGATCGCGATGTCGCGCGTGTCGGTCCACTTCATCGCTTGCCTTCCTTGACCATGTTGATGGTGTATCGGGGAATCTCGATAGTGAGGTCTGCCGCGTCAAGCACAACCTGGCAGGACAGGCGGGAATTGGGCTCCAGGCCCCAGGCGCGGTCGAGCAGATCGTCCTCCTTCTCCTCGGAGGGTTCGAGTGCCGCGAAGCCCTCGCGCACGATCACGTGGCAGGTCGTGCAGGCACAGGATTTTTCACAAGCGTGCTCAATCGGGATGTCGTTGTCCAGCAAGGCGTCGATGAGCATGCCGCCGGCGGCCGCCTCGATGACGGCACCGTCCGGACAAAGCTCGACGTGGGGTAGGACAATGATCTGCGGCATGTGCTGTGGGGCGGCGGTTCAGATGGCGATCGAATCCAGGCTGCGCCCGGTCAGCACGGAGCGCACCGAGCGGTCCATGCGCCGCGCGGCGAATTCGCCGCTTTCACGGTTGAGCTCCTCGATCGCTGCCCGGATGGCCAGGTGGTCGGGCCCGGCCGCGGCCGCCTCGACAACGGCCATGCCGGCCTCGAGCGTGCCGCGCTCCGCGGCGTCAAGCAGGTCGCCGTCGCTTGCCAGTGCGGCGCGGCAGGCGGCGACGATGGCCTGGGCCTCGACCTGCTGCTCCTTCAGCGCACGCGCCTTGATGTCGTCATCGGCGCGCTCGAAGGATTCCTTGAGCATGCGTGCGATCTCGCCGTCGGAGAGCCCGTAGGATGGCTTGACATTGACCGACGCTGCCACAGCGGAGGTCTTTTCTTCGGCCGAGACCGACAGCAGTCCATCGGCGTCGACCTGGAAGGTCACGCGGATGCGCGCCGCGCCCGCGACCATGGGTGGAATCCCGCGCAGTTCGAAGCGCGCCAGTGAGCGGCAATCGGCGACAAGGTCGCGCTCGCCCTGTACCACGTGGATGGCCATGGCGGTCTGGCCGTCCTTGAACGTCGTGAACTCCTGCGCGCGCGCAACCGGAATGGTCGAGTTGCGCGGAATGACGCGCTCGGCCAATCCGCCCATGGTCTCCAGCCCGAGCGACAACGGGATCACATCCAAAAGCAGCCATTCATCGCCGGTAGCAGTGTGTCCGGCCAGGAGGTTGGCCTGCATGGCCGCGCCCAGGGCCACGACTTCATCCGGGTTGAGGTTGGTCAAAGGCGCGCGGCCAAAGAGCAGCGCGGTCGCCGCGCGCACCTGCGGCATGCGGGTCGAGCCGCCGACCAGTACCACACCGGCCACGCCGGCGGCAGAGATGCCCGCGTCACGCAGTGCCTTGCGCGTGGCCACCAGGGTCTTCTTGAGCAGGGGCTCGGTGAGCGCCTCGAACATCTTGCGCGTGACGTGCAGCGCGATGACGCGGCCGTCGTCCTCAGGCACGTTGAAGAAGGTGGCATCCAGGTCGGTCAGGCGCTCCTTGGCGGCACGCGCCTCGACTAAGAGCTTGCGCCGCAGCGTCGGTGTGACATTGCGCAAATGCGCCTCGCGCGCGGCCCAGTCTGCCAGGAGAGCGTCGAAATCGTCGCCGCCCAGCGCCGAATCGCCGCCGGTGGCCATGACCTCGAAGAGCCCGCGTGCAAGCCGCAGGATCGAGATGTCGAAAGTGCCGCCGCCCAGGTCGTAGACCGCGTAAATGCCCTCGGCCGCGTTGTCGAGTCCGTAGGCGATCGCCGCTGCGGTAGGTTCGTTGATCAGGCGCAGCACCTCCAGACCCGCAAGGCGCGCCGCATCCTTGGTGGCCTGCCGCTGCGCGTCGTCGAAATAGGCCGGCACCGTGATGACCGCGCCCATGAGCTCGTCGCCGAGTGACTCCTCGGCACGGCGCCTGAGTTCGACGAGGATGTCGGCCGACACTTCGACCGGGCTCTTTTGGCCGGCGCGAGTGGCGATGCGCACCATACCTGGCGCATCGATGAATTCATAGGGAGTCTTGAGCGGTCCGCCGGCAATACGCTCCAGGTCTGCCAGAGTCCGCCCCATGAAACGCTTGACCGAGACTATGGTGTTGCCAGGATCGACCACCGCCTGCGCTGCCGCAGCGTGCCCCACTGCGTTGACTCCGTGTGCGTCATAACGCACCACCGAAGGCAGTAGCGGCCGACCCTGGTGGTCCGGCAGGACGCGCGGCGCACCGCTCATGACCGCGGCGATCAGGGAATTGGTGGTGCCCAGGTCGATGCCGATGGCCAGGCGCCGCTGGTGCGGCTCGGTATCGGTGCCCGGTTCGGCGATCTGCATCAGCGCCATGGCCGGCCTCGTCTCACGCGTCCTCGAGCATGGCGATGGACTCGCCGATCTCGGTCTCTACCCGCGCGATGAAGATCAGTTGACGCACAGCCTCGGCCGCTGGCGCATCGGCCCCGGAATCGATCAGCGCACCCAGACGCGCACGCCGCGCGTCGCGCTCGCTGCGCAATTCGCCCAGCAGCCGGTCGAGCGCGTCGATATTCCTGGCCGCGCGCGCGTCGTCGACCGCCTCCCGCCATTCCATCTGCTGCATCAGGAAAGCCGGCTCCATGGCCGTGTTGTCTTCCAGGCCCAGCGCGACACCGCGCTCCTCGAGAAGGTGCACCGCGCGCTTTTCCGGGTTCTTGAGCGTGGCATAAGCCTCGTTGACCCGTACTGACCATTGCATGGCGGCGCGCCGATCGGCATCGGTAGCGCGCGCAAAACCGTCCGGGTGCACGCGCGCCAGCAATTGCCGGTATGCCGCTTCCAATGCCGGCATGTCGAGGGCGAAGCGCGGCTGCAGGCCGAACAAGGCGAAATGAGAGGACAAGGTGGGACTGACCGGGCGCAAGCGACGGCAACGCTCGCCGCCGCTTCGCCACTCCGGGCTCAGACGTGAAAGCTCTCGCCGCAGCCGCAGCGATCCTTCTCGTTCGGGTTGACGAACTTGAAACCCTCATTCAAGCCCTCGCGCTGGTAATCGAGTTCCGTGCCGGCAAGGTAGGCCAGGCTCTTGGGATCGACCAGCACCTTGACCCCATGACTCTCGAAGAGCTGGTCCTCGGGATTGGCGGCGTCTGCAAACTCGAGCTTGTAGGCAAGGCCCGAGCAGCCGGTGGTCTTGACACCAACGCGCAGTCCCAGTCCGCGGCCGCGCCGCGCGATGTAGCCGGCGACATGCTTCGCCGCGTTCTCGGTCAATGTAA
The DNA here is from genome assembly GCA_046160545.1 of Burkholderiales bacterium. Lineage (GTDB taxonomy): Bacteria > Pseudomonadota > Gammaproteobacteria > Burkholderiales > JAEUOS01 > JAEUOS01. Next base: position 17,178 of record JBJXGS010000249.1, read on the forward strand.
CGGACATGGCACTCTCCGCGATCAAGCGGCCTCCTTGTGTTCGACCGTGTGCTTGGCCCGATAGTCGGTGATGGCGGCCTTGATCGCATCCTCGGCCAGGATGGAGCAATGGATCTTGACCGGCGGCAGGGCCAGTTCCTCGGCGATCTGGGTGTTCTTGATGCCCATCGCCTCGTCCAGGGTCTTGCCCTTGACCCACTCGGTCACCAGGCTGGATGAGGCGATCGCCGAGCCGCAGCCATAGGTCTTGAAGCGCGCGTCCTCGATGCGCCCGTCACTACCAACCTTGATCTGCAGCTTCATGACGTCGCCGCAGGCCGGTGCGCCGACCATGCCGGTACCTACGGAGTCGTCGCCTTTTTCGAACGACCCGACGTTGCGCGGATTCTCGTAGTGGTCCAGGACCTTGTCGCTGTATGCCATTGCAATCTTCCTTCCTACAGTTTATGTCTGATGTGGTTCGGGTTCTAGTGCGCGGCCCACTGCACCGTGTTCAGGTCGACGCCGTCCTTGTACATTTCCCAGAGAGGCGACAGGTCGCGCAGCTTGCCGATCTTGCCCTTGAGCAGGTTGACGGCGTAGTCGACTTCCTCGGCCGTGGTGAAGCGCCCGATGGTGAAGCGGATCGAGGAGTGCGCCAACTCATCGCTGCGCCCGAGGGCGCGCAGCACGTAGGAGGGCTCCAGGCTGGCCGAAGTGCACGCCGAACCGGAGGAGACCGCGATTTCCTTGATCGCCATGATGAGCGACTCACCCTCGACGAAGTTGAAGCTCATGTTGAGGTTGTGCGGCACGCGCGCATCGAGGTCACCGTTGACGTAGACCTCCTCCATGTCCGACAGGCCGGCCAAGAGCCGGTCACGCAGCATGCGGATGCGTTCGTTCTCGGCCGCCATCTCCTCGCGTGCGATGCGAAAAGCCTCGCCCATGCCGACGATCTGGTGCGTGGGGAGCGTGCCGGAGCGAAAACCGCGCTCATGTCCGCCGCCGTGGATCTGCGCCTCCAGGCGCACGCGCGGCTTGCGCCGCACGTACAGCGCGCCGACGCCCTTGGGGCCGTAGGTCTTGTGCGCGCTCATCGACATCAAGTCGATCTTGAGCGTAGCCAGGTCGATGGCAACCTTGCCGGTGGCCTGCGCCGAATCGACGTGGAAGATGATCCCCTTGGCGCGACAGATCTCGCCGATCGCCGGGATATCCTGGATCACGCCGATCTCGTTGTTCACGTACATGATCGACACCAGCACGGTGTCCGGGCGGATCGCCGCCTTGAATTTTTCGAGGTCCAGGAGGCCATTCGGCTCTGGATCGAGATAGGTGACCGAAAACCCCTGGCGCTCGAGTTCACGGCAGGTATCGAGCGTCGCCTTGTGCTCGATCGACATGGTGATGATGTGCTTGCCCTTGGACTGGTAGAAGTGCGCCGCGCCCTTCAAGGCCAGATTGATCGACTCGGTCGCGCCGGAAGTCCAGACGATCTCCTTGGAATCCGCGCCTATGAGTTTGGCGACGTTCTCGCGCGCTTCCTCCACCGCTTCCTCGGCGGTCCAGCCGTAGGCGTGCGAACGCGAGGCCGGATTGCCGTACTCCTCGGTCAGGAAGGTGACCATGCGCTTGGCGACGCGCGCATCAACCGGGGTCGTCGCAGAGTAGTCGAGGTAGATCGGAAACTTCATCTTGACTCCTGTTTACAAAAACGAACTGCGGGCGAAGAATGGATTTTCAAGCAAAAAGCTAAGCGGCAAGCGCGGCCGGCACGCGGCGTCGTTCCAGCACGACCGCCTGGGTGTTGCTGCCGGATGCCGACGCGTCGCGCTCCTGCTGTGCGCGAATCAGGTCAGCCAGACTCACCGACTCGAGATACTCGTGCATCTTGCGATTCAGTGTCGCCCACAGGTCATGGGTCATGCACTGGCCGCGTGCCCGGCTGTCGTCGCTCAACCCGCCGCCCACCCGCCCCGATTCGCGGCAGTCCTGCCGGCCACCGCACATGGTGGCATCAAGCGGCTCGTCGACCGCGGCGATGATATCCGCCACCGTCACCGAATCCAGCGCACGCGCCATGGTGTAGCCGCCGCCCGGACCGCGCACCGAATCGACGATGCTGTGGCGGCGCAGCTTGCCGAACAACTGCTCCAGGTAGGACAGCGAAATACCCTGCCGCTCACTGATAGCCGCCAAGGTCACCGGCCCGCGACCTGTGCGCATGGCCAGGTCGAGCATCGCGGTAACAGCGAAACGGCCTTTGGTGGTCAGTCTCATGGACGGCGTCCTTTCGGTTGTCGGCCTTGCGACCAGACAACGTTCAATCCCGAGTAATGCGCTCAAGTATACCCAATCCCGAGAAAAATAGTCAAGTATTTCCTTGCCAAGCCAACAGCGCTATGGTCGCTGCAGCGGCCACCCCGGCACCATGGCTAGAATGGCGCGATGCACCTGCTCTGCCGAGCGAGCGCCATTCGCGCCATCGAAGCTGCTTCATTTGCGCGCGGCGAGGCGCTCATGCCGCGCGCCGGACTGGCTGCTGCCAGCGCCGCACAGACCCTGGCTGGCGGCAGCGCGCGGCGCATTCTCGTTCTGGCGGGCCCCGGCAACAACGGCGGTGACGCGTTCGAAGCGGCCTGCCACCTGCGCGGCTGGGGCACCGAGGTGACACTGGCCTTCGCAGCCGACCCGGCGCGCCTGCCTACCGACGCCGCGCTCGCCCACGCGCGCTGGTGCCAGGCAGGCGGCACATCCAGTACGGAGCTGCCCGATCCGGCGCAGTTCGAACTCGTCATTGACGGCCTCTTCGGCATCGGATTGGGACGTGCCATCGGCACTCCGTACGACGCGTGGATCGCCGCGGTCAACGCCGCCGGCGTCCCGGTCCTGGCCTTGGACGTGCCCTCGGGACTGGATGCCGATAGCGGTGCAGCCTCCGGCGTCACGATTCGCGCGGACACAACCGTGACCTTCATCGCCGACAAACCGGGCCTGCATACCGGCGATGGGGTGGACCTGGCAGGGCGCGTTGAAGTTGCTGCGCTCGACCTGCGGGTAGGCGCACCCTTCGGGCGTGAGGTTGGAAGTCTGCTGGCACGCGCAGACTTCGCAGGACTCCTCGCACCGCGGCGTCGCAACTCGCACAAGGGAACCTACGGAACGCTGGTCATCGTCGGCGGTGCCTCAGGCATGGTGGGAGCAGCGATCCTGGCCGCGCGTGCGGGCTTGAAGCTGGGCGCCGGGCGCGTCATCGCCGGCCTCCTGGACGGAAGCGGACTGGCCTACGACCCGCCCTACCCGGAGATCATGATCAGGGATGCACGCTCCGCGCTCGCCAGCAATGCCGGAGCTGTTGTCGCGGGACCGGGAATGGGTGGCTCGAAGGCTGCGCGCGAAGCGCTTGAAGCGGCTATCGCCGCCAGCTGCACACTTGTTCTGGACGCCGACGCGCTTAACATAGTCGCAGCCGATCCGCGGTTGGCGGCACAGGTGTCACGCCGCAGCGCGCCAACCATCATGACGCCCCATCCGCTGGAAGCGGCACGCCTTGCCGGCACCAACGTAGCCCGCGTCAATGCCGACCGTATCGGGACAGCCCTTTCGCTGGCGCACGTCTACCAGGCTCATGTGCTGCTAAAGGGCGCTGGCAGCGTCATCGCGACACCTTCAGAACGCTGGTGGATCAACCCGACGGGCAACCCTGGAATGGCCGCGGGCGGCATGGGCGACGCGCTGGCGGGTATTATTGGCGCGTTGGTCGCTCGCCACGAAGACGTTGAGTCAGCGCTGAAGTGCGCCACCTTTCTGCACGGCGCTGCCGCAGATACGCTGGTTGACGCCGGCGTCGGGCCGGCGGGCCTCACCGCAGGAGAAACGATCGACGCGGCGCGGCGGCAATTGAACGCCTGGCGTACTTGAAAATCGCCATCGGCGCGACTTGACTGTCGGCATCGGCAGGACCGTTTGGCCCGCCCGATCGGTACATCGCAAGTTTGCTTAGATCATCAGCTTGCATTCTGGTGTACCCGGGCTCGCCCGACCTGCAAGCGAGTATCTGCGTGCTTCTAAGGTAAAACACCCGCGCGGCCAAAGGCCGCCACGCGGGCCGGCACGTCAAGCAGGTCAGGGGCTGAGCCTGCCGAACCGATCCCAGGTCGCGCGACCATTGCTCAGGGCAAACGCGATGCCGCGCACCGCGCGCCCTTCCATTCCGATCTGCGCTGCCGGCACTTCCAGCCTCACCCATTGTCCCGTTGCCGGCAGCGGGCCGATGTACCTCCGGCTCACCGTGCCATTCACCCCCCAGTTGATCTGGTTGGCACCCCAGTACGCCCTCTGCTCCCAGTCCGTCCCGTCGTTGATCTGCAGCATCACTTGCGTCGGGGGGTTGGTCGGGTCGAGGTAAATGTAGGTGAACAGGCTCTCTCCCACCCCCACAACCCAGGCGGTCGATGCAAACGAAAAGTGATGCTGGTGCATCCCCGCCGCCAGCGTCGACTGGTGCGCATGCGTGCCCGAATACGGTGCCGGGTTGGCCGTCACCCACGTCCACGGCTCATTGCCTCCGGTGCTCGCCCCGGACGGCAGCG
>JBJXGS010000250.1:0-3266 GCA_046160545.1 Burkholderiales bacterium
TTCAACGCGTAGCGCTTCGATCCACAGCGCTTGGCCGTTCAAGGCGTGCGGGGAAAACCCTAACCGATAACAACAACTACAACCCGCCCCCAAAAACCATCGCCGCCATACGCCAGCGCATTCCCTAGACATAATGGCTTCCTGCGGATTGCAGGCGGCCTGCCTCCGGTTTACCGTGGATTACGTGGCGAGCCACGCAGAGCCACACGTTGAACGATTGCGTATCAACCAATTTAAGGAGGCAGGCCATGGCGAAGAAGTCTATCAGGAAGCTCTTTGTTGGGATGGATGTGCACAAGGATTCGATCGATATCGCATTGGCGCAGGAAACGGGCGAGGTGCGTCACTACGGCCAGATCGGGGGCGAGATGAGCGCAGTGATGAAGGTGGTTCGCAAACTCCAATCTCAAGGCATAGCGCTGGTGTTCGTCTATGAGGCGGGCCCCTGCGGATTTGCCATCCAGCGCGCGCTCAGCGCCCTGGGTCACGAGTGCTGGGTGGTGTCGCCGTCGAACACGCCGCGTCGAGTCCGAGATCGGATCAAGACGGACCGGCGCGACTGTATGAAATTGGCGGGGCTCGCCCGTGCCGGGGAAGTGCAGCCGATCTACGTGCCCGATGTGCGCGATGAGGCCATGCGGGATCTGGTGCGTACGCGTGAGGACGCGGTCATCGTGCAACGCCAATTGCGCCAGCGCCTGGGGGCGCTGTTGTTACGAAACGATGTGCGCTACAGCGGCAAGACGCCTTGGACGCAAGCCCACCGGCGCTGGATTGCCAGTGTGCGTCTTGCCCATCCGGCGCAGCGCATCGCCTTCGAGGAGTATGTGCTGGGCATCGAGGAAGGCGGTGCTCGCATCGAACGGCTCACGCGCGCCATCGAGCACGAGCTCGGGGCCTGGCGCTGGCAACCCGTGGTGCAGGCGCTGCAAGCCTGCCGTGGCATCCAACTCGTCCATGCCGTTCGCATCGTCGCCGAGATCGGGGACTTCTCGCGCTTCTCCCACCCGCGTGAGCTCATGGCCTATCTGGGCTTGATCCCCTCGGAGCACTCCAGCGGCCCACAGCGGCGCCAAGGCGCCATCACCAAAGCCGGCAATTCCTCCGCCCGACGCGCTCTGGTGGAAGCCGCTCACGCCTATCAGTTCCGGGCCGCCGTCTCCCCCGTGATCGCCAAGCGCCAAACCGATTTGCCTCAGAAGGTGATCCAGATCGCCTGGAAAGCCCAAGTGCGTCTGTGCGCACGGTTTCGCCAACTACGCGCCCGTGAGCTCAACCGCAACAAGACCGTCGTCGCCCTGGCGCGCGAGTTGGCAGGATTCGTGTGGGCCATCGCCCGTGAGGTCAAACCCCTATGACACCGACCATCGCCTTGTCTGATGCAGCGCAACTCCATACGCGCGCGCGTGTCTTCAGCGCCGAATGCCAACAAGCGCCGCATTCGGCGCTGAACCAGCGTATGGCCTGGTGTGGGCGCCTCAAGGGTTCGCTTCGCCGCGCTCACGCGCGCCCTTGACCCGCCCACACCAGGAAAGTCCGACACCCACTCACATAGGAGATCATCCCCCAGCAAAACCCATCAACAACAGCCCAAACCCGATAGGTGAGGTGGCGCGCTCGCGGTAGGAGAACCCTCGGCAGCGTTATTGGATCGCAGTGCAGCGCGACACCCCAGAGCCTAGCAGCCTGTCGGGCTTAGCCGCCAGATTTGGGGTAAATGAGGGTTGAAACGCGCAGGCGCTTGAGTGATCATTGGGGCGTTCCTTTTGATGGTGCTGAGATGAGCAACTTTCGACCGATAGATCGCGCTACGCCGTATTTGCTGCCGCCTTCGGTGGAGGACTGGTTGCCCAACGAACATTTGGCGCGGTTCGTAGTGGACATTGTCGATCAACTGGACTTGTCGGCATTGACGCGGCAGTACCGGGGCACGGGTTCGGCGGCGTATCACCCTGCGTTGATGCTGGGTCTGCTTGTGTATGGCTACGCGACTGGGGTTTTCTCGAGTCGACGCATCGAGGCGGCGACGCACGATTCGATTGCGTTTCGCTACATTGCGGGCAACGCGCAGCCTGACCACGACTCGCTGTGTGCGTTTCGTCGGCGTTTTCTCAAGGACATCGACGCGTTGTTCGTGCAGGTGCTGAGCATTGCCCAGCAGATGAAGTTGCTCAAGCTGGGCACGATTGCGCTTGACGGGACCAAGATCCACGCCAACGCCTCGCGCCACAGCGCGCTCTCGCACGGACACGCGCAGAAGATCGAGGCACAGCTGCAGGCCGAAGTCAAAGAGTTGCTTGCCCGCGCGGAGGCTGCCGATCAAGAGCCCTTGCCTGAAGGCTTGCGCATTCCCGAGGAACTCAAGCGACGCGAGGATCGCCTGGCTGCGATCCAGCGTGCCAAAGCGCAGATCGAGGCCCGGGCGGGCGAGCGTGACGCGCAGGAGCAGGCCCAGTTCGATGCGAAGGTGAAGGCGCGCGAGGAGCGCGTGCACAAATCGGGCAAGAAGCCAGGCGGCAAGCCGCCCAAGCCCCCGACGCCCGGGGTGCGCCCCAACGATCAGGTGAACCTCACCGATGCGGATTCGCGCATCATGCCCGCCACCGGCAAGGGCTTTGATCAGAGCTACAACGCGCAGGCCGCCGTCGATACCCAGAGCATGTTGATTGTCGCCACGGGCATGGCGCAAGTGGCCACCGACAAGCAGCAGATTGAACCGATGCTCAAGACGTTGGCTGCGCTGCCCGAGGAATTGGGTAAGGTCGAGCGGCTCCTGGGGGACAGTGGTTTTTTCAGTGCCGCCAATGTGGATCGGTGCGTCGCGGCGCAGATCGAACCGCTGCTTGCCCCTGGTCGCGAGGCGCATCATCCACACTGGGAGGCGCGTTTCACCGACCCCGCGCCCCTGGCAGAACCGGCCAGTGCGCTGGATCGAATGAAGCACACCCTCAAAACCGTCCAAGGTCGCAAACTCTACGGCTTGCGCAAGCAGACCGTAGAGCCGGTGTTCGGCATCATCAAGTCGGTGATGCGCTTCCGGCAGTTCCTGCTGCGTGGCTTGAATTCGGTTCGAAGTGAGTGGACGTTGGTTGCAATGGCTTGGAACTTGAAAAGAATGGCGGCGATGGTGGCGTAGAGGACTGAAAACGCCTGCGCGCGGCCTCAAATCGCCTCGCTTAGCGCAATCTATTTTCGATCGCTCTTCCATTTCGTATTCCATGGCCTTCATGATCCAAAATCTCAACTCAAGTCCGACAGGCTGCTAG
>JBJXGS010000251.1:0-24069 GCA_046160545.1 Burkholderiales bacterium
CCTACTTGCCGATACAAAACCTCCCAAATATCTCCCCAAGCAAATCATCTGCGGTGAATTCCCCGGTAATCGCCGCCAGACACTGCTGAGCCCGCCGCAATTCCTCCGCCACAATTTCCAGCGCGAACGCGCCAGGCGCGAGATGCTCACGCGACTCCGCGACCGCAACCTTTGCGGCCTGTAAAGCCTCGATGTGCCGCGCACGCGCAAGAATCGCATCTTCAGCCGCACCGGTGAGCCCCGCCGCGTCCTTGAGTGCCGCGCGCAGCAGATCCAGCCCCGAACCCTCGACCGCCGACACACGCACCCAGCCCTGTCCGGCCGCCGGCGCCTGGCCGGTCAGGTCGATCTTGTTGACCACTTTCAGCTGCGGAACCTCGGCCGGCAGGTTCGCGGCCACCTCCGCCGGCACTTCGGGTGCATCCGCTGCCACAACAAGCAGCACCAAGTCGGCACGCGCCATCGCCTCGCGCGCGCGGGCAATGCCGATGCGCTCGACCGTGTCTTCGCTCGCGCGCAGGCCTGCGGTGTCGATCACATTTACCGGCATGCCCTCGATAAGGATGGGCCGTTCCAGGCGGTCGCGCGTGGTGCCGGGGAGCGCGGTGACGATGGCTACTTCCTCGCCCGCAAGCGCGTTCATGAGTGAAGACTTACCTACGTTGGGAGCCCCGGCCAGAACCACTGACAAGCCGGCGCGCAGCCGCGCACCCTGGTGCGATCGGGCAAGGATGGTGTCGATGCGCGCCTCCAAATCGGCCACCCGTTCAAAGGCGTGCTCGCGGCGCAGGAAGTCGACTTCGTCTTCCGGAAAGTCGAGTGTCGCCTCCACCAGCGCGCGCAGCGCGATCAATTCGGCTATCAGTTCATGTACCTGGCGCGAGAACTCGCCGTCCAACGAGCGCAGCGCGGCGCGTGCCGCCTGGGCGGAAGCGGCCTCGATCAGGTCGGCAACGCTCTCGGCCTGCGCCAAGTCGAGCTTGTCGTTTTCAAAGGCGCGCCGCGTGAATTCGCCCGGTTCGGCTAAGCGCGCGCCCAGTTCCAGGCAGCGTTCGAGCAGGAGCCCCAGCACCACCGGGCCACCATGGCCATGCAGTTCCAGCACATCCTGGCCGGTATAGGAATGCGGAGCGGGAAACCATAGCGCCAGACCGCGGTCGATCGCCGTGCCGTCGGACGCACGAAATTCGCTGAGCGTCGCGCGCCGCGGCGCTGGCACCTGTCCGAGGAGTCCCTGGACCATGTCTGCCAGCCCGGCGCCGGAGATGCGCACCACGCCGACCCCGCCGCGACCCGGCGGGGTCGCGATTGCGGCGATCGCGCTTGCGTCTTGCATGCCCTGATTGTCGCGCGCCAATGACCCCGTGCGGGCTGACTAGCGCGCCAGGATTACTTTTTCTTCTTCTTGTCCGGGTCCTCGCCGGATTCGATCATGCGAGTGATCTGCCACTGCTGTGCGATCGAGAGGACGTTGTTGACCACCCAGTACAGCACCAGCCCCGCGGGAAAGAAGAAAAAGAAGATCGAGAAAACGATCGGCATGATCGTCATCATCTTTGCCTGCAGCGGGTCCGGCGGCGTCGGATTCATCTTGGTCTGCACGAACATCGAGATCGCCATGATGATCGGCAGGATGTAGTACGGGTCCTGCGCCGACAGGTCCTTGATCCAGCCGTAGAAGGGCGCGTTGCGCATCTCGACCGACGCCAACAGCACCCAATACAGAGCGATGAAGACCGGGATCTGCACCAGGATCGGGAAGCAGCCGCCCAAGGGGTTGATCTTCTCCTCCTTGTAGAGCTCCATCATGGCCTGGTTCATCTTCATGCGGTCGTTGCCGTAGCGCTCGCGCAGGGCTGTCAAGCGCGGGGTAACCTTCTTCATGCGCGCCATCGACTTGTAGGACGCGGCCGAAAGAGGGAAGAACACCGCCTTGATGATGACGGTCAGGCCGATGATGGCCAGGCCCCAGTTGCCGAAGACCGAATACAACCATTTGAGCAGCCAGAACATCGGCTGCGCGATGATGGTGAGCCAACCGTAGTCGACCACCAGATCAAGTCCGGCGGCCAGCGGCTTTAAGCTGTCCTGGTCCTGCGGCCCCACCCAGAGCTTGCTCTCGAAGCGCCCGCTCGCGCCAGGAGCGATGCTGCCAGCCGGCACGATCACGCCCGCCGAATACAGGTTCTCGGCCACCTTGCGACTGTAGAACTCACGCTGCCCAGTCCCCTGCGGAATCCACGCCGAGGCAAAGTAATGCTGAATCATGCCGACCCAGCCATCGGGCGCCGGCTTGGTCGGCACCGGCTTGCCCTTCTCGATGTCGGCAAAGTCCTGCTTCAGAAATTTTTCGCGGTCGTTGTAGAACACCGCGCCGGTGAAGGTCATGAGGAATTGCGATTCCCCTGCTGGCGCCTTGCCGTCGCGCACGAACTGCAGGTACACCGAAGGCGCAAGCGGCGCAGCGCCGCCGTTGGCGATCTCGTAGGCAACGTCGATGGCGTATTTGCCGCGGTGGAAGGTGTAGATCTTGGCCACGCGCACCGCGCCGGCCTGCGCTTCAAAGCGCACCGACAGCTTGTCCTGCCCCGGCTTCAAGGTGGTCTCGCCCGGCACCAGCGCGAAAGGGGTGCGGTGGGTGGGCAGGTCGACGCCCTGGGCCAGGAGGCCGGTCTGCGCAAAATGGTTGTGCGGGCCGAGCAGCACGAAGGCCCGCTTGGGATCGATCGTGTCCTTGTGCTGGCTCAGCTCCACCATGCGCAGGTCTGCGCCTTCGGAGACGATTTCCGCGCGCACGACGTCGGTGACGATCACAGCCCTGGACGGCGTCGGCGCGGCCACGGGTGCCTGCGACGCGACGGGCGCCACAGCGACCTGGGGAGCAGCAGCAGGCGCAGGCGTCGCGCCCGGGACCGCGGCCGCTTGCGGCGCGGGGCCCGCCCCCGGGACAGCCGCGACTCCGGCTGCCGGCGCGGCAGGTGCCGCAGGCACAGCGGCCGCACCCGGGGAGCCGCCATCCTTCGCAACCGACGGTGGTGCGTTTGCGGCAGCGGTCTTTTGTTGCAGCTTCTGCCACTCGCTGTACAGCATCACCAGCGAGAAGGTGAAAATGAAGAACAGTATGAGACGACGGGTTTCCATGCGATGCCCGAAGGGAAAGCGCGCGCCTTAAGCGCGCGGCGGCAGCGGGTCGTAACCGCCCGGATGCCAGGGATGACAGCGGCACACGCGCCGCGCGGCCAGATAGGTACCGCGGGCGGCACCAAACTCTTGGACCGCCTCCTGCGCATAGACCGAACAACTCGGCTCGAACCGGCAATGCCGCCCCAGCATCGGGCTGATCGCGTACCGGTAGGCCGTAAGCAACCCGAGCAGGATCGTCTTCACCGGCTCACCTGAACTTGCGGCGCACCCGATGGGGCAGAGCCCGGCAGGCGCTCGAAGAGGGCGCGCATCTGCCCGAACAGGGCCCGGCGATCAAGCTTGGCCAGCGATGCGGTGGCACGCACCACCAGGTCTAAGGGCTGACGGCCGGGCGTGCTTGCCTCTTGCGCGAATAGCCCGCGCGCCTGGCGCTTGACGAGGTTGCGCCTGACGGCGCTGCCGGTCTGTTTGCGCGAGATCACCAGTCCCAAACGCGGGGTCGAACTCGCCCGCCAGTGCAGAGCGATGCGCTCGCCGCGCACGCGCCCGGGGCCGGCCAGCGTCGCCGGATACGCCTCGCCCGGCAAGGCGGCATAGCGCTTTGCCATGGTCAGAAAAGGGACTTGCCTCTTGCGGGTCAGACCGCGAGACGCTTGCGGCCCTTGGAACGGCGCGCGGCAATGACGGCGCGGCCGCCTTTGGTCCTCATGCGAACCAGGAAACCGTGGGTGCGCTTGCGGCGAACTACGGAGGGTTGGTAAGTGCGTTTCATGGCTTCTCCAGCGCCGGACGATCAGGAATTTGTCCGTCGCGGAAGCCCTCTCGAGGCACCCGCCCGGGTTCCCGAGGCCGACTTGTGTCAAACCGCGCATTAGACAACATTTTCAGAGTATGCGTCAACACGAACACCCCCAACCGCGACTCGGGGCCTGTGGATAACTACCCCCGAAAAGCGTAGAATCAAGTGCATAAAAACGCGCCCTGCAGGCGCCTGCGCCAATGAGGTGTGCAAACCACTCTGCGGCCAGGTTTTCCACTGCTGCAGAAGACGCGTTCCGAGACATCCGAGGCAATACCCAACACTGATTGAAGGACAGGTTCCGCCCTAGGCGAAACCCGACTGCATGTCATCTGCCGCATCCTCGCCTGCTATCGATACACATCGTGCCCACGAGTTCTGGGCACAGTGTGCGGAGATCCTCGGGCGCGAAATGCCGGTGCAACAGTTCGACACCTGGATCCGGCCATTGCGGATCAGCGGCAATGGTGCCGCGAATGGATCTATCGAACTGTTGGCGCCGAACCGGTTTGTGCAGAACTGGATCCGCGACCGCTACGTCAAGCGCCTTGAGTCGCTCGCCGCCGACTTCTTCGGCATCCAGGTGCGCGTGGCGGTGAACCACGACGAGGCGCCGCCTGTGGTTTTGTCCGGAACAGCCGGCAGCGGCAGTCCGACCGCGGCTACTCCAGTGGCCGCAACGCCGACCGCACCTGCGACACCGCAGGCACGCGGTCGCCTGAACGTCGAACATACCTTTGAAAGCTTCGTCACCGGCAAGGCCAACCAGCTGGCGCGCGCCGCCGCCGTCCAGGTCGCCGACAACCCGGGCACCTCGTACAACCCGCTCTACCTCTATGGCGGCGTTGGTCTGGGCAAGACCCATCTTGCGCAAGCGATCGGCAACCAGGTGCTGCGCCACACCCCAGGTGCACGTGTGCGCTACGTGCATGCCGAACAATACGTCACCGATGTCGTGCGCGCCTACCAGAAGAAGGCCTTCGACGAATTCAAGCGCCTGTACCACTCGCTCGACATTCTCATCATCGACGACATCCAGTTTCTCTCCAACAAGACGCGCACCCAGGAGGAGTTCTTCTTCGCCTTCAACGCGTTGATCGAGGCGCACAAGCAGGTCATCATCACCTGCGACACCTATCCACGCGAAATCGCCGGCATGGAAGATCGCCTCATTTCGCGTTTCGGCTGGGGGCTGACGGTCGCCATCGAACCGCCCGAACTGGAAATGCGCGTCGCAATCCTGCTCAAGAAGGCCGAGTCGCAGGGCCTGGTTCTCGAGGACAGCGTCGCCTTCTATATTGCCAAGCACCTGCGCTCCAACGTACGCGAACTCGAGGGCGCCCTGCGCAAGCTGGTCGCCTTTTCGAAGTTCCATGACCGCGAACCGACTCTCGAAGTCGCGCGCGAAGCCTTGAGCGACCTGGTGCGCTCGCAAAACCGCGCCATCTCCGTCGACGGCATCCAGAAGACTGTCGCCGACTTCTACCGCGTCAAGGTCATCGACCTGCACTCCAAGAAGCGCACCGCGGACCTGGTCAAGCCACGCCAGATCGCGATGTACTTCACCAAGGAACTCACCTCACTGTCGCTACCCGAGATTGGCGACTCCTTCGGCGGGCGCGACCACACCACCGTGCTGCATGCGGTACGCAAGATCGCCGATGTCCGCAAGACCGATACCCACCTGAATCACGAGTTGCACGTCCTCGAGCAGATCATCAAGGGCTGAGGACAAAGCTGTGGACAAACCCTGCATGGTTTCTGGACAACCCGCCGCAAAGCCCCGGACCGATCGCGCAGCCCCCAAACCATCCCGCCTTTGTCAACAACCCTGTGCGAACCGCAACGCGTCGCAAGCCTCTGATTGCAAACGCCTGAACGGACTTGTCCCGTCATCCACAGGCTCCTATTAGCTGTTGTTCTTGTCATATATAAAACCTCAATGAAGAAGTTCGAAAGGCCCGCCCCATGAATCTAGTGACCGCCGACCGCGATACCCTGTTGAAGCCGATCCAGACCGTCAGCGGCATTGTGGAAAGACGCCACACCCTGCCCATCCTCTCCAATCTCCTGCTTACCAAGGCGGGCGGTTCGCTGACTTTCCTGGCGACCGACATCGAGGTGCAGATATCGACCAAGGCGGAGTGCGAGGCCGGCAACGATATCGCCACCACCGTGGCCGCGCGCAAGCTTCTGGACATCCTGCGTGCCCTGCCGGGCAACGCGCCGGTGACACTCGACCTCAACAACAAGAAACTCTCCATCAAATCCGGGCGCTCGCGCTTTTCGCTACAGACCCTGGGGGCCGAGGATTTTCCGACCGTGGCACCGGCGAGCGACTTTCGCACCGGTTTTTCGGTCGGCCAGAAGTCTCTCAAGGCGCTGTTATCGCTGGTCCAGTACGCGATGGCACAGCAGGACATCCGTTATTACCTGAATGGCCTGCTGCTGATCGTAGAGAAGGGCCAGGCCAAGGTGGTCGCGACCGACGGTCACCGCCTGGCCTATGCGGCGCTGGCCATCGAAGGCGAGCATGAGCGCCAGGAAGTCATCATCCCGCGCAAGACCATCATCGAACTCGAGCGGCTGCTGGACGACAGCGACGAACCGATCCGCATCGACATCGCCAGTACCCAGGTGCGGTTCCAGTTTGGCAACGTTGAGCTGGTCTCCAAACTGGTCGAAGGAAAGTTCCCGGACTACCAGCGCGTCATCCCCAGCGGTTACAAGAACAGCTTTCGCATTCCGCGTGAAGAACTGATCGGCTGCCTGCAGCGCGCGGCGATTCTGACCAACGAGAAGTTCAAGGGCGTGCGCTGTGTGCTGGGCCAGAACAGCCTGAAGATTTCCTGTACCAACACCGACCAGGAAGAGGCGCAGGAGGAAGCCGAGATCGAATACGGCGGTGACGCCATCGACATCGGCTTCAACGTGACCTACCTGCTCGACGTGCTCATGCATGTGAAGAGCGAGTCCGTCACGGTATCCCTGGGAGATGCCAATTCGAGTGCGCTCATCACGCTTGAGGACGCCGTCGATTTCCGTTATGTCGTGATGCCCATGCGCATCTGACAGCGCCAACCGGACGCACTACCGCAGCAGGCCACACGTACTCACGGAGAAACACCTCGCATGACCGAGCAGCACCAGGAAGACCCGAACGGCGCCTATGGCGCCTCGTCGATACAGATACTCGAAGGGCTGGAAGCAGTACGCAAGCGTCCGGGCATGTATATCGGCGACACCAGTGATGGAACCGGACTGCATCATCTGGTCTTCGAAGTGCTGGACAACTCCATCGACGAGGCACTTGCCGGCCATTGCACCGAGATCCACGTCACCATCCACACCGACAACTCGATCTCGGTCACCGACAACGGGCGCGGCGTTCCGACCGGCATCAAGTGGGATGACAAGCACGAGCCGAAACGCAGTGCGGCTGAGATCGTGATGACCGAACTGCACGCCGGTGGCAAATTCGACCAGAACAGCTACAAGGTTTCCGGTGGTCTGCACGGCGTGGGTGTCTCCTGTGTCAATGCGCTTTCCAAATGGCTACGCCTGACCATTCGTCGCGATGGACGTGTGCACCACATGGAGTTTCATCGTGGCATCGCGCAGGACCGTGGTCTCGTCGACGCCGTCATGCCCGAAGGCATCGCCAACGGCCACCCCGCTGGTAGCGTGGTGCGCACCTCACCGATCAAGGTGACCGGAACCACCGAGAAGCGCGGCACGGAAGTGCATTTCCTCGCCGACGAGGAGGTCTTCGACAACATCGACTTTCATTACGAGATTCTCGCCAAGCGCATCCGTGAACTGTCCTTCCTCAACAATGGTGTGCACATCCGCCTGACCGACCAGCGCGCAGGCAAGGAGGAGGACTTCGCTTTCACGGGGGGCGTCAAGGGCTTCGTCGAGTACGTCAACCGTACCAAGACCGTCCTGCATCCCACGATCTTCCATGTCAACGCCGAGAAGCAGGCGGACGGCATCAACGGCCAGACGGGACTCGTCATCGGGGTCGAGGTCGCCATGCAGTGGAACGATGGCTACAACGAGCAGGTCCTGTGCTTCACCAACAACATCCCGCAGCGCGACGGCGGCACACACCTGACCGGCCTGCGCGCCGCGATGACACGCGTCATCAACAAGTACATCGACGAGACCGAGATCGCCAAGAGGCAGAAGGTCGAGACCACCGGCGACGACATGCGCGAGGGACTGACCTGCATCCTTTCGGTCAAGGTGCCCGAGCCCAAGTTCTCATCGCAGACCAAGGACAAGCTGGTTTCCTCCGAGGTGCGCATGCCGGTCGAGGAAGTCGTTGCCAA
This sequence comes from Burkholderiales bacterium, assembly GCA_046160545.1. Lineage (GTDB taxonomy): Bacteria > Pseudomonadota > Gammaproteobacteria > Burkholderiales > JAEUOS01 > JAEUOS01. The sequence continues at coordinate 8,278 of JBJXGS010000251.1, forward strand.
GGCGCTGGCCGACTATCTGCAGGAGAAACCCGGCGACGCCAAGATCATCGTCGGCAAGATAGTCGAGGCGGCGCGGGCGCGGGAAGCGGCGCGCAAGGCACGTGAGATGACCCGCCGCAAAGGCGTGCTCGACGGCCTGGGCCTGCCCGGCAAGCTGGCCGAGTGCCAGGACACGGAGCCTGCCCTGGGCGAGCTCTGCATCGTCGAGGGTGAGTCCGCGGGCGGCTCGGCCAAGCAGGGGCGCGACCGCAAGTTCCAGGCGATCCTGCCGCTCAAGGGCAAGATCCTCAACATCGAGAAGGCGCGCTTCGACAAGATGCTCTCCAGCCAGGAGGTAGTGACCCTGATCACGGTCATGGGCACCGGCATTGGCAAGGAAGAGTACAACGTCGACAAGCTGCGCTATCACCGCATTATCATCATGACTGACGCGGACGTCGATGGCGCGCATATCCGCACCCTGCTTTTGACATTCTTCTACCGGCAAATGCCGGAGTTGATCGAACGCGGCCACATCTACATTGCCCAGCCACCGCTCTACAAGGTCAAGCACGGCAAGGAAGAGCAGTACCTGAAGGACGACCACGAGCTCAACCAGTACATGTTGAGGAGCGCGCTCAAGGCCGCCGAGCTATCGCCCCGCGAAGGTGGCACGCCCATCACCGGCGACGCGCTGGAGGCATTGGCGCGCTCGTGGTTGACCTCCGAGGCGGTCATCGATCGCCTTGCCAACTTCATCGACCCCGCTGCTCTTACGGCGATGCTCGATGGCGCGCAGATAGCTTTGTCCGGCGAGGCCGCCGCGCGCACATCGGCCGCGGACCTGCTGGCGCACATGAATGATCCGTCGGTAACGGTAGTGCCCGAGTACGATGACGCCAGCGAATCCTGGGTGCTGCGCGTGCGCCGCAGCCGGCACGGCAACTGGAAGACCAGCACGGTCGACGACAACTTCGTCCAGGGTGCCGACCATGCGCAGATCCGCGCCACGGCACTGATGGTGCGTGACCTGATCGGCCCGGGCGCGACGGTTCGTCGCGGTGAAGGCGACAAGGCGCGCTCCGCGCCGGTCAGTGATTTCCGCGGTGTGGTGCGCTGGCTGCTGGCCGATGCCGAGCACGGCATGAGCCGTCAACGCTACAAGGGCCTGGGCGAGATGAACCCTGCGCAGCTCTGGGAAACCACGATGGACCCGGGGGTGCGCCGCCTTCTGCGCGTGCAGATCGAGGATGCCATTGCCGCCGACGGCATCTTCACTACTCTCATGGGCGACGAAGTTGAGCCGCGGCGCGCGTTTATCGAGTCCAACGCGCTACGGGCGGCGAACATCGACGTCTGATGTCTATCCGTCCCCTCCTGGCCGCGGCGCTGGCTGGTGTTGCGCTCGCTGGCGCACCGGGCGCCGGCGCGCAGGTTCCGCCCTCAGCCGGCGAGGTGACCGCCTACCGGGGGCTGTTCGAGGCCGCAGCAAAGGGTGACGCGAAGCGACTGCGCGCCCTGCTCGCGGCCGGAGGCAAGGTCGCCGATCGTGATGGTTACCGGCGCACACCCCTGCACGTGGCCGCCTATTTCGGCCGCCATGACGTCATGCGCGAACTGGTCGCAGCCGGCGCCGACCCCAACGCGCTGGAGAACGACCGCTACGACATCGTCACCATCGCTGCGGTGGCCGATGATCTGCCCACGCTGAAGGTGGCGCTCGCCATCGGTTGCAAGGCGACCAATGTGACCAGTCGCTACGACGGCACCGCACTGATTGCCGCAGCGCACCTCGGGCATGCCGAAGTCGTTGCCGAACTGATCCGCGCCGGCGCGCCCCTGGACCACGTCAACAACCTGCACTGGACGGCCGTCATCGAAGCGGTCGTGCTGGGCGACGGCGGCCCGCGCCACCAGGCCACCCTCAAACACCTGATCGATGCGCGCGCCAATCTGAATCTGGCCGATCGCAACGGACAGACGCCGCTGGCACTCGCGCGCGGCCGGGGTTACGCCCCCATGGTACGCATGCTCGAGGCCGCCGGCGCGCGATGACGCCTAAGCGGCGCGATGATCTTGCACTGACCGTCGCGCTCGCGGCAGTTGTCATGTGGGGCTTCAACTTCCCGATCCAGAAGCACCTGATCGATCTGCTCTCGCCAGGTGCATTCCTGTTCGCGCGCTATCTGATCATGCCGGCCTGTGCCCTGCTGCTTGTCGTGTGGCGGTATGGCGGCAGGCTGCCGCCGGTATCGCGTCGCGACCTGTTGTTGCTGGCATGGCTGGGATTTATCGGCCATTCGATCCACGTCAGCATGGTCATCTGGGGGATGCACTGGTCGACCGCGTTCTCCAGTTCGCTGATCCTTTCCTGCGGGCCGATTTTCACCTTGATCCTGTTGCGTGCCATGGGAGTGGAGCGGCTTGGGCTCTGGCAGGTGATCGGTGTGGCAATCGCATGTTTGGGCGTCCTTGTTTTCCTTTCCGAAAAACTCCTTGGCGCGGATTGGCGCGCCACCGGCGGCGACCTGTTCCTGCTCCTGGCATCAACCATCTTTTCCTACTACACCGTGATGGCCAAGCCGCTCATGGAGCGCCTGGGCGCGGTGCCGGTGATGGTTTACTCCACCCTCTTGGGCAGCGTACCGGTGGTCGTGGTCTCGCTTCCCCTCGGTATTAGCGGTTCCTGGGCTGCCCTCTCGCCGCTCGACTGGAGCTTCCTCCTCTGGACGGCAGCAGTTTCGTCCTTCGCCGGCTGGCTGGTCTGGGGTTGGGCGAATGCCGTGCGCGGAGTGGCGCGCACTGCGCCCCTGCAATACCTGATGCCGCCCATCGCTGGCGTAGTCGCCTGGTATTTCACCGGCGAGCGTTACGACATCATCAAGGTGGCCGGCGCGGCGATTACCTTAGCCGGCGTGGCTGTGGCGCAGTTCGCCGGCGGCCGCGTGCGCGAAAGCCCGGCTCCGGTGGACTGAGCGTCGTCTCGCGTTACGCGCGCGCGGCGCGCCAGGCATCGAGCGCGCGATCCAGAAAATCCAATCGGTCCTGGCCCCAGAAGCGTTCGCCTTCGAGGACGAAGGTCGGTGCGCCGAAGACGCCTGCTGTGATCGCCTCGTCCGAATTGCGCCGGTAAATCGCCTGCACGGCATCGCTCATCTCGGCACTGTGCAGTTCAGCTCCCGGCAAGCCGTTCTCCTCCGCTATTGCGATGCGCACCGGTGGGTCGGCGACATCGCGCTCCTCTGCCCACAGCGCGCGCAGGATCGCGTGCGAGAGCCGCGGCGCGTCCAGTCCACGCTCTTGCGCCGCGATCACCATCCAGCCCGGGCGCTTGTTCCAGTCGGGGTCGGTGACGACCTGCGGGTAGTACTTGGGTTCCAGCACCATCGGCATGCCGAGGTACCTGCGCCAGCGATCCAGCTCCAGTGCGTGGTAGGTGCGCCGCGCCTCGGGCCGCGTGCGGATAGGGATGCCGCCAGTGACCGGCACGACCTTCTGGAAGTCGTAGGGCTTGAGGATGAGCTTCGCATGGTGCCGCCGCGTGATGTCGACCATGCGCGGGCCGGCAAAGTAGGCCCAGGGCGAGGAGAGGCTGTAGTAGCAGGAGACTTCCGGAGTTGGGTGCATGTCTATCGCTTGTGCGCGGCGGCCGGCGCGCCGCTCATGTTGGTGTCGTATCCAGGCGTGACGCGGGCGTCGATGACGCAGGCCTTGCCCTGGCGCGCCGCGGCCAGGGCTGCGCGCATCGCGGGAGCCAGGTCCTGGGCTCGGGTGATCGGGCCGAAGCCTTCGCCGCCAAGGGATTTCGCCATCTGCGCGATATCGATCGCCGGTTCGTCGATGCGCTGGCCGATCCACTTGTTCTCGACCGGGCGGTTCCTCGCCAGGGCGACCCGCTCCTGGTGCAGCTCGTCGTTGAAATACGAGCGGTTGTTGCACACCACCAGCAACATGCCGATGCCGTAGTGCGCGGCAGTCCACACTGCGGTGTTGGCCATGAGGAAGTCGCCATCGCCGATGAGGCCCACGGCGATGCGCCCGCTGCCCTTGAGCGCCAGGGCCGCGCCGACAACGTTGCCGGGACCGGCGCCAATGCCGGCGCCGCCATCGGCACCCAGGTAGTCCAGCGGGTGGGTGAAGTCGCGGTATGCGCCGTTCCAGCCCAGCGGCAGGCGTACCAGGCAGATTTCGTCTGCGCGAGCCGCGCCGTCGAGCGCCTCGGCGACCGCGCGGATGCTGACGACGTCATCGTCCGGCGCTGCAGGCAGTGCTGCCCTGGCGGGCCAGTCGCGTTTCTCCTGATTTTCGACCTTACCCAGAAGCGCAGATACCGCAGCGTCGGGCTCGCAGGCCAGGAAAACGTCGGCCGGCGCGAGACTTCCGGAATCCATGCTCCAGCCGCGGTGCAAATGGCTATCCAGTGATGCCAGTACGACCTTGATCGCCGCCGGGTCGACACCAGCCTGCTTGAACGCCCCGCCGGGGTCGACCCAGTCGAGCAGCAGCGCCGCGTCGGCCTGGCGCAATGCGGCACAGGCGGCAGGGGAAAGGAAGCTGCCCGGCGTCCCGACGTGCTGCACGTGCGCGGTCGGGAAAGTCGCGCCGGTCTTGAGGTCGGTGATCACGGCAGCCTGCAGTCTCTCGGCCAACGCGATGCGGCGCTCCCAATCGGTGGGGTCGCGCGACATGCGGCCCATGAGGATCACCGGACGTTTTGCCGCACTGAGGAGTGCGGCCGCGCGCGCCACTGCATCGTCTGACGGAGGTGGCGCCACCGGCGCTGCATAGCGTGCCGCGTCCGGCGGGGCCGGACGGGCATCGAGCTTCTGTTCCTGCAGCGCCGCGTCGAGGTTCACGTATACCGGCCCGCGCGGGGAAGTCTGTGCGATCTGCGCCGCACGCAGCAGCGCCTCGACGGCAGCCGGGATCGAGCCGGGCTGGTTGTCCCATTTGGTGTAATCGCGCACCTGCGCGCCCTGGTCGGCCACGGTGTGGATCCAGTCGATCCAGGGACGGCGGCGATTGGCATCCCATGGCCCGGTCGCACCCAGCATGAGGATCGGCACTCGGTCGCACCAGGCATTGAAGATCGCCATGCTGGCGTGCATCAGGCCCACGTTCGAATGCAAAACGACACCCATCATCCCGCCGCCGGCCTTGGCGTAGCCGTGTGCGATCGCGACCGCGACTTCCTCGTGCAGGCACAGCAGCATCTCGGGGGCCTGGTTACCCAGATGGTTGACCAGGGAGTCGTGCAGGCCGCGGAAACTCGCGCCGGGGTTGAGCGCAAGGTAGGGGATGCCCAGCGCGCGCAGGGCGTCGGCGATGACATCGCTCCCCCAGATGCCGGCGGCAACCTGCGCGTCGCCGACGGGGACCGGGACGTCGCGTGCGGCGGGCAGGGATTCGCGTTTCACGACTGAGGGCACTCCGCTTGCGATTGGCGGCGAAGCTTACACCGATCATCCAGGGCGTTGCGCTGACCGATAATCGCCGCATGAGCCAGACCCTGAACCCCGCCCTTACCCTGCTAGGCGAACAGGCGCGCCATGACCTGGAGCGCCTGAACTACCCGGCTGCCAACTGGGTGCCACCGAGGACCGGCCCCGATGGCAAGCCGTTACTGGACGTGCTGGTGGTGGGCGCCGGCATGTGCGGCCAGAGCGCAGCCTTCGGACTCCTGCGCGCCGGAGTGCGCGACCTGCGCGTGATCGACCGCGAGGTGCGCGGCCGCGAAGGTCCCTGGGGCACCTTCGCGCGCATGCTCACCCTGCGCAGCCCCAAGCACCTGACCGGTCCGGACCTGGGCGTGGGCACGCTCACCTTTCGCGCCTGGTACGAGGCGCAGCATGGCGCCCAGGGCTGGGCCGACCTGTACAAGATTCCCACTCTGGTGTGGCGTGACTATCTGTTGTGGGTGCGCGAGACCGTTGGCGTGGCCGTCGAGAACGGCACTGCCCTCACCGCGCTGGTTCCTGCGGGCGATTGCCTGCGTGTCGAGCTTCTGGGGCCGCGTGGCGCGGAAACCGTTTTCGCCCGCAAGGTGGTCTTGGCCCTGGGCCGCGAAGGCAGCGGACGTCTGCGCTGGCCGCGCTTTCGTTCGTTCGACCCCGGCCAAGCTGCCGCGGGCGGGCGGGTGTTGCACGCCTCGACGGAATTTTCCTTCGCGCCCATGACGGGCAAGCACGTCGCGGTGCTGGGTGCCGGCGCCACCGGCTTCGACAACGCCGCCACCGCGCTCGACGCCGGTGCGGCGCAGGTCACGCTGTTCGCGCGCCGCGCAACGCTGCCCCAGGTCAACAAGTCCAAGTGGACTTCCTTCCCCGGCTTTTTTCACGGCTTTGCCAACCTGCCCGACGCGTGGCGCTGGAAATTCCTCACCCACGTTTACTCTGAACAGGTGCCCCCGCCGTACGAGTCGGTACTGCGCTGCGACGCCGATGCGCGTTTCGCGGTGCGTCTGGGCGAGGCGTGGACCGACCTTGAGTCCGGCGCGGATGGCGTGCGCATCGCTACCGCGCAGGGTTCTCAGCGCTTCGATTACGCGATCCTCGCCACCGGGTTCGATGTCGACCTGATGCAGCGCGCCGAGCTGGCCGCGTTTCGCGGCGCGGTGCAGCTCTGGCAGGATCACGTCGATCAGGCCGAAGCGGACAGGCACGCCGAGTCGAGCCGCTTTCCCTACCTGGGCGCCGGTTTCGAGCTCCTGCCGCACGCAGGCGCAGCACTGCAGGCGGCGCGCAACGTGCACCTGTTCAACTGGGGCTCGGCCATGAGCCACGGCCAGCTGGCAGGCGACATCCCCGGGCTTTCGGTCGGCGTCGACCGCCTCGTGCAGGCGATCGCCAGTGACCTGTTCGTCGCCGACAAAGAGCGGTTTTACGAAGCGCTCATCGCGCACGCCGAACCGGAACTCAAGACGACGCGCTACTACGTCGAGCTCAATCGATCGTAGCCCCGGAGGCCTTGACCACCGCCGCCCACTTGGCACGATCAGCCTTGACCGTGGCGCGGAACTGCTCGGGGTTTTCCCAGCGCGGGGTGTTGCCGGTGTCGATGAGTCGCTGGCGGATGGACGGGGTCTCGAGCGCCACCTTGACAGCGGCGTTGATGCGGCCGACCGCGACCGGGTCCATGCCCTTCGGCCCGAAGAGCCCGAACCAGGTGTAGTTCTCGAAGCCGGGCACGCCGGCCTCGGCGATGGTCGGTACCTCGGGAATCGCGCTGACGCGGTCCTTGGTGGTCACCCCCAGAAGGCGCACCTTGCCGGCTCGGTAGTGCGGCAGCATGGCCTGGACCTGGCTCATGTAGCAGCACACGTCGCCCTTGACCACCGAGGCCACCGCGTCGGGGCCGCCCTTGTAGGGAATGTGGGTGATGTTGAGACCTGTCTTGGCGACGAACTCGGCCATGGCCAGGTGGGTACCAGTGCCGTTGCCGGTCGAGGCGTAGTTGAGCTTGCCCGGATTGGCGCGGGCCAGGTCGATCAATTCGCGCACGCTTTTTACGTCGACCACTCCCGCGTTGATGGTCAGCACATTGGAGACGTCGACGATGGTCGAGATCGGCGTGAAGTCGGCTTCGACGTCGAAGGGTAGCTTCTTGTACAGCGCCGCGTTGACGCCGTGGGTCGCGGCGGTGCCAAAGAGGATGGTGTGACCGTCCGGCTTGGCGCGCGCGACGTACTCCGATGCAACGTTGCCGGCGGCACCCGGGCGGTATTCGAAGATCATGCTCGTGCCCAGGGACTTTTGCATCGCGTCCTGCAGCAGGCGGCCGACGATGTCGATGCCGGACCCGGCCGGAAAGGTCATGATCAGGGTGATAGGCTGGTTGTTGGGCCAGCCTTGCGCAAAAGTCGCAGCCGGCAGTGCCAGCGCGAGGGCTGCGAGGGTGCGAAGGGTGTCAGCGATCATGGTGTGGTGGGCGAAGGTCGGTCGGGTTGGCAACAATACCAGCTTCACGCTGGCAGGATGATCAGTTCGGCGCCCCGTTTGCGACCCTCGACGTAGGGGCGCACGATGCGCAGCGCTTCGTGATCGAAGGCATTGTCATCGACACACCAGTGATCGACGCGCACACGTGCCGAACGGCCGCTGGCTGCATGGCGTTCAACGATCTCGACCGGACCGGCGTGCGGCCAGGTGGGCAGGCGCAGAGGTGCGGTGACGTCGGCAAGCCGCTGCCAGTGTTCGGTGGGTGCCTCGACGCCGCAACAGGCGCCGCGGCAGCGCCGCACCTGGTAGGCGAAGCAGGGTGCGTGCGGCGCTTCCCCGCGACGGCGCTTCTCGAGCCCGAGAGCCTTCAGGCACAGTCCTTCTTCGGATGCGAGTGCGGCCAGGGTCGCGCGCAGCGCGCGGCGCGATGAGAATGGACCGTGGGCGCCTGCCAGCGTCGCCGCCGAGAGCGAGGCGGCAGGCTCGATGATCAGACGCCGCTCCTCACCATCCAGCCGCAACACGACCGCGTCGTCGCGGCGGCGCAGGCGCACATTGTGCGCCGGCAGTCGCTCGCGCACCAGGCGGGCTTCGAGCAGCAGCGCCGAGAGTTCGCCGGCGGTCTCGATGACCTCGATGCGCCGCAGTTCTTCGGAAAGCCGGGCGCCACGTTCGCTGCCCCAGTCGCCGGAAAAATGCGCGCCGACGCGCTCGCGCAGATCGCGCGCCTTACCGATGTACAGCGGATGGGCATTCTGCCCATAGAAAAGGTACACCCCAGGGGTGCGGGGTAGCGCAAGCAAAGCGTCCGCGGCCAGGTGCTTGGGTAGCGATGGTCGCCGCAATACTCGCTTGACGGCCTCCTCGATGTCCTCCGATGCGTGCCGGTCTACCAGGGTCTGCGCCAGCGCCAGCGCGAGCCGGCTGTCGCCCAGGGCGCGATGCCGGTCCGCGGTCGCCAGATCATAGTGGTGTGCCAGAGCGTCGAGGCCGTAACTCGGAAGCCCCGGTTCCAGGGCGCGCGCCAGTCGCGCCGTGCACAGGGTGGGCGCGGTGAAGAGCATGCCGGCGCCTTCGAACGCATGCTTCAAGAAAGCGTAGTCAAAGCGCGCGTTGTGCGCCACCAGCAGCGCATCCTGCAGCAGCGCCGCGAGTTCGCCGGCGACCTCTGCGAAGCGCGGTGCATCGCGCACCATCGCGTTGGTAATGCCGGTCAGGCGGGATATCTCGTCGGGAATTGGGTGTGGCGGACGTACGAGGGTGGCCCATTCGCGCGGGGCATGGCCGGTTTCACAGACGATCGCGGCGATCTCGGTGATGCCGTCGGACAGCGGCGACAGGCCGGTGGTCTCAAGGTCCAGAAAAACGGTGCGTGGCGCGAACATGGCTTGAAGCGGAAATCTCCGCTTACAAAGTATCGCTTGGGTCGCGTCTTTTTGTACCCACGTTCAAACCGGACGCGCCCGCCATCGGGGCAAGGCGCGGGCCGCAAACTTCAATCGGAAGGGAGTACCGAAATGAGAACAGCACTTGTTATCGGAATGACGGCCGCCGTCCTTGGTCTGGCGGGTACCGGTGTGTTGGCGCATCAGGCGACCGACAAGGCGTGCCCGGCGGGCCAACAGTGTCCGCAAGGTGCAGGCGGTCATAGCATGCACGGTCAAGGTGGGCACGGCATGCACGGCCAGGGCATGCATGCCAAGGGCGAGGGTCAAGGCATGCACGGGCAGGCCCGCATGGCAGAGCGTCACCAGCGCATGGCGGAGCGCCATCAGCGCATGCATGGCGGGGAGGCCAGACCGGACGAAAGCAAGGAGCACAAGCACTGACCTCGTCGCATCGGTCCGGCGCGGGAGTCAGTCCACCTTGACTCCCGCGCCGACGATGACGCGGCGCCAGCGCTCGATCTCTTCCTTCAGGAAACCCGCCATCTCTGTCGGTGATGAGCCGACCGGCTCAGCGGTCAGATCAGCCAGTCGCTTGATTAGATCCGGGTGTCTGAGCGCCTCGGCCATCGCGCCGGAGAGCCGGTTGGCGACGTCCGCGGGAGTCCTGGGCGGCGCCACAATGCCAAACCAGGTGACGGCCTGGAACCCGGGCAGGCCCGATTCGGCTACCGTCGGGACCGCCGGCAGGGCCGCGACCCGGCGCGGACTGCCGACGGCCAGCACCTTGAGTTTGCCGGCGCGCACATGCTGCATCGAAGCGCCCAGGTTGTCGAACATCATGTCCACCTGGCCGCCCAGGAGGTCGGTCAAGGCCGGCGCGCTGCCCTTGTAGGGCACGTGAGTCAGGCGCACCCCTGCCATGGACTTGAACAGTTCCGCAGTCAGGTGCGAGGTCGTGCCGCTACCCTGCGAGGCGTAGTTCAGGCGCTCCGGGTTGGCGCGTGCGAAGGCGATCAATTCCTGCACGCTTGCAGCGGCGACCTTGGGGTGTGCCAGGAGCGCATTGGGAACTGCGGCGATGACGCCAATCGGGACAAAGGCCGCCGGATCGAAGGCCAGCTTCGCGTACAGGCTCTGGTTGATCGCCAGTGGAGAAGGCGGTGTGGCGAGCAGGGTATAGCCGTCGGGATCAGCCTTGAATACGGCCTCGGCACCGATGTTGCCTGCCGCGCCGGGGCGATTTTCCACCAGGACCGACTGGCCGAAACGCGCGGTGAGGCGCTCGCCGACGATGCGTGGCAGCAGGTCGGCGGTGCCACCGGCTGGGAAGGGAACGATGATGCGGATGGTTCGCGCGGGATAGCTCGAGGTGTCCTGCGCGACTGCCGCGCCGCCTGCCAGCGCGGCCGCAATCGTGGTCAGGAAAATCGCACCGGCCTTTGACGGCACGGTGATCAGGCGAGACACGCGGGGGAGCATGGCGCTTCCTTCGAGGAGCAAGGCGGAGCGCCGATTATAATTTTCGCCTGATCAACAAGTGAAAGAGCGCATGTCCGCCGCTGCGCGCGAACGTCGCTGGCCTGCCGAAGGCCTGACCCGCGTTCCCTACTGGGTCTACCAGGACGAAGCGCTGTTTCGCGAGGAGCAGCGGCGCGTCTTTCGCGGCCGCACCTGGAATTTCCTGTGCCTGGAGGCCGAATTGCCCGGCCCCGAGACCTGGCGCACCTCGAACATCGGCGACATGCCGGTGGTGGTGACTCGCGATGCCGAGGGCGGGCTTGCGGCGTTCGAGAATCGTTGCGCACATCGCGGTGCCCTGCTGTGCCTGAAAAGCGCCGGGGCGGGTCGCGAGATCGCCTGCGTCTATCACAACTGGACCTACGATCTGAAGGGTGATTTGCAGGGTGTGGCGTTTCGGCGCGGCTTGAAGGGCAGGGGCGGCATGCCGGAGGACGCGCAGCCGGCCAGCCATGCACCGGCCAAGGTGCTCCTCGAGAACTACCACGGCCTCATCTTCGGTACGCTCGCCGCGGACATGCAGCCGGTCGAGGCCTATCTGGGCGCCGACGTGGCCGCCAAGGTCAAGCGCGTCATGAAAGGCCCGGTGCGTGCGTTGGGCGGCTACAGCCAGATGTTGGCCAGCAACTGGAAGCTTTACATCGAGAACGTCAAGGACACTTATCACGCGAGCCTTCTGCACCTTTTTTTCGCGAAGTTCCGCATCAACCGTCTGACCCAGAGCGGCGGGGTCATCGTCGGCGGTGACGGCGGTTGCCACGTGAGCTACTCCCTGGACGGCGCGACCGGCGACGAGTACGAGAAGGCCGGCATGCGCTCCGCTGCAGGCGGTTTTACCCTTGAGGCCCCCGAACTCATCGACTCGATCGACGAATACGGCGATGGCGGCTCGATCCAGATCGTCGGCGTATTTCCCGGTTTTGTCCTGCAGCAGATCCGCAACAGCCTGGCGGTGCGGCGTATCGTGCCGCGCGGCTTGAACGAGACCGAACTCGTGTGGACCGCGTTCGGCTATGCCGACGACGACGCATCGCTCACTGCGCGGCGCCTGCGTCAGGCCAACCTGATCGGTCCGGCCGGGTTCATCTCCATGGAAGACGGCGCTGCGACCGGATTCGTCGCGCGCGGCGCGGTGGCAGCGGGCGAGCGCGCCGCCTTTGTCGAAATGGGCGGGCACGGTGTCGCCTCCGACGCTTCGCGTGTCTCGGAGACCTCGGTGCGCGGCTTCTGGCAGGCGTGGCGCGGCCACATGGGCATCTAGCATGATCGACAGCGCCATCCGTACCAGCGTCGAAGACCTGCTGGCGCGCTACGTCCATGCCATCGACGACGATCGCCTCGAGGAGTGGCCAGGGTTCTTTGCGCCCGACGGACGCTACCTGCTTACCACTGCCGAGAATCACGCCGCCGGATTGCCGCTTTGCATCATCCAGGCTGATTCGCGCGCCATGATGGTCGACCGTATCGCCGCGCTGCGCCATGCCAACATCTATGAGGCGCAGACCTATCGGCACCTACAGTCTTCATTGTTGATCAGCGCTCTTGACGGCGAGCGGGTCGCGGCGGTCAGCAACTTCCAGGTCGTGCGCACCATGCACGACGGCGCGGCCATGCTGTTCGCGAGCGGTCGCTACATGGACAGGATTCGACTCAAGGGAAGTGCCTGTTTCGAGGAGCGTCTGGTCCTGCTTGACAGTCGCCGCGTGGATACTTTGCTCGCTATCCCGATCTAGGAATGTCGCGCCAGTGATGACATCGTCTGCGGGCCGCGGCAGGATCGGGGCAGGATGAAGCGGCAGTGGCTGAGCGGCGCGACGCGCGGGTTGATGGTGTGGGTCTGGCGGCTGCTTGGCTGGCTTGCGTGCCCGGCACTACTTGCCCTGGCGTACGCGCCGGTTACCGGAGCCGCGGAACCGACGATCCGCGCCACGGATATCCAAGCCTCCGGGCTTGCGATCGGGCGCTATATGGCCGGGCTCGATGACCCGACAGGCCGGATGGACATCGCCGCCGCTGCTGCACCCGGTCGTGCCGCCGCGTACACCGCGATGACCACTGACCGACCCAACTTCGGCTATCACCCTTCACCCTACTGGCTGCGCTTCACCATCGACCCGGGGACCCGGGGCGCGCATCTGATGCTCGAGATCGGCATGCCCAGCCTGGACCATGTCGACCTCTATGTGCCGGCGCCGGATGGCGGCTTCACGCGTGTCTCCGCGGGCGACCGCTTGCCCTGGAGCGCGCGGCCGGTTGCGCATCGCCATTTTGTTTTCGACCTGTCGCTCGCGCCCGGCTCGGCACAGACTTTCTATCTGCGGGTAGAGAGCAGGAGTGTGCTGACCGTGCCGGCGGCGCTATGGCAGCCCGAGGCGTTTGCCATGCACAACCGCCACTCGCAGCTATTCCTTGGTCTTTTCTACGGCCTCCTGGTCGGGCTCTTCGCCTATAACCTGATCGTCTGGTCGACCCTGCGCGACCCGTTGTACCTGATTTATGTCGCGTACGTCGGCTGTTTCGGACTCGCGCTCTTCACCTTCGACGGGCTGGCATTTGAACATTTGTGGCCCGACGACGTTGCCTGGGCCAACTGCGCCCTGGCGACCTTCATGTCACTGAGTCTGGCCTTTGGAGCGCTGTTCTCGCGCGGTTTTCTCGACACTCGCAGGCGCATGCCGCGGGTGGACGTTTTCTCGCGCTCAATCGCTGCAGCCGCGCTGGTGCTGGCCCTGCTTGCCGCGACAGATTGGTGGCTCGACTACGGCCAGGTGTTGCGCGCCTTGTCGGGTCTGGCCGCGGTGGGAGCGGTAGTGACTCTGGTTACCGCGGTGAAGATTTTTCTCGACGGCTACCGACCGGCGCGCTACTTTCTGCTCGCCTGGTCGGCCTTGTTGATATTCATTCTCCTGGGCGCGTTGCGCAATTTCGGCTGGCTGCCGACCAATTTCGCGACTTTCTACGGACTGCATGTGGGCCTCGCGCTTGATGTGATCCTGCTCTCGACCGCGCTGGCCGACCGCATTCGGGCGTTGGCCGAAGAACGCCTGCACGCGCAGGCGGACCTGCTGGCGACGACACGCCGCCACGACGAGGAGTCGCGCGCCCGCGCGCGCGACCTGGCGGCGGCCAACGAACAGCTGGAGGCGTTCAGCTACTCGGTGGCGCACGACCTGCGCGCCCCGCTGCGTGCCATCGACGGTTTCTCGCAACTTTTGAAGGTCGACGCAGGACCCGCCTTGTCGAGCGAGGCGCAAAGCAACATCGAACGCATCAGCGCCAGCGCGCGGCGCATGGCAAGGTTGATCGACGGCCTGCTCGAGTTCGCGCGACTGGGGCGCGTGGCGCCCGTCTCCGCTCCGGTGGACATGCGTGCTGAGCTCGATGCGGCGCTGCGCGAAATCGGCCATTCACCTGTGGTAGAGCTTGAGATCGGACCTCTGCCGATAGTGGAAGGCGACGCGGCGATGCTGCGTCAGGTGTGGTTCAACCTGCTCGCGAACGCCTTGAAGTTCAGCGCCGGTGCAAAGCCGCCGCGTGTGCAGGTTTTGTGCGAGGAAAGCGCGGCTGAGCGGGTTTTCAGTGTTGCCGACAATGGCGCCGGATTCGATCCCGCATACGCAGACAAACTCTTCGGCATGTTCCAGCGCCTGCATGCCGCTACTGAATTCGAAGGTACCGGTGTCGGGCTGGCGATCGTCAAGCGCATCGTCGAAGCGCACGGCGGTCGCATCTGGGCGAGCGGCACGCCAGGTCAGGGTGCGACGTTTCGTTTCGCTCTACCAAAAAGCCGCGCGCTCACGAAGGCGGTCTGAGGGTTTCAGGAAAAAGCGTAGCGCGCCACGGCAGCCTCGTTCCAGGCAATGCCGCAGCCGGGTTCGTCGGCCGCAATGGCGTGGCCATCGCGCACTGTCAGCGGTGTTGCCAGTACCGGGTTGATCCAGTCGACGTATTCCAGCCAGTGGGCGGTCGGTGTCACGCACATGAGGTGGGCGCTTACCTCCGGGAACAGATGTGTGGACATGGGCAACGCCGCTGCATCGGCGATCGCCGCCGCGCGCAGCCAGCCGCTTACCCCGCCGATGCGCATGGCGTCGGGCATTACGTAGTCGCTGGCTTCGGCCGCGACCGCGCGCGCCATGTCGCGTGGGCCCCAGTAGTTCTCGCCGATCGCCACCGGGGTCGCAAGCGCCGCGGCGACGCGCGCGCAGCCGGCATGGTCCTCGGCGCGTACCGGTTCCTCGATCCACGTCAAGCCTAGTTCGTCCAGCGCGCGCCCGCGACGGATGGCTTCGGTCGGGTCGAGCGCCTGGTTGTAGTCCGACATCAATGCCGTCCCGGCGGGCAGGACTGCCTTGACCGCGCGTACCGCCGCGAGGTCCTCTTCCATCGTTGCGTAACCCAGGCGCAGCTTGACAGCGCGAAATCCACCTGCGAGGAGTTCGCCAGCTTCGCGTGCCACACGTTCCGGACCCATCAGGCCCAGGCCGCAGCTGTTGTACGCCGCCACGGGCCGCAACTCCCCGCCCAGGAGTCGCGCCAGCGGCTGGCCGGCCTCGATGGCCTGTGCATCCCACGCCGCCATGTCGATACCCGCGAGCGCCATGCCGATGATGCCGGTGGTACCCAGCAGGGCAAAGCGCTTTTCGAGCATGCCCGCCAGCGCAATCGGCGCCAGCGCCTGTCCGGCAACCAGGGGCGCGATGGCATCCAGCGCAGCCACCGTTGCCTTGAGCGCGGCGGGGGTGACGCAAAAAAGGTAGCTGCGCCCCACTGCCCCCAGCGAGGTCGCCAGGTCGATCAGGACAAAGGGCACCTGGGTGATCTCGCCGCTCGCAGTGGCGAGCGGCCGGGTCATCGGCAGGAATACCGCGCGCGCTGTGAGGCGGGTGATGGAACTGGGCATGGCGCGGACGCGTAGGCGCGAAGAATGCGGGATGCATTCATCATACTTGGCGGCGGCGGCAAGCCGC
>JBJXGS010000252.1:0-90899 GCA_046160545.1 Burkholderiales bacterium
CGCCTCCATCTTGAATTCCAGCGTGTACCTGCCCCGCGCCTGCCCGTCTTTTCTCTTGCTCATTTTCCGTTCTCCAGTCACTGAATTGGACCACAGCTATGGAGTACGTTTTTCGGGGACAAGATCATACCTCAATGCCTATCCCAAAGGACGATTTGCGGCTTTAGCAAGTGCACGAATTGCTCGCCTCACAAACGATGTTTCAGCAAGCACTCCGAACTCCCCATTCCAGGTTTCAGCCCCCTCGAATGCGAACATTGGGGCACTGCAGACTCCAAGCGTCGCACCACAGATGGCGATGCTTTCGAGGCCGACCTCGCCATTGACCGAACTGCCATCAGGAGTCATTCATCGCGAACTCCTCCCTTTCCCCGGTGAACGCTGGATCTACCGTCTCCAGACAAAACACGAAGGGTCAATCCCTGGCCCAAAGCCTATCGAGCGCATCGAATTCCGCGTAGATGGTGTCAGCCGAGCAGGTATCACCGAATCTGCGATGATTGTCGACGATGGCAAAAGTGTTGGGCAGACGATCATAGCTAGCGAAACCGGCTTCTACGGTCGCAGAGGGGCGGCGATTCCAGGTACTGAGTTTTCGCCATATGCAACAGCTTTCTTGGACCTAAAGCCTGGAAGTTCACTAGGCGTTCGATCTCGGTTAATTGAGGGTGAGTCCGAGCGAGTTCTTCTAGACGGAAAAGTGGAAGGCGTAGAAGACGTTCGCACACCGACCGGCGTACTGCGGGCGACAAAAGTTGTGTGGCAAGGTAGGTTGGTATATCTCCAGGGTGGCGGGATGCATGCGCGGCGAACTCAGATCGAGGAAAAGCATGAAATCTGGTTTGCTGATAACCACAAGCGTTTTGTCCGCTACGCCTTATCAACACGCGTACACAAAGAGGACTACAGCTATACGTCGGCAATAGTCATGGAACTCGAAGGTCGATGACGATTGCGTCCGGGCTGTTCATATATCCGATCAAGAGTTGCGCGGGGATCGCGCTTCAATCTGCCACCCTTGGTCGCGCAGGCTTTGAGGCTGGAGGCATCGGTGACCGCGAATGGATGCTCGTCGACGCGACTACCGGCATCTTCGTGACCCAGCGCCAGGCGCCTCGCATGGCGCTCATCCGGCCGCGCTTGGAAGGCGATGCGCTCGCCGTCGAAGCGCAAGGTATGCCACCCCTCACATTGCCGGCGGACGAACTCGCACCGCGCTCGGCGACTCTCTCGGTGAAGGTCTGGAACCACGAATGCATGGCCTTCGACGCAGGCGACGCCGCCGCGCAATGGTTCTCGGCTTTCCTCAACCGCCCCGTCCGCCTGGCGCGCTTCGACCCTTCGCACCGGCGGCTTTCCAACCGCGAATGGACAAGCAACGTTGAGGCGCTGAACCGCTTTTCCGACGGTTACCCCATCCTCGCGGTCGCGGAGGCGACCCTCGCCGAACTCAACGACCGCCTGATCGAAGCGGGGCGAAATGCGATCCCAATGAACCGATTCCGGCCCAATCTCGTATTGGCCGACGTCGGCCCCGGCGACGAGGACCGCATGGTCTCGCTGAGGTGCGGCGCGACGGTCCTGACCCCTGTCAAGCCCTGCCCGCGCTGCCCCATCCCGTCCATCGACCAGGACACCGCAGTCCGCGGTGACGACCCCTTGGACATCCTGGCGCACTACCGGGACCACAAGGATTTGGGATTGATCTTCGGGCAGAACGTCATCGTCACCGCCGGGATCGGCACCACCCTCGCCGTCGGCGACAGATTTGACGTTGAGTGGAATTTCTGACCTCACCTGCCGCACGAGCCGAGCGCAACGGTCTACTGTTGGGACTGGTGGGGGTGCTGATCTTCAGTGGCAGCCTGCCCGGCACGCGCATCGCCGTCGCGCACCTCGACCCGATCTTCGTCGGACTGGGACGCTCGCTCGTCGCTGCCGTGCCGGCGGCTGTCTTCCTGCTGGCGATTCGCGCCCCATGGCCTTCGCGCCCACAGGTCATGCGCCTTCTGGCAGTCGGCCTGGGCGTGGTCCTGGGCTTCCCGGCGTTGACCTCGTTGGCCTTGCGCCATGTGCCCTCGGCGCACGGCGCGATCGTGGTCGGCCTTTTGCCGCTGGCGACGGCGATCATGGGCGCCTGGCTCAATCGCGAGCGCCCCTCGATGGGCTTCTGGATCGCGGCGGCGACCGGAAGCGCGCTGGTGGTCGCCTTCGCCGTCTTCAACGGTGGCGGCGCCCTGCACATGGCCGACCTGGCGCTCTTTGCTGCCGTGGTGGTCGGCGCATTCGGCTACGCCGAGGGCGCGCGCCTGACGCGCGAACTGGGCGGACGCGAAACCATCAGCTGGGCCATTCTCGTCAGCGCGCCCTTCCTGCTTTGGCCGGTCGCCGACAGCCTGGCGCGCTGCGACTTCGCCGCTGCCGGCTGGCCGCAGTGGGCGGGCTTTTTCTACGTCTCGATCTTCGCGCAATTCATCGGCTTTTTCGCCTGGTACAAGGGCCTGGACTTAGGCGGGGTCGCGCGCGTCTCGCAGGTACAGCTTGTGCAGGTGTTCTTCACCATGATGATTGCCGCCTGGCTGCTGGGCGAGCGGGTGACGCCCATGATGATCGTCTTCGCCGCGGCGGTCGTGGCGACGGTCGCGATCGGCAGGCGCATGCCGGTCACGCGCGCGGAAAGCGGCCGGCGTGCGGGCTCCTAATTGGCCTTGAGCCCCAGACGCCGGATCAGTGGCACCCAGCGCTCGGTCTCGGTGCGCAGCAGGTTGCCGAATTCCTGCGCCGTGCCGCCGATAAGCGTGCCGCCCATTTGCGCGACCAGGCGGTCTTGCACCTCCGCACTGGCAAGTGCCTTGTTGAATTCGGCGTTGAGGCGCTGGACGATCGCCGCGGGCGTTCCGGCCGGCACCATGAACCCCGAGAACGCCGTCGCCTCGGCCCGCGGGTAACCCAGTTCGCGCACGGTCGGCACCTCCGGCAGGGCACGCAAGCGCGTTGGGTTGGTCACTGCCAGCACGCGCAGGCGTCCCTGCTGCACCGCCCCCATGGAAGACGTGATGGCGTCAAAGAACACGGGGACCTGTCCCGACATGGCGTCCTGCAACGCCGGTCCACTACCCTTGTAGGGGATGTGGAGAAAGCGGGTCTGGTACTCGGCGTTGAATACCTGCCCGACTAAGTGCATAAGCGTGCCGTTGCCGGGCGAGGCATAGGGCAATTCGACATCCGGCCTGCGTGCGGCGGCCAGCAGGTCTGCCAATGTCTTGTAGGGCTGCTTGTCGTTGACCGTGATCAGAAAGCCTTGCGCGCTCACGTTGATGACAGGCGCCAGGTCACGTAGCGCATCGTAGGGCAGGCTCGCCATGAGGCCGGGGTTGGTCGCAATCGGCGCAGAGACGATGATGATTGTGTAACCGTCCGCTCGCGCGCGCACCGCCAGTTCGGTACCGATGACAGTGCCGCCGCCCGGCTTGTTCTCGATCACCACCGACTGCCCGATACTCTCGCCCAGTACCTTGCCGAACAGGCGCGCCATGATGTCGGTCGCACCACCCGGCGCGAAGGGCACGATGATGCGAATGGCGCGCGCAGGCCACGCCTCCTGGGCAGCGACGGGTAAGGCGAACGACATCGCTGCGCTGGCGATTGTGAACCAGCGGGTGATCATGCTGCGCATAGGCAAACTCCGCATCAGGGTTGTGTGCCGTGAATCGTTACACGCGCGCCAGACCCTGCTTGCCGAGGCGCCAACGCAGGGTGTCGATGCGATCCTCGCCGAAAAACGGCTCACCGTTGTAGACAAAGGTCGGCACGCCCCAGTGGCCACTGGCAGCAAGCGCCGCCTGGCTGGCCTCCACCTCGGCCTGATGCGAGGATGGATCGGCGATCGCTGCCTCCATCGCGCGCAGGTCCAAGCCTGCCCGGGCCGTGGCTTCGGCCAGTCGCGTGCCCTCGTTCCAGCCGCGGGTGCCACCGAAGATCAGCGAAGAAACTTCGCCGGCAAAGGCCAGGCCCTGGCCGCGGCGTTGGGCCTCCACCCCCAGCCAGGTCAGGCGATGGATGTGCGGCTGCTCGGCTGCCACCTTGAAGGTCTTCAGGTCCTGCGCGATGGGGTCCGGAGACGGCCAGGCGTGCGGCATGCCGAGCATCTCGGCGCGGCGCAGCCAGTCGAGCGCGATGTAGCGGGCGCGCTTCAAATTGTCCGGGCTGAAAAATCCGGGCTCGCGCACCGCCAGCGGCAGCACCGGACGAAAGTGCACGCGCACCTTGAAATCGACCTCCAGGAGCCGTGCACCGGGTATTGCCAGGTAGGAATAGGGGCTGCGAAACGACCAGAAGAGATCAATTTCCGACAGCGGCTCATCACTCATGCTTGATCTACCTTCCCGCTAGGCCCACACCACCGGCTCGCGCGACTTGACCCAGGCCGCGAATAGCGGGGCGTAGACCTCGTCGATGCGCGCGCGCTTGACCTTGAGCGTGGGCGTGACAAACCCGCTTTCAGGTGTCCAGGGCGTGGTCACCGCGGCCAGGCATTGCAGCTTTTCGTGCCCGTCGAGCCGGTCGTTGACGCTCTTCAAATGCGCAGCAAGCTGCGCTGCAAGTGCAGCCTTGCCCGCCCCGTGGAATGCCGCAACCGCCTCCGGCGAAAGCATGACCATGGCCACCGGCTGGTCCAGGTTGCCGCCCGAGACCACTGCGGCCTCAATCGCCGGATGATTCACCAGCAGATCCTCGATCGGCGCCGGGGCAATGTACTTGCCCTTGCTGGTCTTGAAGATGTCCTTGACACGCCCGGTGATGACCAGGCATCCGTTTGCATCAATGCGCCCCTTGTCGCCGGTGCGCAGCCAGCCGTCGGCAGTAAAGGCAGCGCGCGTGAGTTCTGGCTCCTTGTAGTAGCCCGCCATGACCGCGGGTGAGCGCATCTGCACCTCGCCGGTCTCGGGATCGATGCGCGACTCGACCCCCGTATACGGCACGCCGACCGTGCCAGGGTGGCTCGATCCAGGCAGCGTGGCATGCGAGATGGCGGCGTTCTCGGTCATGCCGTATCCCTCGACCATGTCCAGGCCCAGGTCACGGTACCAGCGCAGCACATCGGAAGGCAGGGGCGCGGCGCCGCTGCCGGCCAGGCGACAGTTTTCAAGCCCCAGCCCGGTCAGCACCTTCTTGCGCACGATGCCGCGCAGGATGGGAATGCGCAACAGGCGCCGCAACTTTTCCGGCGGCATCTTTGCGTGCACCCCCTGCTGAAACTTGACCCACAGGCGCGGCACCGACATGAACACTGTCGGCCGGGCGCGCCTGATGTCGGCCAGGAAAGTGTCCAGCGCCTCGGCGAAGTAGACGTGCGCGCCGTAATGCACGGCGGGAAGCTCCAGCACCACCCGCTCCATGATGTGCGCCAGCGGCAGATAGGAGAGAAAGCGGTCCTCGCTGGAGATGCGAATGCGCGACAGCGATGGCCCGGCAGCCCACTTGAGAGCCGAAAACTTGAGCATCACCCCCTTCGGGCGGCCGGTCGTCCCCGAGGTGTAGACGATGGTCCACAGGTCGTCAGGGCCGTTGACCGGCGAGGCGGTGAGCGGCGCTGTGTCCCTGATCAGTGTGTCCCACGGCGTACCGGCTACCGCCGCCGGCGATAGCGGCAGGGTGATCAAGGGCAGGCCCGGCGGCGCGCCCTCGTTGAGGCCGCCGATTTCATCTAGCTTGCCGACGAAACAGGCGCGCGCTTCGCTGTGGGTAAGGATGTAGTTGAGCGCGTCGGCGCTGAAGGTCGAGTACATCGGCACCGAGACGTGGCCGGCCATCATGATGGCCAGGTCAGCCAGCATCCAGTGCGCGCTGTTCTTGCCCAGGATGGCCACCCGGCTGCCCGCCGGCCAGCCCTGGGTGGTGAGCCACGCGGCGATGCGCCGCACCTCGTCGCCCGCTTCGCGCCAGGTGATGTCGCGCACCACCCCGCCGGGGGCGGGCTGGGTCAGGAATACCTTGTCAGGGGTGCTCTTCTCCCAGTGGTAGAAGTACTCCAGCGGCAACTTGCCTTCTTCGTCCTGGGCCATGCACGTCTCCGGGTTCCTTGATGGAGGACCGATGGTAAACCAGGAGCGCATTGCTGCCCACCCGGCGTGCGGGCCAGCGGCAGTGCCGAGCGTGCCTCACACCCCCGCGCGAATGGCTTCGACGGCGCGCTCGGCGATCATGATGGTCGGCGCGTTGGTGTTGCCTGAAATCAGCTCCGGCATGATCGAGGCATCGACCACTCGCAGCCCGTCAACGCCACGCACCTTGAGGCGCGTGTCGACCACCGATCCGGCATCGCCACCCATGCGGCAGGTGCCGACCGGGTGATAGATCGTGTCGGCGCGCTCGCGGATGGCCTGCTCGATGCCGGCGTCATCGTCCTCGCGCAAGGCTTCGGTGTAAAGCTCGCGCCCGCGGTAGGGCGCAAAGGCCGGCGCGTTCAGGATGCGTCGCATGAGCCTGAAGCTGCGAATTAGCGTCTCGATATCCTCCCGCACGGTCAAAAAGGCCGGATCGATCAGCGGTGCGTCGCGTGCGTCGGCCGAAGTCAGCCGCAGGCTGCCGCGTGACTTGGGATTCAGGACACACGAGTGCAGCGAATAGCCATGACCCAGGTGGCGGGTGCGGTTGTGGTTGTCGACCATGCCGATGACGAAGTGGAATTGCACGTCGGGATCGGCCAGATCCGGCAGCGTCTTGACGAACCCGCCCACCTCGGCGAAGTTGGAAGTCACCTTGCCGCGCTGCTCGCGACGATAGCGCCCGATCTCCGAGAAGAGGTTGATGATGCCTGCGAATGACATGCCGAACAATTCGGTCGTGGCGTGGCGCCGATTGATGATGTAGTCGACGTGGTCATGCAGGTTGGCGCCCACCGCAGGCGAATCCACCACCGGCGAGATGCCCACTTCCAGGAGGTGCGCCTTGGGTCCGATACCCGAGCACATGAGGACCTGCGGCGATTGAAGCGCACCGGCCGAGACGATGACCTCGCGCGCCGCGGCAATCTCCTTGACCGTGCCGCCGTGATCGACGAGCACGCCGACGGCGCGCCGTTCGCGCAGCAGGACCTTGAGCGTGGTCGCGCCGGTCAGTACGGTGAGATTGGGGCGCCCCATTGCCGGGTGCAGGTAGGCGCGCGCCGCGCTCATGCGCTGGCCGCCCTTTTGCGTGACCTGATAGCGCCCCACACCTTCCTGGTCGCCGGTGTTGAAGTCGTCCACCTCGGTCAGGCCGGCCTGTCGGGCCGCCTCGATGAATACCTGCCCGAATCGGCTGGGCGTGCGCAGTTCGGCGATATTGAGCGGCCCATCCTTGCCGTGCAGCGGCGCGCCCAGGCGCTCGTTGGCTTCGGCCTTGATGAAGGTCGGCAGCACATCCTGCCAGGACCAGCCGTCGCAGCCATAACCGCCCTCGGAATGCGGCCTGGCCCATGCATCGTAGTCAGACGCTCGGCCGCGAATGTAGACCATCGCGTTGGTCGAGCTGGAACCGCCCAGGGTCTTGCCGCGCGGCTGGTAGCCGCGGCGACCGTTGAGGCCGGGCTGCGGCACGGTCTCGAAACCCCAGTTGCGGATCTTCATCGGCACCATGAGTGCCGCACCGGCTGGTGCGCGCACCAGCGGCGAATCGTCGCTCTGCCCGGCCTCCAGGAGGCATACCCGCACGGCCGGGTCCTCAGACAGGCGTCCTGCCAGCACGCAGCCAGCCGACCCGGCGCCGACGATCACATAGTCGAATTGCATGAAACGAGCCTTTTCAAGTGCGCTCAAGCGGCATCGATGCGATGCGCGCTGGCGAGTTGATCAACCCGGGTCCCTCCGCGTCGGGCTCGTGTACGGCGGCGCGATTATCGCACTCGCTCTAGGCCTTGCGCCGCCGGAATTCCCATTTTGGAGGGAAGTCTCCAATTTTTATGGCCGTGGCGGCAAACGCAGGGTCTCGCCGTGCAGCACGACCACAAAGCGCGCCGCATTGATCGCGGCCTCCTTGAGCCCCGCGGCCAGGATCAGCGCAGCCGCCGTCGACCTCATTCAAACACCGGCCGGATTCCCGACGCGCGCACACGTTCGACCAGGAGCTTGCCCTTGCGCGCACGTCGCCCCTCGTAGGTCTTGAGGACCTTCGGACCCAGTGGCACGTTGAACTCCTTGCCGCCTCGACCTGCCCCCTCGATCACCACCCCACCGGGGCCGACTGCGCCCACGGCCAGCAGGGTTTCCTTGCGCTCCATTTCCATGAGGATCACGCCGCGCCCGGCCGTGAGCGTACTGACCTCGTCGATCGCAAATACCAGCAGGCGTTGCAGCGACCCCATGACCGCGACGCGAGTCGCGCCCTCGGCCAGGAGCGCCGGACGGATCGGCTCGTTTTGCTCGTCCACTTTGAGAAAGGCCTTGCCGCCCTTGACCCTTGACACCATGTCGGCGATCTTGCATGCAAAGCCGTAGCCATTGGTCGCCGCCACCACGACCCGTGCATCACCCGGCGCGGCCAGCATGTGCAGGATGCGCGTCCCCGCCTCCAGGTCAATCAGGGTGGTGACGGGCACGCCGTCGCCGCGCGCGCCCGGCAGTTGCGCTACCGGCACCGAGTAGGCACGCCCGTTGGAGCCGAGCAGGATGGCCTGATCCACGCTGCGGCATTCGAAGGCCGCGTACAGGGCATCGCCCTCCTTGAAACTGAAGAGCGTCGCGTCGTGTCCGTGGCCGGCGCGCGAGCGCACCCAGCCCTTTTCCGAAAAGATCACCGTCACCGGCTCGTCGGGAACGCTCTGCGACACGACCGAGCGATCGGCTGCTTCAATTACGGTGCGGCGCGCATCACCGTACTGCTTGGCATCGGCTTCGATTTCGCGAATCACCAGCTTTTTCATCGCGCCATCGTCGGCGAGCAGGTTCTCCAGTTCCTTCTTCTCGCCGCGCAGGTCCTTGAGTTCCTGTTCGATGCGAATACCTTCCAGCCGCGCCAGCTGGCGCAGACGTATCTCCAGGATGTCTTCGGCCTGGATCGCGCTGAGCCTGAACTTTTCCATCAGCGCAGGTTTGGGCTCATCGGACTCGCGGATGACCTTGATCACACGGTCGATGTTGAGATAGACGATCATGCGTCCATCGAGGATATGGATGCGATCGTCGACACGGCCCAGCCGATGGCGGGTGCGCCGAGTGACCGTCTGGAAGCGGAAATCGCACCACTCGACCAGCATGGTCTTGAGCGACTTTTGCTGCGGCCGGCCGTCGTTGCCGACGCTTACCATGTTGACCGAGACCGAGGACTCCATGCTGGTGTGGGCAAGAAGCACGGTCATGAACTCGCCCTGGTCGATCTTTGAGGTGCGCGGTTCAAAGACCAGGCGCACCGCGGCTTCCTTGCCGGATTCGTCGCGCACCCGGTCGAGTACCGACAGCAGGAGCGCCTTCTGGTTCTGCTGCTCGGGCGAAAGCGACTTCTTGCCGGCGCGAACCTTGGGATTGGAGAGTTCCTCGATCTCTTCCATGACCTTTTGGGTCGAGGTGCCCGGCGGCAATTCATTCACCACCACCTGCCATTGCCCGCGCGCCAGTTCCTCGATGCTCCAGCGCGCGCGCACCTTGATCGAGCCGCGGCCGGTCGCGTAGGCATCCGCAATCTCGCTGCCCGAGGAAATGATCTGCCCGCCGCCGGGAAAATCGGGGCCGCTGACATGCTCCAGAAGTTCGGCATCAGTGATGCGCGGCTTGCGGATCAGCGCCACCGCGGCACGCGCGATTTCGCGCAGGTTGTGCGACGGAATCTCGGTGGCCATGCCCACGGCGATGCCCGACGCGCCGTTGGCCAGGAGCATGGGCAGGCGTGCCGGCAGGCGCCTGGGCTCCTCGATCGAGCCATCGTAGTTGGGCACGAAATCGACCGTACCCATGCCGATTTCGTCGAGCAGCAGGCGCGCGATCGGCGTCAGGCGCGCCTCGGTGTAGCGCATCGCCGCGGCGCTGTCGCCGTCGCGACTGCCGAAGTTGCCCTGCCCGTCGATGAGCGGATAGCGCAGCGTGAAACCTTGCGCCAGGCGCACCAGCGCGTCGTAGGCCGACTGGTCACCATGCGGATGGAACTTGCCCAGCACGTCGCCGACCACGCGCGCGCTCTTGACCGGCTTGGCTCCCGCCCCCAGGCCCATCTCGTGCATCGCGAAAACGATGCGCCGTTGCACCGGCTTCTGGCCGTCGGCGACATCCGGCAGCGCGCGCCCCTTGACTACCGACACGGCATAGTCCAGGTAGGCACGCTCGGCGTAGAGGCCCAGCGGCAGGTAGTCGCCCTCTGGCAGGGGCGGTAGCGGACCGCCACCACCGGATGGCGGCTGGCCACCGCCGACAGGCGGCGGGGGACCTCCTCCGGCCGACGCCAAAAGATCTGCGTTGTCCGATTCGGGTGATACGGGGGCTATCGTTGCGTCGGGAGTTGGTGCTTCGAAGGTAGTTGTGGTTGCGTCGGCTTGCGTTTCCGTATGTTGCAAAATCAAGACTTCCTCTGACTGATAGGTTGAATAAAAAAGGTCCTCCTGCGGGCTGCCCGCAGTTGCCTTGTACTTGAGGCGCGGTTTCATTGCGTCTCTTTTTCGGCTGCCGTCGCAGACGCGGGATCACGCATCAACCCGGGAACGTGGCGCCCGCCGGGCGGCAGGTTGCTGCGTGCCGGCAGGGTGATGCGAATCCGGTCGCGGTCGGACTGCGGTACTGCAACAGGCATGACGCGCTCCGGCTTCGGGCCGCCACTGAAGTGCTCGTAGAAGCGCAGCACCAGCTTGACATAAGCCTGGGTCTCGGGAAACGGCGGAATGGTGTTGCGATAGCGTTGAACGGCTCCTTCGCCGGCGTTGTAACCGGCCAGCGCCAAGCGCAGGTCGCCCTTGAAAAGGTCGATGAGTTCGCGCAGGTAGCGGGTGCCACCGCGGATGTTCTCCTGGGGATCGAAGCTGCGCTTGACGCCGAAGCGTTCGGCCGTCCCCGGAATGAGCTGCATGAGTCCCATCGCCCCCTTGCGCGACACTGCCTGCGGGTCGTAGGCCGACTCCACCGCGATGACTGCCTTGACGAGCGCTGCTTCGAGGCGATGACGCTCGGCCGCAGCAAGTACCAGGGACTCAAAGCGCGCGACGTTGGGACTTTTCTGCAGGCGTTTGTATATGACGTGGTCCGACAGATCGTCCGGCGCAGGCAGGTACTTGAGTTCGGCGGCGATCTCGGTATCTCGACCGGACTCCTGTGCGCGCTTGAATTCGCTTGTCGTCTCGCCCTTCACAAACAGCTCGTAACGCGCGTCGAGCTTTTCGTTGGCCAGGTGGATTTGCCCCTTGTCATCGATATAGCCGTACAGGTCGGCACGCGCAGATGCGCTTGCGACCAGAAGGCCTGACATCAACAGGAGCGACGGCAAAAGCGACGATTTCACCGCTCAATTTTACCTCTGCGGGGTGCCCTAATCGTATTCGGGCCGGTCGTGCTTGGTCGACAGCACGCGCATGTTGTCGGACAATGCGGCCATGAAGGCGCGCTTGTCGCCGCCTGCCGCATCGGCGCGCCAGGTCATCGGCAATCCGACGTACACATCGACGAAGAATGGCACCGGCACGAACGCGCCCTTGGGCATGGACTTGCCCAATCCATGCATGAACACGGGCACCACCGGCACATCGGGAAAGCGCGACGCCAGCACCGCCACCCCGGACTTCAGTTCCTGCATGCGCTCCGGTTCGCCGCGCGTACCTTCGGGAAAGATGATGAGGATCTCGCCGCGCGCGAGCGCTTCGTAGCATGCTGCGAGGGGATCTGCACCGTCCTCGCCGCGGCGGCGCACGATGGGGATGATGCCGACGAAATTGAGCGAAAACCAGCCCAGAAACCCGGTCTTGAGGAAGTAGTCCGCCGCCGCCACCGGTCGCACCCGCGGAATGCGCCGCAAGGGGAACAGGGTCAGCATGGCCAGTGTGTCCAGGTGGCTGTTGTGATTGGGCGTCACGATCGCCGGCCCCCGAATAGGCAGACGGTTGCGGTGGCGCACGTTCATGCCGAGCATGACCAAGCAGATCGGCCAGGCCAGCAACACCACGAAAAGCCAGCGGCACAAGGCGCGCAACCAGAGGGACATGGGGAGCTAGAAGTGCAGGAAGTAGACGAAATGGAAAAACAGTGGCGCGGTGAAGGTGAGGCTGTCGACCCGCCCGAGGATGCCGCCGTGGCCCGCGGTGAGCGCGTCACCTTCCGACAGGCGCAGGTCGCGCTTGATGGCCGTGATGGTCACATCCCCCAGGAATCCGCCAAAGCCGATCAGGAGCCCCGCAGCGGCGGCCTGCAGATGATCCAGCGGGGTTAGCCAGGGCGCAAGCGCCATTGCCAGCGCAATCGTGCCCAGGGTGCCGCCGACGAGCCCCTCGGCGGTCTTGCCCGGGTGAACCGACGGTGTTACCTGCCGCCTGCCCCACAATTTGCCTGCGACGTATTGCAGCACGTCGTTCATTTGCGTTACGAAGACTAAGAAAAACAAGAGCGCGACACCGCCGCCGTTGGGGTTGCCCGCTTGCGGCAGGACAAGCAGGTAAGCCATATGAGAGAGCGAGAAGACGCAGGTCATGAGCCCGAACTGCAACAGGCCCACCGCGCGCAGGAAGCCTTGCGTCTCGCCGATCAGTACCATGCGCATGGGCAGCATCAGGCACCAGAACACCGGGATGAAGATGATGAAAAGCCCATACCAGCCGATGCCGGCGATGGTGTACTGCACCGGAATGGCCATGTAGGCCCAGAAGAGTACGCGGTGATCGGAGCGACGCGTCGGAATCAGGGTCAGGTACTCCTTGAAGGCGACGAAGCTGACAAAGCCGATGACCACGATCGACACGTAGCGGTTGAAACCCAGCGCCAGGGTGGCCAGTATCAGGATGCCCCAGAAGCTCTTCACCTTGCGGCGCATGTCGGTGAAATCGCGCCCGGGTCGCACGCGCTTCAATATCTGCAGCGCAAGCGTGACTGCGACCAGGAGCGCGTAGGCGCCGGCGAACGCGAAACCGACCGCTTCGGGAAACTGCGGCTGCGGAATCGACTTCGGCACGGCTTCGATGCCGGCCTTGAGCGACTGCGCGCCCTTTTCCAGCGGTCCGGCAACCGTGCCCATGACCCTCCCCTGCCTCGCCGCAGCCCTCAAGCCGCGGCGCAGCAACGCGTCAGATATCCGCTTCGGCCTCGTTGCCGTGTTCTTCAATCCAGGCACGGCGCGCCGCAGCCTCGCCCTTGCCCATCAGCATGTTGAATTTTGCACCGGTCAATGCGAAGTCCAGGTCGCCATAGCGCACCTGCAGGAGCCGGCGGGTGTCCGGGTTCATGGTTGTGTCCCACAACTGCTCGGCGTTCATCTCCCCCAAACCCTTGAAGCGCGAAATCTGCCAGGACCCGGCGCGCACGCCCTCCTTGCCAAGCTTGTCCTCGGCGATCTCGAGTTCGGTCTCATCCAGGCAATAGAGTTTGCGCATCGGCCGCTTTCCTGAAGCAGGTACATCGACGCGAAACAGCGGCGGCCGCGCCACATACACATGGCCTGCGTCGATCAAGGCCGGGAAATGGCGAAAAAAGAGCGTCAGCAGCAACACCTGTATGTGCGAGCCATCGACGTCCGCGTCGGAGAGGATGCACACCTTGCCGTAGCGCAGTGCCGAGAGATCAACGCTGTCACCACGCGAATGCGGGTCCACCCCGATTGCAACCGCAATATCGTGCACCTCATTGTTCGCAAACAGGCGGTCGCGCTCGGTCTCCCAGGTATTGAGCACCTTGCCGCGCAGGGGTAGCACCGCCTGGAACTCCTTGTCGCGGCCCATCTTGGCGCTGCCGCCGGCGGAGTCGCCCTCAACCAGGAACACCTCGGTCCGCCCGGGGTCGGTGGATTCGCAATCGGTCAGCTTGCCCGGCAGCACGGCCACGCCGGAGCCCTTTTTCTTCTCGACCTTCTGGCCGGCCTTCATGCGTGCCTGCGCTTGCGACACCACCAGTTCCGCCAACTTCTTGCCGTGCTCGACGTGCGAGTTGAGCCACAGTTCGAGGGGTGCGCGCACCATCGAGGACACCAGGCGCACCGCGTCGCGGCTGTTCAAGCGCTCCTTGATCTGGCCCTGAAACTGCGGGTCGAGCACCTTGGCCGACAGCACGAAGGAAGCCCGCGCGAAGACGTCTTCGGGCAGAAGTTTCACGCCCTTGGGCAGAAGGGAATGCAGTTCGATGAAACCCTTGACCGCACCGAACAGTCCTTCGCGCAAGCCTGACTCGTGGGTACCGCCGGCGGTCGTCGGGATCAGATTGACATAGCTCTCGCGCGCAACCGCGCCATCCTCGGTCCAGGCCACGACCCACTGCGCGCCTTCGCCCGCAGCGAAGGTTTCGTCGGCTTCCTCGATATGCCGTTCGCCCTCGAACCACGGAATTACCGGCGCCGCACCGGCGAGCGCTTCTTCCAGATAGCCGCGCAGGCCGTCGCGATAAAGCCAGGAGTGGGCTTCGCCGGTCTTCTCGATGTTGAGAGTGACCGTCACCCCGCCCAGGAGAACGGCCTTGCTGCGCAGCAGTCGTTTCAGGTCTTCGGCGGAAACGGCCGCACTGTCGAAGTACTTCGGATCGGGCCAGGCACGCACCAATGTGCCGTTCTTGTCACTGCGCCCGGCCTTCTTCAACGCCTGCGCGACTTCGCCTCCCTCGAAGGCGATGCGATGTTCCGCACCGTCGCGCCACACAGTGGCTTCGAGGCGCCTGGACAAGGCATTGGTCACCGATACGCCGACGCCGTGCAGGCCGCCCGAGAACGTGTAGGCGCCGCCGCCCTTCTTGTCGAACTTGCCGCCCGCATGCAGGCGCGTGAAGACGATCTCGACGACCGGCACCTTCTCCTCGGGGTGCATGCCGACCGGTATGCCACGCCCGTCGTCTGTCACCGACACCGAACCGTCAGCGTGCTGCACCACGTCGATGCGTTTGGCAAAGCCGGCCAGCGCTTCGTCAGAGGCGTTGTCGAGCACCTCCTGAATGATGTGCAGCGGGCTGTCGGTGCGCGTGTACATGCCGGGGCGCTCGCGCACCGGCTCCAGGCCTTTCAGGACGCGGATCGACGATTCGGTATAGGAGTTTCTGGCCATGCTCTATTGGTAGGGACGGATAGTGAAGTCGACGAGAAGTCAATCAAGCCGCGGTCGGCTTGGCGCTGCGCGAACCGTATTCACATCGGCGGCACGCGTGAGACCCGCCGCGCTGGAGTGGATGGTGTGCCGAGGGTTCGGCACCACCGCCGGATCAACCGCAAAACACCAGGTTGGCGAAATCGAACACCATATTCGGCGACAGCCAGGCCGCGAAGGTCAGGCCCAGGGTCGACGCGAGCATGGCGAAGACCGCAAGTCGCGCCCACCGCGCCCGCGGCAGCCACACCAGCGGCTGCGTCGAGGCGCTTCCGGTGTCGTTTGCAATCACCGGCCGTGACATTCCGACGGCAGGCAATGAAGAACTGTTCATGGGACCGATTATAGAGTCTTCGTCGCGACCGCTTCGCGACGCTGCTCGAGTGCCTCCCAGCGCTCGAGCAGCGCCATGAGTTCGCCCTCAATGGCTTCGATGCGCTCCCGGGCGGGACCAACCTCGGCCGGCGCACGGGTGTAGATGTCGGGGTCGGCAAGGCGCGCGTTGAGATGGGCCTGCTCGGCCTCGATGGCGCTGATACGGCCCGGCAGCTCCTCGAGTTCACGCACCTCACGGAACGATAGTTTGCGCGCGGTATCGTCACGGCTGCGGCGCACATCGCGCGGGCTGGCGCGCTGCGTATCAACCGCGGCGTCGCCAAGTTCGGTACGCGCAAGCGCGCGCCGCGCCAGGACGGCCTCCCAATCAGCGTGGCCGCCGGGGTTCTCGGTCCATTGCCCGCCACCCTCGGCGACCAGTACCTGGGTTGCGACGTTGTCGATGAAGCGCCGATCGTGGCTCACCAGCACGACCGTGCCGTTGAACTGCTGCAGCAGCGACTCCAGCAATTCGAGGGTATCAATATCCAGGTCGTTGGTGGGCTCATCTAGAACGAGCAGATTCGCCGGACGCGCGAACAGGCGCGCAAGAAGCAGGCGGTTGCGCTCGCCGCCGGAAAGCGCACCGACCTTGGCCAACGCACGCTCGGGTGGAAACAGGAAGTCGCCCAGATAGCCGATCACGTGCCGCCGCCCGGCAGCGGTGTCGACCGACTCCGAGCCGGGGCTGATTGCGTCCACCAGGGTGGCCTCGTCGTCCAGGGCGGCGCGAAACTGGTCGAAGTAAGCGACTTCCAACCGCGTACCGCGCCGCACGCGGCCGCCGTCGGGATCGAGTTCTCCCAGCATCAGGCGGATCAGCGTGGACTTGCCGGCACCGTTGGGCCCGATGATGGCGAGCTTGTCACCGCGCATCAGTGTCAGGTTAAGGTCGCGCACGATCGGCCGGCCCGCGAAGGCTTTGGCAACGGTGGTGAACTCCGCGACCAGCTGTCCCGAGCGCTGCGTGTCGTCGATGGCCATGCCGACTTGCCCTTGACGCTCCTGGCGCCTGGCACGCTCGCGCCGCAATGCCTCCAGGCGCCGCACCCTGCCCTCGTTGCGCGTGCGACGCGCTTCGATGCCCTTGCGTATCCAGACCTCTTCCTGCGCAAGAAAGCGATCGAACTTGGCGTTGATGACGTGCTCGACATCCAGTTGCGCCGCCTTGCGTTCCTGATAGGCAGCATAACTGCCCGGGAAGGAGAGCAGGCGTCCGCGGTCCAGTTCGACGATGCGCGTGGCGACGCGATCCAGGAAAACCCGGTCGTGGGTCACCATGAGGAGCGCGCCGCGATAGCCCAACGCCCAGGCTTCCAGCCAGGCGATGCCGTCGATATCCAGGTGATTGGTGGGTTCGTCCAGTAGCAGAAGGTCCGGCTCGGCAGCGAGCGCGCGCGCCAGCGCGACGCGCTTTTGCTCGCCGCCCGAGCAATTTGCCACCTGCCGCTTGGGGTCGAGCCCGAGGCGCTCGATGGCTGCCAGGAGGCGTCGGCGGGTGTCCCAGGCGCCGGCTTTTTCGATGCGCGCCTCGATTTCGGCCAGTCGCTCCGCTGCGGCGCCGTCAGAGTCGACCAGTCGCTTGGCCGCTTCCTCGTACTCCTGCACCAGTGCGCCCTCCGGCCCCAGGGCCGCCGCGACCGCTTCGAGTACGGTCGCATCCGCGGCGAAGCGCGGCTCTTGCTCGACCATCGCAATGCGAGCACCAGGGGTGATGCGCAGGTTGCCATCGTCAAGCTGGCGCGACCCGGCAATGACGGCCAAGAGCGACGACTTGCCGGCCCCGTTGCGGCCAATTAGCGCAAGGCGCTCCCCGGCCTCGATGACGAAGTCGACACGATCCAGGAGCGGCACATGACCGTAAGCGAGCTCGGCCCGCGCCAGCGTGGCAATCGGCACGTTTGCTAAGCCTGGTCGGGCCAGCGCTCGGCGATCTCGACCAGGTTCCCGTCCGGGTCGCGCAGGTAGATTGAGCGAATCGGCCAGCGCGCCCCGGTGCGCCGCACCGGGCCGACCTCGATCGGCACTCCCATCGCCGTCACGTGCACGATCACATCATCCAAAGGGACAGCGGCAATCAGGCAGAAATCCAGCGACCCAGGGGACGGCGCGCGGGCGTAGATGTCGGTGACCGATCGGTCGCCAGCCTGGTGCAGGTTGAACTTCTGGTCCCCGAAGGACAGCGCCTTGCGGCGCGGTTTGGGCGGCTCGCCGAACTCCTCCAGGCGCATGCCCAGCACGCGGGTATAGAAATCCACCGTGGAGTCCAAGTCCCGGCAGGTGATGACGACATGGTCGATGCTTGAGATCATGAGGCTGATTTTAACCGGCGCTCAAGGCCGTTCCGATCGGTTACAGCCATCGGAACAGCGCCGTGATCGCGGCAGACTGCTCTGCGGACCAGCTAGAATGCGCCCGCAAATCGCCGCGCTCGCCGTAGTTCAATGGATAGAACGAGTGCCTCCTAAGCGCTAGATACAGGTTCGATTCCTGTCGGCGGGACCAACCTGCCAAGCCCCGCAGCGTACGCTCCCGGCCGTATTGCAGTAACCGCTCGCGCCGGGCCAACAACGGGTCGCGAAGCACAGCGCCGGATATGCGGTGCGCAGAATGAGTTGAGCCAGTTGGCCGGTTTAGCTCCATCCCCGCGGCGCCCCCACCCCGACGCCACGCCTGTGCCGGCTGCGAAATGTGATCCACGACACACCGCAGACAGGAAAAAGCGCCTGTTTGCGCCATTTGTCACGAGTGGGTCACCGAAAAGGAGGAAAGTTGGTGATTCATGGCGGAGAATCTTCTTTTCAAGGATTCGCGTGCAAATTGACATGTTTCGTGAAGCGAACAAAGTCCCGGCAATGCCATTGTCATCACGTTTTCCGGCACGGCCTGATATGCATGACAAACCTATGTTTGAGAGTGGCAATCCGGGGCCGGAGAAGCCGCGAGATTGTGAAAAAGTGTTCCATCGGCCATGCGAGTGACATATGTCACTCGCATTGGCCATTAAGTTGACATGTTTTGACATTCCCGGCACCCCGTTGCACCCCGTGCTGGAGTACTTTCACATCCAAGCTGAAACGACCAACAACAATGACATTTTCGCCCCTGAACAATTCCCCCGCGAGCCGGCTTGTGCCGATTCGATTAACTGGCACCGGGAGCTAGCATGATTCGGTTATTCAGCCACTGGTTGCGGGCCCGCACGATGTTCGATCTGGCAGCGGATTTTTCGTTTGTGTTAGTCGGGGTAGCGGCCGCGATATTCTGGGTCGGCAGCCACATGCAGATCGATCCGATCGTCGTACTGTCATGCGCACTGGCATTGGCGATCACCACCCTGTCGTTCAACGCCTGGATGGGCTTCTACCAGTCAACCCACTCGCGCTCGCTTGCACAGTCGCTCCTGCGCGGCGCCTTCTCGCTGGGGGTAGCCGGCGTGGTCGCCTACGCGATATTCACTTTCGCTCCCTTGGCCGACAGCAGCCGTGACCTGCTCGCCGTCCCCGCAATGACGGCGGTTTTCGGCATGGTCGTGCATCGCTTGGGAGTCGCGCACGCTGGCAGCACGCCAATTCTGGTGCGCAGGGTGCTGGTGTTTGGCGCCGGAGAGCACGCCCTGGCGGTGCGCCGTGCGCTCGACAAGTCTGATCCCAACGTGCAAATCGTCGGTTTCTATCCCAGCCCGGCGGAAGAGGATATCCGCGTCCCGGCTGACCGCCTGCTGCCCAACACGCAGTCCCTGACCGACACCGCGCGTGCACTCAAGGTCGACGAGATCGTGGTCGCGTTGAGCGAGCGCCGCGGCGGGGCCATGCCGCTGCGCGAATTGCTCGACTGCAAGCTGATCGGCGTCAAGGTGCTCGACCTGGCCAGCCATTTCGAACAGACCCTGGGGCAGATCCGTCTGGATGCGCTGCGCGCGGGCTGGCTGATCTTTGGTGACGGCTTTCGCCAGGGAACATTTCGTGCGTTCCTGAAGCGACTTTTCGACATCGGCTGTGCCAGCATCCTGCTGCTTGTGTCGTTGCCGGTCATGCTCATCACGGCGTTCCTGATTGTCATCGAAAGTGGCTTTCCGGTCTTCTACCGCCAGGAACGCGTCGGACGCAACGGGCGCCTGTTCAACGTCATCAAATTCCGCAGCATGGTCACCGATGCCGAGAAAGACGGCACGCCGCAGTGGGCGACCGGCAACGATGCCCGCGTGACGCGCGTCGGCCGCTTCATTCGCAAGACCCGCATCGACGAGCTGCCGCAGATCATCAATGTGCTGCGTGGCGACATGAGCCTGGTGGGCCCGCGCCCGGAGCGTCCCTACTTTGTCGATCAGCTGACCCGCGAAATTCCGTTCTATGCGGTGCGCCACAGCGTCAAACCCGGTGTCACCGGCTGGGCGCAAGTGCGCTATCACTACGGCAGCACGGTGGAAGATTCGGCCGAGAAGCTGCAGTACGACTTGTACTACGTCAAGAACAACACGCTGTTCCTCGATATCCTGGTGCTTTTCGAGACCATTGGCGTGGTCCTGACCGGCAAGGGCGCGCGTTGAACCAGAGCTGTTGAGGTTCGGCCGGTCCTGCCCGACTTCCAAGGGTTGGTGCGCTCCACTGATCGCGGCGCGAGCGACTCGGCGCCGGGGAGTAAACTTCCTGTCAAGAATCGCGAACCGCAGCTTTGAGGTCGAGCGCTCTTGAATCCAATCGATAGTGCCGTCGCGCCAGCGGATGGGCGTGATGGTGCCGGCGCGCATCCGGCCCCCCCCACAGGTGGCTTGCCGTGAACGTCATTGCATGGAGTTACGGTCTGGCGGTGCTGCTATACGCGGCATTCGCCGGCCATCTGATCGCCGTCAGGCACGATTGGCGGGCAGGCAAGCCTTCACAGGTCATGTTCGCCGCAATCCTGATCACCGCAGGGTGGGCCGGCATCGGACTGGCGTCGTCATGGGATGGTGAGGCCGGCAGCACTTCGGCCGCAAGTATCGTGGCTGATGTCCTGCGCTATTCGGCCTGGTTCATTTTTCTGATGTACCTGCTGGCCGGACCGTCCTGGAAGGCGGCATCGCGGCATTTCCTTGCACCGCTTGCCGGCTTGATCGTGGTCGGCGGACTCATACTCGGGCTAGTTGCGAACTTCAGGCCGTCCGCGCTCTACCTTGAAACCGCGATTGCGGCGCAAGGATTGGGCATGGCGGTGCTTGCGTTGACATTACTCGAGCAGCTGTACCGAAACGTTGCCCGCGACTCCGTATGGAACCTCAAGCCGCTCGCTGTGGGGCTAGGAGCGGCTTTCCTGTTCGATCTCTACCTCTATGCGAACGCCTTGCTGTTTCGCCGCATGGATATGGACGTGGTCGGCGCACGCGGCTTCGTCCATGCGCTTGTCACACCACTCCTCCTGGTATCGACCTCCCGGACTCGTGACTGGGTAACGAAAATCAGGCTGTCGCAAAAGGCCGCTTTTCATTCCGCCACCCTGATCATCGTCGGCGGCTATCTGTTGTTCATGGCTGCTGTGGGCTATTACGTGAAGGCCTTTGGGGGCGATTGGGGCAGCACCCTGCAGGTAGCGTTGCTCGCATCGGCGCTTCTCGGGTTGGCGGTGCTGGTCTTGTCCGGATCGATGCGC
This sequence comes from Burkholderiales bacterium, assembly GCA_046160545.1. Lineage (GTDB taxonomy): Bacteria > Pseudomonadota > Gammaproteobacteria > Burkholderiales > JAEUOS01 > JAEUOS01. The sequence continues at coordinate 21,224 of JBJXGS010000252.1, forward strand.
GCCAAGGTACGCGTCTTCGTCGGCAAACACTTTTTTCGCTACCGGTACGACTATCGCGAGGAGTGGCTGCGTTTCACCCGTACCCTGTCGCAGCAAAATTCCGCTGAAAGCCTTGAGCAGCAGGTCATTCGCGCCCTTGCCGACCTGGTCGAAAGTCCCGCCGGCGGATTATGGTTGCCCCACGGTGAAGGGCGTGCTTTTGGCCAGTCGGCACGCTGGAACATGCCCGAACAATCCGCGCCCGAGCCTTGCGACTCGTCGCTGTGCCGTTTCCTTTCGGACAGCGGTTGGGTCATCAACCTCGAGGAGTATCGCAGTTACCCGGCTCGTTATGCCGACCTGGAGTTACCGCAATGGCTCGCCAATGTGCCCAATGCATGGCTGGTCGTGCCACTAGGAGAGGGTCGCGATCTGCTCGGGTTCGTGGTTCTGTCAAGCGCTCGCACATCGATGGATGTCAACTGGGAAGTCAATGACCTATTGCGCACCGCCGGTAGTCAGGCTGCAAGTTTTCTCGCGCGCATGCGGGCCAACGACGCCTTGCTCGAAGCGCGCAAGTTCGATGCATTCAATCGCATGTCCGCATTTGTCGTGCATGACCTCAAGAACATCGTCTCGCAACTGTCCCTGATGCTTAAGAACGCGGAACGACATCGCGCCAACCCGGAGTTCCAGAAGGACATGCTGATGACCGTCGAGCATTCGGTCGAGCGGATGCGCCAGTTGATGCTGCAGTTGCGCGAAGGTGCAACGCCTCCCGGCACCCCGGTTGGGGTCGACCTTGCGGCGATCATTGAACGGATACGCGCAGCCAAATCAGCCCAGGGTCGTCAGGTCATCGCCGAAATTGTCGAACCCCTGATGACTCGCGGGCATGCGGAGCGTATCGAACGCGTCGTCGGACACGTAGTGCAGAATGCCCTGGATGCAACCGAACCGGACAATGATTCCCGCAAGAGCCCGGGAATGGTCACGGTACGTCTCGCGCGTGCAGGCGGGCAGGCCCAAGTTGAGGTAGTGGATAATGGCAGCGGCATGGATTCCGAATTCGTGCGCGAACGGCTATTCAAACCCTTCCAGACCACCAAACGTGCGGGCATGGGCATCGGAGCGTATGAGAGTTTCCAGTATGTGCAGGAACTGGGGGGCAAGATCAGCGTTGAAAGCAGTGTCGGAGCCGGAACCCGCATAAGCATGCTGCTGCCACTGTTCGAGAGTTCTGCCCTGCCCGCGCGAACCGCGGCGCAGCGCGAACCGGCATGACAATTCAAATCCAGCCTCGCCTGCTCGTTGCGGTCGGTCGCTGCCGTTTTGTGTTTCCCGCAGAGGCCAGATCGTGAATTCGGCTGCCAAATCCCGCCCGCTGTTGATCGTCGAGGATGACCCCGCGCTGCAGAAGCAATTGCGCTGGTCGCTGGACAAGTTCGAAACCCAGGTTGCCGACGACGCTGAGTCGGCGCTGGCCCAGGTGCGGCGGCATGAGCCACCGGTGGTGACCATGGATCTTGGGCTGCCGCCGGATCCGGACTCGGTGACGGAAGGATTCAAGCTTCTGGAAAATATCCTCGCCCTGGCGCCGGAGACCAAAGTCATTGTCCTTACAGGCCAGAACGACCAGTCCAACGCCTTGCGAGCCATCGCCCTGGGCGCCTACGACTTCCTGGCCAAGCCGATTGAACCCGAGCTCCTGTGCCTGACCATTGAACGCGCGTTCCGCCTGCACGACCTGCAGGCCGAGAACCGACGGCTGGCGATGATGCGCCAACCGGATGCCCTTGGCGGCCTCATCACGCGCGATCCGGCAATGCTCAAGATCTGCCGCACTGTCGAAAAGGTTGCCGGCACCTCGGCAACCCTGCTGCTGCTAGGTGAATCGGGGACTGGCAAGGAACTCTTTGCCCGCGGACTGCACGATGCGTCACCGCGACGCAGCGAGCGCTTCGTCGCCATTAACTGCGCGGCGATTCCGGAAAATCTCCTTGAATCAGAGTTGTTCGGGTACGAGAAAGGTGCTTTTACCGGTGCCAGCAAGACTACCCCCGGCAAGATCGAGACCGCCAACCGGGGCACGTTGTTCCTAGACGAAATCGGCGACCTGCCAACTCCCTTGCAGGCAAAACTTCTGCGCTTCCTCCAGGAGCGGGTCATCGAGCGCATCGGCGGGCGAGTCGAGATCCCCGTGGATGTGCGCATCGTCTGCGCGACCCACCAGGATTTGATGGCGCTCGCGCGTGAGGGCCGCTTCCGCGAGGACCTTTATTACCGGCTGGCGGAGATCGTCGCGCAGATTCCGCCGCTGCGCGAGCGCGCCGGCGATGCGGCCTTGCTGGCCCACGCTTTCACGCGCCGTTTCGCACGGGAAAATGGCCGGGCCAATCTGACCCTGGCCGACGACGCCGTACAGGCAATCGATGCCCATTCCTGGCCCGGTAACGTGCGCGAACTTGAAAACGCTGTCAAGCGAGCGGTAATAATGGCAGACGGGGAGCAGATAACGCGCGCCGACGTCGGACTGGCTGCCGGAAACGACGAGTCCGAGAACCTGAGTTTGCGCCAAGTGCGAGAACAAGCGGAAAAGCGCGCTGTCCTCACGGCGCTGGCGCGAACCAACGAGAACCTGGCCAAATCGGCCGAAATGCTTGGGATCAGCCGGCCAACCCTTTACGATCTCATGCATCGGTTTGGCATGAAATCGAAAGGCTGAGATGCTATTGGCAGGAGCTTTTGTGTCGAATATTTTTACACTGGGCCTGCGAACGCAATCCCATAAAAATTCAAAGCATTGATTTAAAAGACATTTCTATTTCTGGCACGGCATCTGCTTTATGTAGCCTGCAGGGATGCAGCACAGATCCCGAACATACCGGGGCTGCGGGCTCCACCGTGATTCGCATAACCACCTTAGCAAAGGAAACATCATGAAAGCGTTCAAGAAACTCCTGGCGGCAACCAGTATGGCGGCAGCAACAATGCTGGCGCCGGTATCGGCGAATGCTGCCATGCTGTTGCAGTTCTTCGATTCGGCCGACACCCTGCTCTTCGCTACAGACAACACCGATGATGGCGGTGACATCATCGTCAACGGCACCCTCAACGGCTGGGGAATCTCGGTAGTGGCCGCGCAGCGCGATTCTGGCCCGCCCTACTCGCTGACCATCCAGGGCAACATGTATCGTGCCAGCGCGACCAAGACGTCCAACATGCAAGTGTTTGACGGTTCGCTGAATTCTGCGGCGATCATCGGTGGGGCTGCAAACGGCACGCTCAAGGTGCGCCTGTATGACTTCGGTGCTCCGACGACGAACGGCAACATGTATTCGTTTACCGATACGTTCTCGACTTCCACCAAGCCGACCAATGGCAGCAGTGTTCTGGTCCAGTACGACGCCGGTTTTGGCACGCAGTTGATTACCACCCAGGCCTTCAACGGCAGCCAGCTTGCCCAGACGGACAACGTCCTTGCTTACACCGCACTCGGTTCGACCCTGGGGGTGGGCTTTGATCTGGTCGCTGGCGGCGCCCAAGGGCCGTCGAACGGCTTCAACCTGACCAACACGGTCATCTCGCAGGCTCCGGAACCCGGTTCGCTGGCTCTCCTGGCCTTGGGTCTGATCGGTGCAGGTGTGGTGGCCCGCAAGCGGTCGACTGCCAAGGTCTGAATTACGGAAGGTCCCGCACCCTTTCAAAAGCCCGCGCAAGCGGGCTTTTTTTCGTCCTTAGTTCGGCTTAAGGGGCATTGCGTCAAGAGTGCATGCCGGACAACGCGGCATCGACCATCTCCGACATCATGGCCGCGAACCCGAAGCTTGGTCGCCAGCCAAGTACCTGCGCCGCTTTCACCGGATTGGCCACAGTCGCACCGGTCTCGGCCGGCCGCAATAGTCGCGGGTCAGACACCACGTGGTCCTGCCAAGGCAGACCCACGTGGGTATAGGCACAGTCGCACATCTCCCTGACAGAACGCAACTGGCCGGTGCCGATCACGAAGTCGTCCGGTTCGCCGTGCTGCAACATGCGCCACATCGCGTCAACACTGTCGCGCGCACTGCCCCAGTCACGCTGCGCATCCAGGTTACCTAGTACCAATCGCCCATCCCTGACGACCGGTTCGCCCTCCTCGTCAAGCCAGGGCGAGCGGGTTATCCCGAGCTTTGCGCAGGCGGCGCCGTGCGCGATCTTCTGCGACAAGAAACGCATCGGGCGATAGGGGCTCTCATGATTGAAGAGAATCCCGCAGCTGATAAACATGCCGAATCCCTGCCGATACACATGGGCCATCATGTGCGCATAGGCCTTAGCGACGGCATAGGGGTTGCTCGGATTGAAAGGGGTCGTTTCGGTCTGCGGGGATTCAAGCACCTTGCCAAACATTTCCGACGAAGAGGCCTGGTACACGCGGCACGCGGGTGCGAAACGACGCACCGCTTCAAAGAGCCGATGCGCACCCAGTCCCGTCACTTCGCCGGTGGCCAGCGACCTGTTCCAGGATTCCCCGGGAGCTGACTGCGCTGCAAGGTTGTAGACCTCGTGCGGCTCGAAACGCTGCAAGGCCTCGACGATGTCTTCGGATTGATTGAGGTCGCCGAACAACAGCGCAAGTTTCCCAAACAACGGCTTTAACTCCGGGCGGGCGAGGATGGACGCGCGACGACCGAATCCGGCGACCTCATACCCCCGGGCAAGCAGGAATTCGGCCAGCAAACGGCCGTCCTGCCCGGTAATGCCGGTGATGAGCGCCCGGCGACCAGAGCTCACAGGCAAGCACCCAGCCGGCAAAGCGTGGCTAACTGCTTCGCCACTATAAGAGGCAAATCAAGCGCGCACTGATTCATCGCGACCCGGCTGCAGTGATTTGATCTATGCGTTCCCGAAAGCGCAAACCCGCGGCACGGTAGCCGAAATTCGCCCGCATGTGCAGGCGCGCGCGCCGCCCGAGTTCGCGCCCATAGGCCGGGTCTTCGCTTACTTTGCGCATCGCCAGCGCCGCCGCTGCGCAGTCGGCGTCCGCCCATACCTGGCCTTCGTGATGCGGATACTCGCCCTCCTTGACCGGCACCAGTACAAACGGCACATGCATGGAGACATGGGCTGCCATGAAGTCCGTATTTCCACCGTGCGCAGTTGCGATGACCGGCTTGCCCAGCGCCATTGCCTCGGCAATGCCGAATCCGTACCCCTCGGAGCGATGCAAGGAGACGAAGCAGTCGCAGGCCCGCACAAGGTTCTTGATTTCGTCGTAGGTCAAGGACGCCGAGATCAGGGTGGCCCGACCGGCCAGGTCGCCGAGCTCGGCATTGAGTACCTCGTACCCGTCGACATCGGTATCGGCTCCGTTCACTTTGATGACAAGATGAACCGGTGCATGTGGGATTTGCGCCAGCAGCTTACGGTAGGCGTTGATCACCGCCAGCGGGTTCTTGCGCGCCGTGTAGGAGCGCAGATCATAGAAGAAAAAAAACGTGTAACGGGCCTCAGGAATGCCGAAATGGCGGCGTCCGAACATCGCACGAAGATGCACGTCACATGCCAGGGTCATGCGTACCACGGGCTTGCTGCAGGCATTGCGCAAGCTATCCTCGATGTAGCTCGAAGGCGCCCAGATTTCGTCGAACAAATCCAGCTGTCGCGCCCACTCCGCCGGGTAGCGCGGCAACTCCCAGAGCGGATAGATTATGTTGTACCCACTCCAATGCTCCCGGTAGGACAGATGCTTGATCGCCTGGTCAACCTCGTTACCATTGACATGGTAGACGTTGATCGCGGCCGTCTCCTCGGTCAAGGCAGGACCAAACTCGGCAACCTCGGCAGGGTTTGGTTCCTGCAGTCGATAGACGTCAGTCAGGCGGGGCAGCATCGCGGCGGCACGCATTGAACGGAATGTCGCGCGCACATGCTCCCCCATGCCTATAGGCATGAACGGATGTCCCACCAGGCGAACGACTGGAGCTTTCGACCCCGCCCCTTGCTGCGCCACGAGTTTCAAGACGCAACCCCCATGTCAGCCGCATCGAGCGCATCGCGTACAGCCTGCAGGTAGGCGTGGCCGAAGCGACGATCCGGCTCAAGGTATGCACCCTCCGCCCATTCATTCCAGGCGTTGATGAAGAGCAGCCGTTCGCCCGGCCCACGTTCGACAAACGTGTGTTCGATCGCCGCGTTGAGCCAGGCCCGAAACGCGCCGGGCGTTGCATGTTCAAAGGTGAAGGGATTGTCCTGCCGGCGCGGCGTGTTGTCCCAACCCGGTGCCACGCCGCGAAAGCGTGTGTATCCAGGCGCCGGGCGGGCTCCAAAGCGAACCGCAAGATCGCGATAGTCGGCGACCTGACCAGAAAATCGAGGGTTGAGGATTTGCCCGGCCGGCGGGCGGGGATCCGCCATTTCCTGCGGCGGAAACTCGACGCTCGAGTCGCATCCGTAGTCGCTCGGGTGGAGCGTCCGTGTTGCCAGTTCAAGCGACTCGACCATGCTGACGTGTATCTCCCCGATTCCGGATGCGCGGCAGGCGTCGCGCCAGCGCCGGGCGGTCTCGCAAAAATCCGGAAAGAGATTGACCCGGTAGACCAGGATCAACGGTTTCCCGACGACGCGGATGTAACGAGGATCCCGAAAGTAGCGACTCAGGTCTTCGATCACCGCCAAATCGTCATCAGCGGAGTGCGCTTGCCCGATCAGGACATCATCCGCACGTCCGTCCCAGCGTCGGGTCCAGTTCTCGTTGGCCCAGCACAGGCAAAATGGAAAGTCCGGTCGCCCTGAGGCCAGCATGTTCTCGATGGGGGCCTCCAGCAACCGGCGCCCGCCAAACCAGTAGTAATAAAAGCAGAACCCTGCCACGCCATAGCGCCGTGCCAGTTCGGCCTGGGCTTCCATGACCTCGGCGGCGCGCAGATCGTAGTAGCCGAGATCGGCGGGAACGCGAGGCTGATCCTGACCGACGAAGTTTGGCTTGGCTTTGACGACATTGGCCCACTCGGTGAATCCTTGTCCCCACCACGCATCGTTTTCGGCAATCGGGTGGAACTGCGGCAGATAAAATGCGATCGCCCGGATGCGTGCAGACTCATCGATCTCCTCTTGCCACTTGCGATAGAGCGTGGAGAGGTTGCGCGTGACGCAGCGCATCTTGAAATCGTCAGGCAGCGCCCCGGTGGTACGTGACAGGTGATGGACAACGACCGAGTCGGCCGCGCAAAAAACCGAGTAACCAAGGCTGCGCGCCGCCAGGCAAAGGTCGGCGTCTTCGGCGTAACAAGGCAAGTAATCTTCGGAAAATCCACCGAGCTTGCGCAGCAAGTCGCCCCGCACCAGCATGCAGGCCCCGGATACGAAGTCAACGCGCCGTGTAAATGAGTATTCCGGCAGGTCGGGGTCGTCGTTCAGGCCGATCATTTGCGGAGTGCCATCGCAGCGCAACCCAACCCCGGATTCCTGCAGGTAACCGCTTGGATAGATGATGCGAGGGCCTGCAATCCCGGCATCAGGGTGTTCGACGAAGACCTTCGCCAGGGAGTTGAGCCAGTTGGCGGTGACCTGAACGTCGTTGTTGAGAAACAGGACGTTTCGCCCGCGTGCGCGCGGCAGTGCCCGATTGCAATTGCGCAGGAAACCCATGTTGGCAGCGCCGGTGATCAAGACCAGGTGTTCGATCTGGGCGAGCGCCGCGGCGGTTCCGTCTGTGGATCCATCATCACAAACGATGACCTCGAAACTGGGAGCGCCCTCCGCATGGATGGCGATCGAGAGCAAGCACTCGCAAGTCAGGTCCACGTTGTTGAAGGCCGGAATGACGATCGACACCTCGGGTTGCGCCGGTGGACGCGGCAAGCGCACGCGACGCGCTGCCTGCAGCGGTGATTCACCGGACAAGCTGATCATCTGCGCAGGTGTCACACGCATCGCCATGCGCCGGGCGTGGTCTATTGCGGCGATGCGCTGCCTGACTGACTCTCCGTCACGCCACTCCCAGCGACCGTCGGCCGCCGGCAGAGCCCGCTGCACTCCTTCATGGGGCAACGCCTCTTCGACCGTCGTGGTCTCTTCGACGCCAACGGCTGCCGCTGCCTCGACCGCCTTCCAACGCTTCGTTGCAAGCCAGGCCTCATAAGATGCTGAACCACGCATCGCATACCCTGTAAACGCAAAAAACAGGCCCTTCAGGCGCTGCTTGGACCCAGCCGAGACTGGCAACCGCCGATAGACCGTGGTCATGACCCCGACACAGGAATCGCGCCAACGAAGAATCTGCTGCGCCCCGTCGCGGAAGGGCTTTGTCGCCCGCCATGACCACGAAGCGCAGATCGACGCGAGAGTTGCCTCCTGCACGGCGAGCGCCGCTCGCGCCTCGCGCAGCTCCCCCTCCCGATTGCCGTGCGCGATCTCCAGTTCCCTGACATGGCACTGCATCGCCCATGCCTTGGCCTGATGCGCCTCGTCGGCCTGGCGCAAACGCAGGGCAGACTCATCGAGTCCCTGCTGCGCGAGATCCGACTTTGCCTTGGCCGCTTCGCGCCGACGCTCAGCATCCTGCAATCGCTGCGCCAGATGCTCGACGCGCCGCGATAGCCGTTCGGCACGCAGTGCCTCGCGGCGCGCGCGGCGCGCCTCACGGGCCAATTGCGCCTCCTGTAGGCGCAGAAGCTCGAACGAACGACCTTGTGCCGCCTCGACCTCCTTGAGCCGTACTTCGAGGCGCAGCCCCTGTGCGAGACGCTCGCGCAGCAATCCTCCATTCGCTGTCAGCCGGAAGCGCGGGGCCGCGTCGACCAGACTCACCGGCACGGCAGTGTCATCCCGATCCGTATTGGGCCCACCCGGTGGCGTGGTTCTCAAATCCAGCTGCCGTTCTAGCCGGGAAGTGAGCTCGGCACTCTCCCGCAGCGCTTGTTCTGCCCACTGCGCTGTCTGGCGATGTTCGCAATAGAGATCCTGCGTCCGGTCGATAAAGACCGACCCGGGCAGGGGCGGCAGGGAAGCGTCGCTGCAATACGCCAGCAAATAAACCGGATCCGGCATTTGCAAACCACCTGGCACCATGCGGCCTTTCGTATCCACCGCAAGAGCGCTGATGCGCTCGGATCCTAGTTCGCGCCCCCCTGGCACGCCCGCGATCGACGATACAAGGATCATCCGCTGACCGTACATTTTCACGTTGCCGAAGCGGCGGCTCAGGAGAGCGTGGAACTCCTCGGCATGAAGCTCATGAAGATGGTAGGCGTTGTGGTGATCCGGAATGTCACTATAGACACGCTTGTCCGGCGATGATATGAACAGGACTCCACCGGGACGCAGAACTCGCTTGATCTCTCCGATCATTTCAGCCTGACCGGTGAGATGTTCGATGGTCTCAAACGACGTGACCACATCCACGCAGGCGTCCGACAACGGAAGCCGGTCCGCGCGCGCCGCGATGAAGGTCAGGTTTGGCCGATCGGAATAACGCGCTACGGCATGTCGGACGGCGTCTGTCGCGACATCAATGCCGATCACCCGGTCTGCGCGCGAAGCCAGCAGTGCAGCGCCATAGCCTTCGCCGGAGGCAAGATCAAGCACGATTCGTCCATGCACGGACTCAAGGCACACGGCATAACGATGCAGGTGTTCGTAACGAATTTCGCCGCCCAGCTCCGGAACGTATCGCTCTCCGGTGAAGGCAAGGCTCAGGTCCGATGCCGAGTCGGCGCCTTCGTTCGGCGCGGGGGCAATATCGGAGGGAGAGCTCACTTGCGCTCCAGCGATATGCCGTGCATCGGAATTCCCACCAGTCCGAGCCGAACCGGACTAGCATGCACGCGCAGTACCAGCGCGTCATGAATCCAATGCAATTGCTCGTGCGACTCCTGGGTACCGTTCGCAATAGCCGGTGAGACGGCATACTCCCCGGTCGGCAAATACGGAAAGTCAAACTTGAAGGTCGCAACGATCGCCTGGCCGGCGAGCAGCTGCACGGGACGGTCCCGGTACGGCAAGTAGGTGTTGTCGACAAACACTTCCTGGCCGAGGCGATCCTTCACTGTAAATCCCAGTATGGGACGCGCAATCGCCTCGGTCGCCAGCGCCTCGATCTGCAACGTCACTTCCTCCCCGCCGACCAGCCAAGCCAGTGGGACTCCCTCATTGTCCAGCAGGCGCACATCCGTGATCCGGGCAGCGCCTGATCCGAAGGCTGCCTGCGCTGCGTCAAAGCTGAAGACCTCGACGTCATTGCGCAGATTCGAGCCATTGAACAGGTCGCTGCGCATATCACGGCGCACCACCCCATCACGCGCGCCAACACCGGTGTCACCCTCGGCGACACACTCGTCCTCCGCGGTGATCGAGTTCTCGAACAGCGTCTCGAGATAGCGGGCGGCAACATCCTTGGGAGCACCAATCGCTTCTATTCGGCCTTCCGACAACAACAGCGCACGATCGCAGAGATTGGTCACCGCGCCGATGTCATGGCTGCAGAAAAGCACGGTTCCGCGGCGCATGAAATCGCGCAGGAACCTCATGCACTTCTGCACGAAAAATGCGTCTCCGACCGACAGTGCTTCATCGATTATCAGAATCTCGGCATCAACATGCGCCGCGACCGCGAACGCAAGGCGAACGAACATTCCACTCGAATAGCGCTTGACCGGCTGGTCAATGTAATCACCAATGTCCGCGAAGGCGACTATGTGATCCATGCGCTGGGCGATTTGCACCGGATCCAGACCCAGGATCGCTGCGCCCAGGCGGATGTTGTCGCGCCCGGAAAATTCCGGATTGAAGCCCGCCCCGAGTTCAAGCAGCGCCGCGAGGCGACCGTCGACAGCGACCGTGCCCGCACTGGGCCGGAGGACCCCGGCGATCAGTTGCAGCAGCGTCGACTTGCCACTCCCGTTGCGCCCGATCACGCCGATCGTCTCGCCGCGCTTCACGTCGAATGAGACATCCTGCAAAACCCACTTCGCATCGACAGGTACGCGCGAACGCCATGGCAGCGCGTCCAGCAGGCCGCCGGAAGCGGTGCGACGCGTGGAATAGGCCTTGCCCAATCCGCGTACGCTGACTACCGGCATCGACTCAGACTGCATCCGCGAACCCGCCACGAACGGCCTCGAACCCGGCCGACCCGGCAATCGCCACCAAGGAGCACGCAAAGGTCCAGCTCAACCAGTTTGCCCAGTCCGTCGCATCTCCAAGAATCATGACTGCACGCGCGTTCTCGATTATTGTTGTCATCGGATTCAAGCGAAAAAGTTCCGTGAATTCCGCCGGGACCGCCGCCAGGGGATAGAACACAGGGCTCAAAAACATCAACCCGGTGACACAAACCGATACCGCCTGCCCTACATCGCGCAGGAACACCCCAAGAGCCGCGAGCAGGAAGCCCACTCCCGCGGTCAGCAATATCAGCGGCAGTATGACCAGCGGCAACTGCAAAAGACTCAAGGGAGGCACGCCAAAATGAAGCACATGAAACGCCAGCCAGATGGCAAAGCCGGCCACTCCGTGAAAAAGAGCAGTGCCGATCGAAACCCACACCAGAAGGTGGAGCGGAAACACAACACGCTTGACATAGTGAGGGTGCGACAACACCAGTGTCGGCGCCCGACCGACCACTTCGGCGAAAATATTGAAAACAATCAGGCCCGCGAAAAGGAATAGCGCAAACTCCATCGGCGAGGCATTGCCGGGGCGCCATTTGAGAGCGAAGACCTCGCTGAAGACAAACGTGTAAATGGCCAGCATGACCAGCGGATGCAGCAGCGCCCAGGCAAGCCCCGCCCGCGAGCCCTGGTATCGCGACGCAATGTCACGCACGACCAGCGCAGCCAGGAGCCTTCTATGAGTCCAGGGGTCGCTAAAGCCCGCAAACAAGCGCGACTTGCCAAACTTCCCGGTCGACTCCATATGCTACAGCCCTTGCATTCGGCACCTTTGACGTGACGACGCCTAAAGTGATCGCAAGAGCTTGGTCACCTCAGCATGCGCGGGGAACTGCTCGCCCAAAAGCTGCAGTATTCCCAGTTCGCGCTTGGCATCGGCGGTACGACCCGCCTTGATGAGAACGCGCGCATAGTTGAGTTGGATGTCGTAGCCCTTGGGCGCGGCTCGTGATGCCTTGAACAGGAGCTCAAGCGCCCGTTCGTTTTCGCCTGCGTCGGCGAGAATCATCGCCAGCGTGTCCATGAATTCCGGCTGCTTTGGCAATAAATTGTGGGCGCGCTCCGCAAAATCACGCGCTTCAGGGGACTTCAGCCGCGCCGCGACAAAGGCAAGATTGTTGAGCAGCCGCGGATCATCAGGAGCCACTTGTAGCACGGCCTTGAATCCGGAGAATGCCGCAGCGAAATCCTTGCGCGCGGCAGCGGCCTCGGCAGCGTACAGTCGGGCCGCCTTGTCTTCCGGATAGTCATTGACCCAGCGCGCAAGGATCTGTTCGGCTTCAGAAGCCTTGCCTGCTTTATGGAGCGCACCATGGCGCTTGATGACCAGTTCGGTCGAAATCGACGCCTTCATTCCGGCCGAATAAGCTTCAGCAGCCTCCGCAAACTTCTTGGACGACATCAGGATGTCACCTTCGAGGAGGTATCCGATTGCCTCTCTCGGTCGCTGTTTTTGCAGTTCCTTGGCCAAGCGCGTGGCTTCGGTCGCTCTCCCTGCCTTTAAGTCAAGCAAGGCGAGGCCGCGCTGCGCGGTCACCAGGTTAGGCTGGATCGCCAGTGCCTTGCGCAAGCTTTGCGCAGATGCCTCGGGATTCTTCATCATGGCATAAAGCTCCGCAACGCGGAGATGTGGCTGCGGGGAGTTGGGTTGTAAACGCGCCATTTGCCCGTAGGTCGCCAGCGCCTGATTGTTGTCGCCAGCGGCAGCATAGGCTATGGCCAGAATTTCATAGGCCTCGCCTCGATCGGGCAAGGCAGCAACGGCTGACTGCGCAGCCACAACAGCACTCTTGAAATCGCGGGCACCAAGGTGAAAGTTGACCAGCCCCACTCGAGGAGCGACATCCCCAGGTCCGGCCTCGATCGCCTTGTTGAGCAGGCCCAGAATCTCCTCGCGCGGTGCGCTGGCCTCTCGGCGTACCTCGGCCAGTGCCAGCAGGGCGAGCGCGTTGCGCGGATTCTCGGCCAGCACCGACTCAAAGCGCTTCTGGGCGGCCGCCGGATTCTTGTCCTCGACGTCGAGTGTTGCGAGGCTCGCGGCAGCCGGGTAAAACCCTTTTGCGACCTCAAGCGCACGTTCCAGGCTTTTGCGCGCGCCACTGCGATCAGCCTTCGACAGCAGCACCTTGCCGCGCAGATAGTGCAGCGTGGGATTGTCCGGTGTTTTGCGTTCCAGACTTGCCAGGGCCTTGAGCGCCCGGTCAAACTGGTTCAAGCGCATCGCGTTGGCGATCAACGCCATGTCTGCGACGCTGCCGCGGTCAGATTGGGAGATGCGCTCCAGATCCGCAAAAGCCCGTTCCGTCTCGCCCAAGCCCATGCGCGCGAGTGCAAGAACGGTCCGGCTGGCCACGTCATCCGGACGGGCCTTGGTCGCCAGCAGCAGCAGTTCCTCGGCTCGTTTGTAGTTGCCCGCCTGCATGTGCGACTCACCGGCCAGTGCCAGGAGTTCCGGGCTCGCATCACCTTTCACAAGCGCTGGCTCGATGACACGAACCGCCTTGTCGGTCTGACCTTGCGCGACGTAGGTCATCGCGAGCCATCGCCTGGAACCAGACGCCTCGGGATCGATCTGCAAAGCCTTGAGCAACAAGGCTTCAGCCTGTATGTAGGAACGCAGGTTGAACTCGATCGACCCGGCCAGCTGCAATGCCACCGGCGAGTCAGGCGCCCTCGACAACAACAACTGTGCGGACTCACGGGCAGCCTTGTAGTCCCCCGAAACAGCGGCCAGCTGCGCCGTCAGTGCCGTGGTCTGCGGATGACGTCCGGCGTGCTTGCGCATTTCGGCGAGGTCGCTTTGCGCCATCTGAAAACTCGCGTGCTTGGCGTCAAAGCCCGACTGAACCAGTCTGGTCCACACCAGCGAGGCATGCGCCGCAGCGAAGTCCTGACGGACCTTGATTGCATCCTTGTAGGCCTCGGCCGCCGCATCGAGCCGGTTCAAGGAGCCCAGGATGTCACCCTTCAGCTTGAGCGCATCCGACGTCGCCGCTCCCGCCTTTGCGACAGACTCGATCAGATTCAAGGCCGCTGCGGAATCGCCTTCCAGCGCCACCAGTCGTGCCAGCAACAGTTGCGCCTCGCTATTTGTCGCCGACGCCTGGATAGCCGCCTGCACGATTTCCTTGGCTTCCTTGCGGCGTCCCAGGGAGAAATTGGCGAGCGAGACCAAGGTCATGACTTCGGAACGCGCTGCCGGCGACTTGACCTTTTCAAGTGCCTTGGTATCAAGCACTTCGCGAAACCTGTTGCGCCCGATTAAGGCCCGTAACAGCATCGGCTCGACTGCATCCGGAGAGAATCCCAGATCGCGCGCGCGCGTTAATTCAACCTCGGCGCCCGCCGGATCGCCAAGCTCCACTAGCGCGCGTCCAAGGACGTAACGCGCTTCCGGCAAATCACTTGCCCCCTGGAGAAGAAGTTTGGCCTGGGCCATAGCCGTACGGTAGTCGCGCTTTTCAAGGCTTTCCCGAGCGAATGCAATCGAAGGGGCAGAAGCCTTGTCGCATCCGGCAACCAGCGCTCCGCCTGCCAGGACAACCGAAAAGGTCACGGCCGTCAGGCAGCGCAACGAGGGCGTAACAATCGCGGGCAAGGAATATGCCATGGCATCCCAGCTTGAGTTATAGCTTCTTAAGGACTGCAGCGAGAGCCAGCCCCGAATTGCCAAGAAGGGTATGGCAGTAAATGCCAGACTTCCACGCAGCAATTGTACGCGCCGGCAGCGATGCGCTTCTTGCGCGACAAAACATCTCCAGAATATTGCGACTTTCCGGTGTCAATCGCCGGGAAAGCCGGCCAAGCGCAGCGAGATTGCGGTGATTCATTTCCCGAAACTCGCCTGCGAGCAGGCGGCGTGCGCGCGCAACCTTGCTGCGGGCCCCATGGTTCGATCCAACCAAATTGTCCGGATGCTGACGGTAGCCGACTGCCGGCCTGGCGTCGTAGTGCACGACCCCACCACATGCGGCAACGACGATATATGTCCACCAGTCATGTGTCTGGACATCAACCTCACCGCCTGCCTCCACCAACAACGCTCGCGCGGCAGCATTGAACACCATGGTATTTCCGCCAGCAACGCTTTGTACGATTGCGTTGGCGAATCCGACAGGTCGCGCAAACAGGGGTGAATTGCCCAGCGCCCTGCCGTTCGCATCGATCAGGCGTGTACGCCCGCAGTACAGGGCCGGCTGGCCAGGCGCCTGTTTGCGCAGCCATTTGAGCGCACGCTCGAGTTTGTCGTGATCCCACAAGTCATCCTGGTCGCAATAGGCGAAATAATCGGCGTGAATCTGGGGAGCGCATACCAGGCTCAGGAAGTTGGCACAAAAGCCGCGTACCGGTCCCCGCTTGAGAAACAGTCGCTCGGCGCCCCAGCGCCTCCGGTATTCAGCCAGGACGACCGTGGTCGCATCGGTCGAGCCGTCATCGGAAGCCCATACCGACCATTCACCATGGGTCTGCGCGCCGATGCTGTCGAGTTGCGGTCCGAGGAAACCGGCGCCATTGCGCGTGCCAAGAAGGATTGCGACATGTTCTCGCGGCGTCGCGGAATGCGCGACATGCTGCACGCTTGCGATCAACTCGCCAGACATGTGCGTTCCCGTAGCGTCGGCCAGTCACGATCCCAGCAGCAGTCGTGCCCGAAACTGGGCATGTCGAGCACATGCGCGGATGGCGTCCGAGCAAGATAGCGCGACGTGGTGGAGTACGGAACCACCTCGTCTCGCCCTCCCCGCACGTGGGTCTGGCGCACCGCGGCCCGGACAGGAATATTTGCAGGATTCAACGACCCGCTTAGCGGCGAGACCCGCTTGGCAGTTGTCCAGGCGTCGGTATCGAGCGGCGCAGCCAGCGTCACCAGACAATCGACATCATTCCTGCGCGCTGCGACAAGTGCCGCCATGGCCCCACCACCGGAATAGCCAACCAGATCCAACCGGGTTGCGCCGTGCCGGTGCCGCAAAGTTTCGACAGCGGCATTGGTCATCGCCACCGCGGCTTCACTGAAGCGCGCCTGGGTCCATAAGGCAGGATCGCATTCCAACAATCGTTCGACCTTAAGGTGCTGACAGGGTCGCCCCAGGTAGGCAACCGCCTCTGAACGATCGATCACGGCCATGCGCAGCACCCTGGGCACGACCGGGGTCGGGTCGGCCGGCGGTGTATCTGGCCAGGGCCAGGCTGCACCGTCACTCTCAATATATATGGTGAGGCGAGTCGCCTTGGTGCCACGGCTGAACCCGACCATGCGAGCATCCGGAAGTTCAACCGGACGGAAATTCGCCTGTGCGGCGATGCTTGCGGTCCGCTCGCGCGGCCCCTCCACCAACGCACATCCGATCAACAAAAAAAAAGCCGATGCGGAAATCAACCGCATCGGCGTTGCCTTTCCGACACCGCCGGAAAAGCCCGGGAACCGCAATTTCGCCTCTAGAAGCGCAACCCGAGGTTGAACAACCACTGGTTATTCTTGACCTGCGAGCGACTCTGCTCGGACGAGTACTGGATTCCACCGTAGAGCGCTCCACCGGACGAGAAGCGAATACCTATGGTTGGCGTCCAGGCATCACGATCATTGGCCGCATTCTGGCCGGCAACCGGCTGTTGATCAGGGCGGTCGATGTCGTAGATGTAGGTCAGGCCAACATACGGAACAACCCCGCCGAAGTTATACCCTGCCTGCCCACCAATGCGGAGCTGGGTGACGTTGACTTTGCCGTCCGAGATGAATGTTCCGTTCGACAACGTATACGAGCCCAGACGATCGTTAGCGAAAAGTAGCCCGCCGCGCCCGGAAAGCTGCCAATTGCCCGTACCGCCGCGGTAGCTCGCACCGAGTGCACCGATAGTGCGCTCCGACCGGTAGGTTCCTGTGCCGCCGCCAGAATTGACATCCACGTTGGTCCGTCCCATCCCGACAGTCGCATCAAGAGCCCAGTTGCGATTCAGCGGGATACCGACATACGGCGCGATGGTCCAGCCGCTGCCGGAGACATTGCCACCGTTGAAATTAAGTCCAATCCGCGTCCGGTCACCAGCGACCGCAACCCCGACGATCACCCTGCTGGCAAGCGTGTAGTCCACACCCGCCATGCCAACTTCGATGTTGCCACTCGATTGGCGAGGGGCGAAGTTGAATGCAACATTGCTATGCGAATACGCTGCCCAGGCATTCCACACCGGCTGGCCTGCACCCGCCAGGCCGGTCTGCCCCTGACCGGGAAGCTGGAAACGCCCGGTGCCTGTCCCGCCAAAATTTGCACCAGGCGGGAGCATGCCCGTGAGACGGGATGCAAGTTCCTGTGCGACGTTTACCGAGCCAAAGTTCGAAACCTGCTGTCCGGCATCCCTGACTTCGCCAATCGCGTTACTCGACGATGGGGAATTGGCACTGGTCGCCAATGCAGGTCCCGCTACGGCGGCCAGCATCGGCGCCAACAGTCGGCAAAGGACAATTTTTTGCATTTGCATGATCAAACCCTCACTCATCGAGAATCCAAACCAGCCCAAAATACGGGCGCACTGCACACGAAATTGGAAACTAAGAAAGCAGCCAAACCTTCGGGACAACTGTCCAGCTTCAAATTTCCCACTAAAAGGGACGAAATTGTCCACTGATTCCACCGAGTTTAACAGATTGAGTACAGAACACTCAGGTGGCTTGGGAGCCAGTTGATGCAAGTCACTAATTTTGTTGCAAATTTGCAACGCGAGTCACCTGGGCCAGTAATTCGGGATTCACGTGCATCTTGGCTCGAGCAAGTATCGCGGTTATAGCTGCCTCATCCCCGCGCGAGCGTGCCATGGTAATTCGCTCTACATACGGTTCGGCCTGGGCCGGTATCAGTGCCTCCATGCGGTCCAGCAATGATTCGGCCAATCCTGTGTTGCCGCGATCGTGCTCCAACTGGGCCCAGTTGCGGTAGACCTGGGGTTGAACCGGGAACGCTTCACGAGCGCGCCCGAAGAGGACACGCGCGTCGGCAAAGGCGCGATCGCTGCCGGCGGGATCGAATTGACGCAGCCCTGAAAGAGCGCGTACCTGCAGCACGTTGCCAAGCGCAAGCATCACCCAGGGATCGCCGGGAAAGCGCGCCACTGCCTCGCGTCCGGCCGTCTCGGCGGCGTCCAGCTCGGATGCAAATTCGCGCCAATCGAGCCCCTTTCGATTCGAACGGATGCGGGTCAGCGCTACCTCGAGCAGTCCGAAGATTCGGCGCCGGTGAAATTCCCGCTCCGCGGGCATGCGCCGGACTACCTCTTCCCGAAGCAGGGTTGCAAGAGCCGGCCGAGGCTGATTAACCCAATGCGAAACCTGCAGGATCACCTCCGCATCGATCAGGCGTGCAACCGCTACACCGCCGCCCAGGAACAAAGCCGCTCCGACAATCGCCGCCGCCGAAGCGTTCATGGCGCGCCTGTCTCCGTTTGGGGCCCGAGAAAACGCCGCCAGCGCCCCCGCCCCAATGCACAGGGCCGGCAATGCGAAAATCGGAAGCATGGCAGCCAGGCGCAGGCCGTCTGCAAAGCCTTCGACCTCACGCGTAGCCCAGGAAACCCTCAGCATCAAGTGCGCAATGGCAAGTATCAGGACTGCCACCCCCCACCACAGCCAGATGCGGCGAATCGACGCTAGTCCTCGAACCGGCGCAAGCATTTCGGGTGCAGGCCGAGATGTTCTTGCGGTGGGTGCCACGACGGTCACGAGGATCGCAAACCCGATCAGCGCAAGCAAGGGCGCTGCAGGGCGCCACGCCGAAGCGGCGGCGGCCCCACCCGCAGCCTCGGTTCCGGTGACAACGGAAACAAAGCTGACAAATGCGGCTGCCAATGCCAGCCCGGTCGCCGCAGCCATTACACCATCATCAACCCATGGTCGCCCTTGCCTCCGGTCGCCCAGACGCTCATCAACAGCGGCCACAAGCACGGCTGCTGCGACAAAGGCAATCAGCCGGGTGGTCAGGATCGGAACGTTGATTTGCGCGTCCAGCCAGTAGACCAGCAACAAAGACAGTAAGGCAGCCCGCATCAGCAAACTGTCCGCATCCGGCCCGACGCCGCCCGTAGCCATCGACCTGTCACGAGCACACCAACCCGCCCGGGCCAACATCGCGATCCACCCTGCTGCCGCGCCGATGCCGAACGCCGGAGCTGCAAGGACCGGGAACAAAAACCTCGCAAGGACCGCCGCGCAGACAGCCGCCAGGAGGCTTGCCGCAAACCAGGCAAGCGCTGACCCTGACGCTTGTACTCCGAACACTGATCGTGCACCACCATGCATGGCGAGACAGAAAACCGCCCAATATGCCAACCATCCAAGGACCCCGTAGTTGAGGACGATGTCGTAGACATCCGCATGCAAGCGGTCATAGTTGGTAACTGCCCAGTACCCCTCCAGTCGCATGACCGATTCCGGAAGGTGCCGGTATCCCTTCTCGTAAGCCAGGTCCGGCCCGCGACCTGTCAGCAACTCGCGCGGCGTCATGTCCGCGAGTGCAGAGCTGCCAGCCTGCCAAAGTCCGAAGCGAATTTCTATGCTGCGGGAGGAAGCCTGGGTGCGCTCGGTCACACCCGCACCTTGTTCAAACACAAGCCGCTGCACGAACGATACGTGTTGCGCCCAATTGCGCGGCCCGTCGAGCAGGTTGACTGCGAGAACTCCAGCGAATACGGAAACGGGTACCACCGCAAGCCAGGCAACGCTTCGCCACGCGCCGCGACGGGCCAGCACGCACGCGGCGAAAACATAGCCGGCCGCGAGCAGCGCGAGTACCGGGCCGCGACTTTGCGTGGCGGCGAGCACGGCGCACTGCCCGGCCGCAAGCAATCCCCACGGCAGTCGCTCGCGCAGCGCAAATCCGGAAGTCATCAAGCGTGCCAGGGTGGGTAACAGAACCATGGCGAGGTAGGCACCCAGGAAGTTAGGATTGCCGAACGGTCCGTTGACCCGCTCCGGATCGCTGATCACAAATACATAGAAATCCAGCCCGAGGCGCTGCTGCAGCGAATAGGCTACCGGAACCACGGATCCAATGATGAGTGCATCGAACAATTGGCGCGCCCGTCCCGGCGTGCGTACCAAGAGAACAGCCGCCGCAAAAAGGGCGCCGCAGGCCAGCCAAGAGAGCAGGCCTTCGCGGCGGAACTGCGTTCCATAAAACGCCGCGGCCGGGGCCGTAGACCACAGGGTGGACACGGTGGCAATGACAACGAAGGCGCCCATCGTCACGACCGCGGCGCGCGTGTGAGCGTCCATGCATGACCCCGTACCGAACTGCGCTCCTGCCAGTGCGGCAGCCAGCGCTGGTCCGGCCAGAAGTACAGCCAACGCAAGCTTGGGAACCATGAAGCCACGGTCCATCGCGACACTGCCGAACACCGGAACCGCCACGAGAATGCCAACGATGCAAGTCAACGCAATTGTTGCGACGCCACTCGCAGCCTCCGGCGCGAACGAGGCCCGCACAGAATCAGTCATCGCGAATCTTGCGCAGGACGAGCCAGCGCGGTGAACGAAAGCGGGCGATGCGCGAGTACGTGACTACATAAGCAACTGCGAACATCGCACAGCCGACCTGCAAGGCCAGCGTGTTATTCCAAAACAGGGTCGCGGGCACGACTCCGGCCCCAGCGACTGTCCAGAGGTATGGTGAAGTCAGTGCATTGCGCTGCGTTCGATGCGCCGCGAGGTGCGTGCCAATCAGCCAGCGCACCAGGCGCTTGTAAACCAGGTGATGCAGGTGTGCTACGTCAGGCAACCCGGGGTGCGTGCGGCGTATCACCACGCGGCGATATATCGTGAAGAGGGTCTCAAAAATGGGATACGAGCAAACCAGGACCGGAAACCAGGCCGATACAGCGGAGTTGCGCGCCACCAGCAGCACGAGCAGGGCCGCAATCCAGAAGCCGATAAGGTAGGCCCCCCCATCACCCATGTAGATCAGGCCGCGCGGGTAGTTGAGCAGCATGAAGCCCGTGATCGCGCCTACCGCAGTAAGCGAACACGCCAGGATCGAAACGTCACCCGCCTTGAATGCCACATAGGCGATTCCTAGCAGTATCAACACTGCCACGCCACCAGCGAGACCGTTGAAACCGTCGATCAGGTTGAACGCATTGGCGATGCCTGCCACTGCAAAGCAGGTGAACAGAATAGATACCAGTGGCAACGCGAGCACAGGCGCGAGAACCTCGATATCCACGCGATCGACCCATGCACCTAGCATCAATCCGGCCGCCGTTGCGGAGCAGACCGCGGCGGTCATGCGCAGCCAGATACTCAAGCCCTGGAGAAAATCTTCAACCAGTCCGGCACAGAAGATCGGCGCTGCCGCGACCAGAAGCAGCACGCCCATGCTTGCAGCCTCATGAGCGCCGGGCGCGTCATCACCCAGCCGAACCAGAAGACTGACGAGTAGACCGGCCGCGATCCCAATTCCTCCAGCGCGACCCAATCCGCGCAGATGCGAAGGCCGCACCCAGCCCGCGCGACGTGTGGCGAGCATGTGTCGCTGGCCGCGATTGCGCGCGAGGTTGCCGCGAATCAGCAGCAGCGTGACGAGGAAGGTTACGGCCAGAGCCGAGAATATGAATGCCAAATTCTGATCCGACAGGTGGCCACGGCGTGCGCTGCAGCAAACGGCCATGCTCCGGCAGCGTTTCGCGGTTGGTCCGGGGACACTTGCACAATATCAGCATTTTCCATCGCCGGACATCCCATCGCCGCGCTATCGGGAAGGTGCGCAAGAGCCGGCGCAGGGGATCGGGTCGGGCCGCGAACAGTACACTCCTGGACACTGCGGGATTGCATCAGGCGGTCGACTGCATCGCCCCGGGATTCATGACGCGACCGAGCACGGCGCGCGAATTTGCGGGGTGGAGGTACTCGCGATCCGGCACCATTCCCGCAGCCTCAAGGTCGGAATACCGCTCGGCCCGGCCCACCCATCGCGAGCGCGACCGCAGCCGGTAGTCAAAGCCATCCGGATCGCTCAGCTCGCCGCGTGGGACACGCGGGTTTGCGCGCGTCTCGCCGCCACCCGGGACCACGATCCTGGCGCTCCCTGCAAGCACATTGTTGGCGAACAGGACTGCGTCGGCTCCGGAAACGACCCGCAGCGCGACCCCGCGCGCACGATCGTCGACGAAAGTATTGTGCGCGACCTGCAGAACGTTGTCGCGCCTGGAATATCCCTCTGCGCCGAACGAGAGCATGGTCGAATTGCGTGTCGTAGCGGCTTGATGAATGATGTTGCCCAGAACTCGTACCACCCCTCCCCAGGGGAACTCGAGTTCGTAGCTGGCTTCGCCGTCGCTACCGTCGACAAACTGGCTGTAGGAGATCCGGCTTTCCAGAGCCCGGCTCTTGAGCAAATGCCCAACTCGCGCCCCGTAAAACCAGCTTGCTTGTACGCTGAGCCGGCCTATAGCGCCGACATACAAATTGTGCGATTGACCATCTCCGGCACCGTTGTCTCCGAACCGGCAATTTTCGATCGCGAGCTCACTGGCCTCGTGCCCTCCCGTGAGTACTCCGTTCTCGTTGCCGAAGAATCCGCAACCATCAAGCGTAAGGCGACCGCGCTCGAATCTGATCCCCGCTCCATTGCGATCAGGAACGCGCGCACCGATGAATTCGAATCCTTCGACGCGCATGCTCCCTCCGCGCACGACCCAGATGGCCTTGGATTCCGCCGCCTGTCCGGCGGCAATCAAGCGCACAGCTCCACCAACGGCGCGGATAACGAGTGCGTCGCGCGTCCAGACCGCGGTGTCAGCCAAGTAGTCGCCGGCATCGACTTCGATGAGATCACCATCACGGGCTTGCAACGCCGCTGAAGCCAATGAACGAACTTCACGTTTCGGGCCCACAGACACGACACGCCCTGTCCGAGCAAGCGCGGGCACGCAAGCTGCGGCGCTCGCTCCCAGCAGCAAACGACGCCGCGACTGCAGCCCAGGGACTGTGCCCTTAGCGGCTGGCTTCAGGCTTGGCTTCGGTAGTAGCGCCACCGGAATCGCCTGCAGGCGGAACCTCGGGCGTTGTGCTCTTGACCGGCGGCACCGGATCACGCCATTTGCCGGCCTTCAGGAGACGGGATTTCAAGCCAGGCAGATTGAACCCGCCGAGGTAAGCCTTGTGGGCGTGGTCCAGCGATTTCTCGAAGTCACCGACATCCAGATAGGCCAAGCCGAGGTTGTAGTGGAAATTCGGGCTCGTAGCGCCAGCTGCCTCGGCGGCCTCAAGTTCCTTTACCGCCTGGGGGCGCCGCCCGGCCTTGCTGAGGAAACTCGCGTATATCACCCGCGCGGTCGCGTCGTTGGGTCGAAACTGGATGGCGCGAATCAACCAGCATTCGACCGTGTAGCGCGATCCACTGGGCTTGGCGGTGCGTTCCTTGACGCCCAGGTTGACCATGGCAACCAGGGCACGCGCATGATTCGGAAAGGCACGCAACGTATAGTCAAGATCGCCACCGATGGACGAGCTCTTGCCGCGCTGCAGGGTTTCGACTTCCGGAGTGAAGTGATTGCTATCGACGATTGGCAACTCGGCCTTGTTCACCCAGTAATCGTAGGGGCCATAGGCGTTGGCAAGCGGGCCGCACTCGGACTGCGCCAGCGCTTGCCCGATTCCGCCAAAGGACAGGCCAAGCCAGAGTGCTGCGGCAAGTCGGGGGCCGGAAGGGCTTCGGCGATGCTTTGGTTCGCGCATTCCGGAAGTATAGCGATCAGGCCGTGCCGGATCCCACGAAAGGTCTGGCCACAGCATCAAAGAGCGCCGCCATCTGGCCGGTCCTTGCTCGCCGGGATGCTCCTGCAGCTGCGCTCGCGCTCGCCACTGGCGCAGTGCCCGCGCGGACCGCCGCCAGAAAACTTGGCAGGAGCTTCTCGATTTCCTCGGCGGATTCGAGCTTGGCGATCGTGTCGATCCCGGCATCGCGCAGCAATGCAGCGGTATCGCCCGCATGATCCGCAATGCCAAGCACAGGACGGCCGGCCCGCAGGTATTCGTAGGCCTTGGCCGGAATCTGGTCATTGCAACCTTCGTCCTGCATCAGCAGGAGCGCGTCGACAGTAAGCATCTCCGCAAGTGCATCTCGATATGGCACGGGCGGCGCGAGCTCTATGAAGCCCCCTACTCCATGCCGGTTGGCCAACACGGCGATATGTTCGTCGTTGGCCGAGGCACGAAAGCGCAGGCACAGGTCGGCAGGACTCAAGACTCCCGATCCGGCCAGCCGTGCCAGCGCGGTAAACAAAGCCGTGGGGTCGCGCTCCTGGGGATAAAGAATGCCCGAATGCAGAAGCGTCAGGCGCGCCCCGGACCGAGACCGAGTCGCAGCCTTTGCCGCCTGCGCAAAGCTCTCCTCGTCGTAGCCGTTCTCCACCAACGCCATGCGCGGGGCGGCTTCAGGATAGCGGGCACGATAAGTGCGCAACGCACCGGGCGTAGTGAATACGCAGCGCTTCGCTTCAATGGCAGCGCGTTCTTCGATGCGCTTGAATTCGCGCCAGGTCGCCGGATCCGCAGGGTAGCCGTCCTGTGCCATCGGATCGCGAAAATCGGCGATCCAGGGTAGCCTGCTGCGGCGCGCCAGTTCTGCGCCGATCAGATGTGCCGTCGCGAACGGATAGGTCGACCAGATCACCTCTGGCGCGAACTCCCGGATCATGCGCATGCCCTGACGAACTCCATCGAATCGCCAGCTGACCCAGCGGTCGGGGCGTGCCGTGAAGGCGAAGTATCGGCCGCGCCAGGCCAGATGCCGTGCGGCATCCAGCGCAAATGCGCGTCGCACCACGGTATGCGGCGGTACATCGGCAAGCAGGTCTTCCGCCACCCGCACGTAGGCCCGCGGGTGGGTCGTCAGAACCAACGCCTCCCAGCCGAACTCCGGAAGTTGCTGAACCAGGCGCAAGGTGCGCTGAATGCCGCTACTGCCGGCCAGTGGCGGAAAATGATAGGCGATCAGGAGCGCGCGACGCATGTGGCCGGGTGCGAGGGTGATCATCGATGCGCGGCAGTGCCATTGAGCCAGTCGAGCGTGGCACGCTCGACCGCATCACGCCACACCGCCGTGGAAAACGTGTGGTCCGAATCGGACAGATCGATGCGCGCAACCTTCGGGTCTTCGATCAACCCGGTCCAGGTCACCTCGTTCGCAGCACAATCGAGGAACTCGCGGGCGGTAAAGTCACGCCCGCTCAGTACCAGCAGGATGCGCCCTCCGTACCCCTTCATCGCCTGCGCCATGCGTTCGCGGAATCCATGCTGCGGAACATGCGCCGGACGAGCGATGGCAAGCCGGATCTTGTTGAACAATTCGGCAAGCGCGCCCGCAATGTTCACTCTTCCGGAGACAAGCTTGGCCCAAAACTCCCGCGACAGCAGTCGCTGACCGTAGTAGTGCTTCACCTCGGTGCGCGCCAGCGACGCGGCCGATCGCACCCACGGATTGAGAAGGCAGAGTGCATCGACCCGCGGATTCCGTTCATCGGCAACGTACATCAGGGCTGCAGACGCACCATCGCAAAGGCCCCACAAGGCGATCTGTTCAACGCCGGGGCAGGCCAGCCGCAATCCCTGCACGGCAGCACTGATATCTGGATTCAAGGCTTCAAAGCCCGGGAACTCCCCTTCCGCATCACCCATGCCGCGCACATCGAATCGCAGCACGGCGATTCCGGATGTTGCCAGGTGACGGGCAAGCAGCACGAACTGGCGGTGGCTTCCAACGCGATACTGAGGCCCGCCTACCACCACGATGAGCGCGCGGCGCGCGGGCTGCAACGGACGCGCGAGAATTCCGACCAGACGTTCACCCTCAACCTCGAGCAGCAGGGCTTCTTCAATGTATCCGCTCACGCTGCCGCTCCCAGGAGTTCGATCGTGCCGGCGACCAGCCCGGGGGCGTCTTCGATCTCCTGCGTCTGCCAGAACGACGGTCCGGAAACCGCAAAGGCGTCGACCTGCCAGCCGGCAGCGCGCCAGGCATCGACCGAACGCTGGCTGGCGGGCGACAAAGCCGGCGATTCAGCTCCTGAGACCTCAAACCAACCCAGGCTGGCCACACTCACAGCGGGGTCGCATTGCGCCGCCTGCAAGGCAGTTGCAAGCTCACCTGTCAAGGCATATCCGGCGATCTCGACAGTGCCTCCTGCATCCAGAACACTGCGCGTCTCTTTGGCGAGATCCGCCCCGGAACCTTGTGCATCGAGCATTGCGCCGGCCATCCTCAGGCGCAAGAACTGCTGCAGATGTTGCTTGCCGGAAACTACGGGCTGCCAGTAAAGCAGTTGCGCAGTTGACTCAAGCAATGGGAGCGCCGCACTGGCGATGAGGCACCCCGCGCGCAGTCCCCAGATTCCAGTTGTTTGGCCGGTTTCTGCTGCCAGCCAGTTCACCGCGCCCACAGCATCCTCAACCCATGTTCGCCAGGTTGCGTCGCGGAACTCACCCTCGCTATCCCCGCATCCGAAGGCGTCCTGCGAGAGGACATGGTAGCCCGCTCGCGCCAGCGACCGGGCGCCCAGCGCAGCCATGCGCCGGGACTTGTTCATCTCTTCCGCAAACGGGTGCAGGTAAACGAACGAGCCGCGGACCGGCACATCCGGAGGAGGACTGTGCAGCACGCAGAATAGTCTGCCGGACACCCCGTCACGGAAGAACGCCCGCAGGCCGCAGCGTGCGCGCCCTGCCTCAGGCTTCAAGCTTGCCCTGCACAAATGCGGTGAGCGTCCCGACTGTGGCAAAAACTCCGCCATCCATCTCGTCGTCCTCGATCACCACCCCGAACCGCTCTTCGATCAAGGTCAGCACCGATACCACCGCCATGGAATCCAGCTCCGGGATCGCGCCCAGCAGGGGCGAATCTCCGCTAAGGTCGGCCGCACGCGCTCCGAGGCGCAGAATCTCATCGAGTATTCGTACTACTTCGCCAGCAACTTCCACCGCTTCCCCTTTGGACAAAGATTGCAAACTCGATCTCTGCGAGCTTGGCGGATCGGCACCAACCCGGCACAATGTCGGGTGACCCGTAATGATACCCGCTCCCAAGGCGGGCCAATGAAGCGCGCGCATGCGCAATACCCCATTTTTCGGCGCTTCCCGATCGGTACGTTCGATGCCTGCACGGCGATGCGAGGCGCGAACCTTCCACCCTCTCCAAGCAACAAATCCTGGACCGGAGATCGCCACTGCCGGCCGGTCATGGGCCAATGGAACAAGATGCCGCTAGTACCCCTCCCGCGCGCTGACGACCCGGGTAATCCCGCGGAACTTGCCGGTCTGCCTTCCACGGCTGGCGATTTGAACTCCGCAGCCGATATCTTCCAGACCCTGGAGTGGTATGCGCTATTGGCGCGCACTGCCCTGCCGGATGGCCGGGACGCGGCGTTTCTGGCCGGTGACTTTTCCGGGGCTGCCGTTATTCCTTTGCTGCTTCCGGGTCAACACGGAATGCGCAGACTGGAATGGCTATCGAATTTCTACAGCCCCGCGGCCCTGCCGCTGCTGGCGCCAGCCGCTACCCTGGCGGCTGCGGCCATGCTGGCGGATGCCGCAAGCAGGGGTGAGGCGCGCGCCGACATCGTCGATCTTCGACCGATCGATCCCGAGGCGCCGTTCTTCATGGCGACGATTGAGGAATTGCGCAAGTCGGGATTCTGGGTGGACCGGTATTTCTGCTTCGGCAACTGGTACCTCGAAGTCGGTGGCCGCAGTTTCGAAGAGTATTTCGCCACCCGTCCTTCGCAAATGCGCAACACCAGCCGCCGCGCTCGCAAGAAACTTGAAGCGCGCAACTTTGCGATCGATGTCATCAGATCTGACGGGTCCGCACTGGAAGAGGCAATTGGAGACTTCGAGCGGATTTACCTCCACAGCTGGCGTAACCGATCCGAACCCCATCCGGAATTCGTGCCTGAGCTATGTCGCTTGTGCGCTCGCGAAGGCTGGCTGCGCCTCGGAGTGCTGCGCTTGGACGGCCTCGCCGTTGCCGCACAGATCTGGATCGTCAAGGCTGGAGTCGCCTCGATTTTCAAGCTGGCCTACCTTGAGGAATATGGCAAGCAATCGGTCGGAACCGTCCTGACCACCGAACTGATGCGCCGGGCGATCGATGACGACAAGGTCGCAATTGTCGACTATCTCTCGGGCGACGACGCTTACAAACGTGACTGGATGACGCATCGGCGCGAACGTTACGGCATCATCGCGTTCAATCGCGCACGCCCGCGCGGGGTTGTTGCCGCGATACGACATTTTGGCGGGCGAGGATTACGCAGGCTCACAGCGCGCCTTGGAAACCGTTCCGAGGCTCCGCGACTGGCGACCCAGCGTGGCGTGGCAGTGCATATTCCGGATAATTCAAAGGATTAAAGGCCTGGCGCGGCCCTTAACATGGGGGTAGCCACATCGACTGGCGAATCCTGCTTCGCCGACCTGCCCCGCCGCCTGAACCGTCTTGTTTTTCACATCCAATCTTCTGCCGAATGAAATACAACTCCTTGCTCCACGAACTGGTTCTCGATTCCGCCGCAAGGCGTGCGGGACGGCAGGCGCTTGTGTACGGCAATGCGTCGATGGATTACGCCCAACTGGCGACGTCGATCAGTCAACTGGCCGGGGGTTTAAATTCCCTGGGTCTTGCGCGCGGCGAGAGGGTCGCCATCTATCTCGAGAAGCGCTTTGAAACCGTGATTGCGAGCTTCGGCGCGCCCGCCGCTGGCGGGGTCTTCGTGCCGCTTAATCCGCTCTTGAAAGCCGAACAGACCGGCTACATCATGCGCGACTGCAATGTGCGAGTCCTCATCACCTCGCCGGAACGGGCAGCCCTCCTGGCTGAAACCCTGACCCAATGCCCGGACCTGCGTCACGTGATTCTCGTGCCTGGGACCGGCGTGCCGCGCCTACCCATACCGGTGACCGGCTGGAACGATATGCTTGCCGCGCCAATGCGCGCCGGACATCGCGTCATCGACACCGACATCACGGCGATCCTCTATACCTCCGGAAGCACGGGGCGCCCCAAGGGTGTCGTGCTGTCCCATCGCAACATGGTAAGCGGCGCCCGATCAGTCGCGTCCTACCTGGAGAATCATGCCGAGGACACGCTCGTAGCTGCCTTGCCTCTGTCCTTCGACGCCGGATTCAGTCAGCTCACGACTGCGTTCGCGGTCGGTGCTCGCGTGGCCTTGGTCAATTATCTGCTGCCGCGCGATGTGCTCAACGTGATCGTGAAAGAAAAGGTCACGGGCCTCACAGCTGTACCACCGCTTTACATCCAGCTGGCGCAGATTGAGTGGCCGGCATCGGTCTGCCAGCACCTGCGCTACTTCGCAAACACGGGCGGGCGGATGCCACGCGAGACGCTCGATCGGCTGCGCGCCCGCCTGCCCGGCGTGGCTCCTTTTCTGATGTATGGCCTCACCGAGGCCTTTCGCTCGACCTACCTTTCCCCGAACGAGGTCGACCGGCGCCCGGATTCGATTGGCAAGGCGATACCAGGTGCGGAAATACTGGTGCTGCGCGAAGACGGCAGCGAATGCGCAGTTGACGAAGTCGGCGAACTCGTCCATCGCGGCGCACTGGTAGGGCAGGGATACTGGAACGATGCCGAAAAAACCGCCGAGCGCTACAAGCCGCTGCCCGCCGGCGTCGCGGCGCGGGAAGCCGGGCATGTGATCCCGGAGATTGCCGTGTTTTCAGGCGACAACGTGCGTCGTGACGCCGAGGGCTTTCTGTATTTTGTAGGTCGCCGCGACGAGATGATCAAGACTTCCGGCTACCGCGTCAGCCCGACCGAAGTCGAGGAGGTGGTTTACTCGACAGGACTGGTGGGTGAGTCTGCGGCTTTTGGTGTCGACCATCCGGCACTTGGCCAGGCCATCATCGTCATCGCCACTCCACCTCCCGGTGCAAGCCTTGAGCCCGAGGCATTGCTCTCGGCATGCCGCAACCGATTGCCGGCATACATGGTGCCGGCACGCATCGATATCCGGCCCGGGCCGCTGCCGCGCAATCCGAACGGCAAGATCGATCGCAAGACCTTGTCCCTCGAGTTTGCCCATCTCTACGGAGCATGACCTTGAAAGAAGCCCCGCGCCACGCGCCGATGCACCAGTTCGAGGTCCGCAACGACTGTCTCGTGGTGGGCGGAATCGACCTGCCGCGCCTGGCAGCGCGCGTCGGTCGCACGCCGTTTTATGCTTACGACAGAGCACTGCTGAATCGTCGCGTCGCACAGTTGCGTTCGGCTTTGCCGCAGGGCATCAAGCTTCACTACGCGATGAAAGCGAACCCCATGCCGGCTTTGGTTTGCCACATGGCCGGCCTGGTCGATG
The DNA here is from genome assembly GCA_046160545.1 of Burkholderiales bacterium. Classification (GTDB taxonomy): domain Bacteria; phylum Pseudomonadota; class Gammaproteobacteria; order Burkholderiales; family JAEUOS01; genus JAEUOS01. The sequence goes on from JBJXGS010000252.1 coordinate 51,712, forward strand.
GACTGGACGTGGCTTCGGCAGGCGAGTTGCGGGTCGCCCTTGATAGCGGCATGGATCCGCGCGAGGTGAGTTTCGCCGGGCCCGGCAAGCAGCGCGAAGAGTTACGACAGGCCGTTGCCGCCGGGGTCCTGCTCAATGTTGAGTCACCGCACGAGGCGCGCGTCCTTGCCGAGGTCTCGCGTGAACTGCCGCTACCTGCCCGTGTGGCGATCCGGGTCAATCCTGATTTCGAACTCAAACTCTCCGGAATGAAGATGGGCGGGGGGCCCAAGCAGTTCGGTGTCGACGCAGAAGCGGTCCCGGAACTTCTTGTAGAGGTCGGCCGCCTGGGCCTGGCCTTCGAAGGCTTTCACATCTATTCAGGCTCGCAGAATCTCAAGCCCGAATCGATCTGCGAAGCCCAGCAAAAGACCATCGAACTGGCGCTGCGACTGGCCGCAGCGGCGCCAGCACCGGTCCGTGTGCTCAACATCGGTGGCGGATTCGGAATCCCGTACTTTCCCGGCGACCTGCCACTCGACCTGGGCCCGATTGGCGCCAATCTCGCTGCACTTTTGCCAAAGGTTCAGTCGGCCTTGCCAGGTGTCGAAGTCGTGATTGAACTGGGTCGCTATCTGGTCGGTGAGGCCGGTGTGTATGTGTCCCGCGTCATCGATCGAAAAATTTCACGCGGACAGGTTTTCTTGGTAGTCGACGGCGGCCTGCACCACAATCTGGCGGCATCGGGAAATTTTGGCCAGGTCATCCGCAAGAACTATCCCGCGGTTATCGGCAACCGTGTCGCCGGAGGCGTCCGGGAAGTTGTATCGGTGGTCGGTCCGCTCTGTACGCCGCTTGATCTCATGGCGGACCGCATGGAGCTGGCCTGTGCACAGCCAGGTGATCTGGTAGTCGTATTCCAGGCCGGTGCCTATGGACCAACAGCCAGCCCGGAGCGCTTTCTAGGACATCCCCCTTGTGTCGAGACCCTGGTTTGAACCGGATTCGCCGGACCTTCGGACTCAGAGCTCGATTGCAGCTGCAGGAGCCGGGGCATACTCTTTGCCGCCTGTTCGTGACATCCAGGATGCGGAGCAACCGCGCGCAGGCGCTTCTCGGAATTTTGCGCCGACGGCGGCAAAGGCGATTCTCGGAGTTCGTCGACCGGGAAAAAGTACTGGGCGGGTGTTGAGTACCCGACCGGAATTACGCACTTTCCGCCGCCAAAATCGCGCGCAGTATTCGCCCTACCGGTGGCTCCATAGGCATTTTGGTTTGGTTGCGCAAGCGATGCCTGACACGATGCCGGCAACCACAGTGCAGTAGACCTGAACTCTCCCAGTGCCCCGCTTCCCTGACAGCGACATCGCAGTCATCGTTCCGACCAACGCCGATCCTCGGCGCGCCGAACTTTTGCGAGCAGCGGTAGGGAGTGTACTGACGCAAGACGGTGCCGGCGCCGAGCTCGTGGTCGTGATCAACGGTGGCACTGCTGATGCAGAACTGGTCGCGTGGCTGAACAGGCAGGAAGGCGTTCGCGTGATACGCCGAGCAGAGCCGAATGTCTCTCTCGCGCGCCACGCCGGCCTCATGGCAACCCTTTCGCCTTACTACTGTTTTCTGGATGACGACGACGAATTGCTGCCAAACGCGCTCAAGCTTCGTTGCGATGCCCTAGCCGGTCATCCCGAAGCCGATGTTCTTGTCAGCGACGGCCTGGTTCGCTATCCGGAGGGCGAGCTGCCGAATTTTCGCGACGGCATGGCAGCGAAGATTCGCAGGGATCCTGGACTATCGTTCCTCGAACGCAACTGGTTTGATTCCCCTGCCGCGACGTTCCGACGTTCACGCATAGGGCCGGAGTACTTCTCTACCAACCGCCGCCACTATGAGTGGAGTCACCTCCTGCTTCGCCTGATCAGTGACACCCGCTGCATCGAAATACTGGATCAGCTCACTTATTTGAAGCGCGAGGACAACCCTCTCTCGGTCTCACGCAGTGATGAACATCTGCTGCAGTTGCCCCACTTTCTCATTGAAGCTTTGAACCTGCCGCTACCGCCCGCCCTGCGAGCCGGTCTGCAACACAAACTCGTGCGCGCCTGGAACGCCTGTGCGGTCCACCAACTTGGCGCGGGCCAACGACGCGAGGCCGTGAAGGCCCATTGGCAGTGCTTGCGCGCCGGGGGATGGTCTTATCTCGGTTTCACGCGCCACCTCCTCTGGCGCGTCGCACGCTCACACACCGGCTCAAGCCCGAGGCAAGAAAAATGAGAAGCATCGTTTCCGGCGCACTGCTCGTCGTCGCGATGCGCTGGACCGACCGCCTGATCGGTTTTCTCAGCACCTTGATCCTTGCACGCCTGCTGCTACCCGACGATTTCGGTGTCATCGCCATGGCGTCGGTGATCATCGGTTTGGTCGATGTCCTGCTCAATCTCGGCGTTCATGTTCCCTTGATCCAGAACAAGAACCCGACACAGGCCCACTACGATACCGCATGGACGTTGCGCATACTGCAGAGCGCGGCGACGATGCTGCTCATTATCGTATCCGCCCCGTTCGCGGCGCGTTACTTCAACGAGCCACGAATCGTCGACGTCATGATGGTCCTGGCCATGTCGCTGCTAGTCGGAGCGCTCGAGAACATCGGAGTGGTGAATTTCCAGAAAGAAATGCGTTTCGCAGAAGATTTTCGATTCCTGTTCCTGCGTCGAATTCTCGCATTCGTAGTCACACTGGTCTTTGCATTCGCCCTCAAGTCATACTGGGCGCTGGTCATCGGCACCGTGATTGGTCGCATCGCCGGTGTTGTACTCAGCTACACGATGCATCCGATGCGCCCGCGCCTCTCGTTGGCCACGCTTCGAGAGATCTTCTCGGTTTCGCAATGGATGCTGATGCGCAACATCACCGGCTACCTGGAAACTCGATTGCACCTCGTGGTTGTGGGCGGGCGCGAAGACAGCGCCACCACCGGTGCGTACGGCCTTGCCGACGAGGTGGCCTCTCTGCCGACAACCGAACTTCTGGCCCCTCTCAACCGAGTGCTCTTCCCGGCATTCGTGGCGGTCAAGGACAATCTGGATGAGCTCAGGCGCATTTTCCTGCTGTCACTCTCCTTGCAGAGTCTGATCGGTATCCCCGCAGGACTCGGACTGGCATTGGTCGCCGAACAGGCGGTTCCGGTTCTTCTTGGCCCCAACTGGAACGTTGCGATCCCGTTTCTTCAGGTCATCGCGATCGTCAACGTTTTCAATGCCATCGGAGTTGCCGGCATCTACGTCATGTTTGCCCTTGATCGTGTCCGCCTCACGGCCTACTACGCACTGGCCCAGGTGCTTGTATTCGCGGCGGGGGCCTACCTGCTATTTCCAGGCACTGGTGCATTCGGAATATCACTGCTGCGCATGGGGTCGGCCGCATTGTTGATCGGTGTTTTTCTCGTGATGCTAACCCGCATATTGCCGGGATTGCGCCTGGCGGAGATGGGGAGCGCGATCTTGCGTCCTTCCTTGGCGACCGCGCTCATGATCGCCTGCGTCTACGCTGGCGGAGAGTCACTTGGGAGCACGGCGATCCTGGTCCTCATCGTCAAGATCGCGATCGGGATTGTGGTCTACTGCGCCGCGATCACAACCTTGTGGTGGGCGGCCGGCCGCCCGCCTGGCGCCGAGCAGTGGCTACTCGACAACCTTGGCGGGCGCTTTCGGCGCAACACAAGCACATGACAGCCAGGAGATACTGACTGATGGAGCATTTCCGTGACTCACCGTTAGAGCAAGCGCGTATCGCGGACCTCTTCGGTCTCATTCCCGAACGCGGCGCAAGAGCACTTGACGTCGGCGCGCGTGACGGCTTTTTGTCCCTGCGCCTGGCCGAACGCTACGATAGCGTAGTCGCGCTTGACCTTGAGAAACCCCAGATCGACCACCCACGCATCGAGTGTGTCGCTGCGAATGCTGCCGCCCTGCCGTATGCAGATGACTCGTTCGACCTTGTCCTGTGTAGCGAGGTCCTGGAACACATTCCCCGCCCTGCGATGGATGCCGCCTGCCGCGAGATCGTCCGTGTCGCCTCGGGCCCAATCGTCATCGGGGTACCACTGCAACAGGATTTGCGCATCGCCGAGACGACCTGCTCACATTGCGGGCACCACAACCCGCCGTGGGGTCATGTCAACAGTTTCACCGAACACGAACTTGGTCGCTTGTTCAGTCCCGCTTTCCCAGTGCGACAGAATTTTGTCGGAACCAGCCGGGACCGCACGTGCGCGCTCGCGGTCGACCTGCTGCGCTATGCCGGCAACCCCTTCGGCACTTACCTTCAAGACGAGACCTGCCTCAGTTGCGACCAGCCGATCGGCCAACCCGGCAGTCGCACCCTGCCTCAGCGCATCGCTACGCGCTGCGCCACACTACTCAACTCATTGCTCTCGGCAACCATGGCCGAACGGCCGATGTGGATCCATGTCCTTTACAGCAAGTCAGCTGCAGATTCCGCAGGGAAAGCATAGCCCGCTATTTGCCGGCGCTCAGGCCATCGCGTAGTCGCATCCAGAGCGCGCGTTGCGCACCAGGTGTGTCGCCAGCTTGAATGGGTTGCCGGTCCAGGCCTGGAAGCGCGGCAGTTGATACAAGTCGCAACCGGCCATGGCAACGCCGCGTGCAGTGCTGACGGCGCAATCGAACCCAAGCTCGCGTATCAGCGTCGCATGCCCGGCGTCATAGTCGCGCCCCGGGACACCATTTGGATAGGCAAACAGGCGTACCGGTCGCCCGAGAGTCTCCTCCAGGCGCGCACGTCCGCCAGCGACCTCCTGTCTCGCCGCTTCGACATTGAGTGTCGAAAGGATCGCATGCGAAACGGTATGCGCGCCAATCTCTACGCCACGTCGGGACAACTCGCGCAACTGCGCCGAGGTCAGCATGAGGTCGTTCGGCAAATCGCGCGTCCCCATCGCCTTGCTCGCGGCAATGATCCTTTCCTCACGAACCTCGGGTGTCCAACGCTTGGCTCGCTCCAGCAACGCGGCTATTGCAGCGCGGCGCTGCGCCACATCGGCGGTGGGATGCCGGCCCAACTCGAAGTTGCGCAGGTCCAGGTCGCTTCCCGAAAAGCGCGCCACCATTTCTGTCAGTGTGTCGTTGAACATCCGACCACCGTCCAGATAGCCCGTGGCGACGAAAACGGTGGCAGGCAGATCGAATCGCTCAAGTATTGGCTGCGCGACCGTAAGATTGTCGGCATAGCCGTCGTCGAAAGTAATACAGCAGGCGCGTTCAGGAAGCGAGTCGTCGCGCAGACGCGATACCGCTTCGGCAAGCGGTAGTGCATGCAGATTGGCGGACACCATCTGCATGTGCGCCAGGAAGCTCGCTGCGTCGAACTCCCCCGGGCGCAACGGATCCGGATGGGCCAATACACGGTGATAGAACAGGATCGTAAGCCGTGACTGACCCCGCGGCCACGCGAGAAACGGCAAGCGCGTGATCACTTGCCCATCCCCGGCCGCATGCGCGGATTTGCGGACGCCACCGCCGGAGCGACCTGCGCGGGCGTGGCTTTGGCGTCCGGTCCGTACTTGAGCGCTTTTGCCACCACATGCCGCAGAGTCGCCGCGATCACCGCCACGTAATAAGGGAAATCATAGTAGGCGAGACTGAGAAAAGCAGCGCCGACCGCAAACGCGATGAGGCTGACCTGGATCATTGCGCCGAGGTCATGCGCCCATGCAAGGTCCGGGCGTTTCTTGCACCTGGACACCACCCAACCGCCGTATCGCCAGGCGCTGCCAAAAATGAGAAGGTATAGCGCCAATCCGACGAAGCCATGCTCACCGAGAACTTGAAAGTAGATCGAGTGTGCCGCATGGACGTACTCGGGAATTGGCGAGTAGCGCGCGAACACTTGCGGAATATAGATATCGAAGCCGCCTCCGATGGGAAACCTGTCAATCGCGAGATTCCAGGCGTTCCACCAGGCATTGATGCGCCCCTGCGCGGATCGATCCTCCTCAAAAGTCTGGATGGTCGACATCCGTTCAAACCACTTGTCCGGCATGAAACTGAACATGATCGGCGCGGCAATCGCCAATATGACCCCGACCAGGAGTTTTTGTCGGCCCTTGAGCCAAAAATAGGCTCCCATGGCCACCATTGCGATCAGGGCGCCGCGGGAATAGGATCCGACTGCCGAAGCGAAGCACAACAGCATCGCACCCATCAAACCCATTCGCATCCATCGATTGCTAGCCTGCAACTGCAAGTAACGCAGCAGCGGGATCGTCGAAAGCAGCGCGATGGCCAGTGCGTTGTTCTCTTCGATGTAGCTGCCGGGAGGGCCCCAGACCCTGAAGTCGCCTGCCGTGGCAATCACGAACACGCCGCCCTTGATGCCGTAGAAGGCGACCGACATGGTGAGCACCCAGACCAGTTTGTCGATGTCTTCGCGGGTGCCAATGACGAAGAAAGCCACCAGCACCATCGCAAGTATCTTGATCGCGCGCAGCCAGAGCTGGAAATTGTCGCCTGCGACGCTCGGCGCGGCCGGAAAAAGCGGCGAGATGCAGATCCAGAACGTGAACCCGAAAATCGCGAACACCGCCGCGTTGAACGGTAGGCGATAGAGGCTGCGAGCATGCAGTACCAACGAGAAAAGGGTGCAGATCGCGATGACCTGGGCGAAAGGCATCGAGAATGCGAATCCATAGGCAAGACGATGTGGATTCATGATCGACAGCCAGACCCACATCAGCAAACCGATCAACGGCTGCTTCAGCACAAACGGGACGGACCCAAAGACGATGAGCGTCAGAACTATGTCGCGCATGCGTCATGCACCTGCAGCAGTAGCGCCCATGGCGCGACGAAACAACGACAACTGACCCTTCGTTGTCGCCTCCCAACTGAACTGCTCCGCGTAGCGCCGTACCGCCGCGCGGTCAGGCGGTGCTGCACGCAAGTGCGTCAGCGCGCGCACGATCGCAGCGGCGGAGCGTTCCGACAGCAGCAAACCGGCCTGCGGTGAAGCAACAATTTCGGGACTGCCGCCGACCGCCGTGGCGATGACCGGTGTCCCGCATGCCATCGATTCGAGCAGGACATTCGCCCAGCCTTCGCTGCTCGACGCAAGAACCAGAGCATCGGCAGCCGAATAAAGAGTACGCAAGCGGGACTGCGGTAGTCGCCCCAGAAAGCGCACGCGCGAGCTGATTCCGAGAGCGATTGCCCTGGCGCGCAAAACTTCCAGCAAGGGTCCGCCACCGGCGATCAACAAGGTCGCATCGTCGATACCAGCTATCGCTTCGATGACCAGATCCACTCCCTTGAGTGGAACCAGATTGCCGACACACGCCACGCAATACCCTGCCACGTCCAGATCCCGCCGGGACGTCGCGCGATCCTCGGGCCAGAAGTTCAAGAGATCGACACCGTTGCGTAGCACCGAAATCTTGTCGTCCTGGACACCCAATTGCACGAGCGATCGTTTGAGGGCTTCGGCAACCGTCACGATGGCATGCGCAGAACGCGTTGCGGCCAGAATCATGCGCCGGGGCAGCGCATAACGCGGCAGAATGTTGACATCCGAGCCGCGTGCGGTCATGAGAACCGGCTTGCGGAACCAACGACCCAAAAGGGTCGCGGCAACTCCGTCCGGGTAAAGGTAATGGGCATCGATCAGATCAAAATCGAATCCGTTGGCAAGCAGGCGCCGGACAGCCGGAGCGGCTGCGGCGGCAAGCAGGAATGGCGCTGCCGACATGCCGATCTTGGGGATGGAAACGTATCGGGGATGGTCGACCCCGATCCCTTCGCGCATCTCGAACCCGGGGACTTTCGCATAGGCGGCATACTCACCAAAGCGTGGATGGGTGAATGGAAACCAGGGAACAGGAGCCAGCACCTTTGCTTCCACTTCGCCGGAAAGCAGAAGATGCTTTAGACGGGTCTCCACGAAGATCCCATGCCCCGGGCGGATGGCATTCGGGTAGAGGGTCGAAAAAAGCAGGACTCGGGGCGTAGATGCCATGCGGTTGGCCGCACATTGGCGACTGCCCGGCGAGCCAGCCGGAGTCAGCGCTTCCCGGAGAACATGCCGTCCTCAACCAATCCGCAGATGATATGGCCGCAAACAATGTGGCCCTCCTGGATCTTGGGTGTCGCAGCGGACGGAATCTCGATGCAATGATCGACCATGCCGACGATGTCGGCCCTCCGGTTGCCAGTCATGCCCACCGTGACCAGCCCCCGCTCACGGGCGACCCGCAGCGCCGCAAGAATATTGGGGGACTTCCCGGAGGTCGAAATCGCAAACAGTACGTCACCGGCACACCCGACCGCCCCCACCTGACGCGAAAACAGGTGCTCGTACCCGTAGTCGTTGCCGATCGCCGTAAGCACCGAGGTATCCGTGGTCAGAGCGAACGCCGGCAATCCAGGTCGGTCGTATGCAAAGCGACTGACGAACTCACCGGCAAGATGCTGACAGTCAGCCGCACTGCCTCCATTGCCGGCAAACAACAGTTTCTTGCCATCGCCCAGGGCATGCAAGCATGCACGTGCCACTGCCTCCAGCACCTTCGCAATGCGACCATCGGCTCGCATCTCTGCGAGCACCCGGGAACTGCTATCAAGTTCCCTCTCAATCGCGGTCAGCATCTGACTCCTCGTCTATTGACCCTGCCGATGTTAGTGGCAGGCAGGTTAATCGGTGCGATTTTACGCTGGTGGTCGGCATGCAGGAATGGCCGGCACTCGGCCGTGGGGCAATTTCCTGGCAATCTAGCCGGGGCCATGTCAAAGCGCCATTTCATGCAGCGCGTCGCCAAGGTTCCGACGGTGCATCGAAGGTATTGCGCAGGAACGCATCGAACATCAGTAACGACCATAACGGGCCACTGTAATCTCGAGCACCGGACTGGTGCGCCTCGACCAGGTGTTCGAGATAGCGTGAGTTGAACCACCCGGTGTCACGCAAGCGTGGTCCAAGAACCGCCTCGCTTACCCGTCCGCGCAACGGCCCGCGAAACCAGGCAGCCAAGGGCACGGCGAACCCCATTTTCGGTCGATACAACACGTCCTCCGGCAAGTGCGGTTCCATCGACTTCTTGAGGAGCAGCTTTCCCTCGCCATCGGAGTACTTGAAGCTGGAAGGAAGGGTTGCAAGCCATTCGACCAGCTGATGGTCCATCAATGGCTCGCGTACCTCAAGGGAATGCGCCATGCTGGCGCGGTCGACCTTGGTGTTGATATCGCCGACAAGATAGGTGTTGAGATCAAGGTACTGGATCAACGCAAGCGGATCATCGGTACCGGCACGACCGGCGTGGCCGGCGAACACTTCCGACGCATCGTAGCCTGACAATTCTGTCTTGAACGCCTGACTGAAAAGTGTTGCTCGCATCGGACCACGAAAGATGGACATCGAATGAAAATAGGCCCCGACGGCATCGCGCGACAAACCCTCGAACGTAGTTTTCGCGCGAAACATTCGGGGTGCCCAGTCCGCCTTCGGGTAGAGCCTGCCGAGGAGGCCGAAAAGCGGGCGGCGCAGCGCGCGCGGCATGGCCGCGCGCATGCGCTCCTCCATCAAGTGCAGGCGGTAGCGACGATACCCTCCGAAACTCTCGTCACCGCCATCGCCGGACAATGCCACTGTCACATGCTTGCGCGCCAGCTGGCACACCCTGTAGGTCGGAATAGCCGAGCTGTCTGCATAGGGCTCATCGTACAGGCCTGCCAGAGTGTCGACGAGTGCGAAATCATCGCTCGCTACAGTCTCCACGCGATGATTCGTGGCATACCGTTGCGCAACGCGTGCCGCGAAATCCGCTTCATTGAATGCAGGATCGGAAAACGCAATCGAGCAGGTATTGACCGGATCATCCGACAGACCCGCCATCATCGCAACCACCGCGCTCGAATCGACCCCCCCCGACAGGAAGGCGCCCAATGGCACCTCCGAAATCATGCGCAGGCGCACCGATTCACGCAGGCGCTCGATCAGCTCACTCTGCGCGTCGGCAAACGACATGCGGTTGTCGTTGGTAAAGCGAACGTCCCAGTATCGGCGCGCCACCCCGGGCTGCGCCCCGCGACGCAGGGTCAGCGTATGCGCTGGCGGCAGCTTGCGGGCTTGGCGAAAAATGGTGCGCGGATCCGCCACATACCCGAGCGCGAAGTACTCCTCGACCGCTAGCGCATCGAGGTCGCGAGCCAGGCCACCATGGGCAAGCAGTGACTTGAGCTCTGAACCGAAAAGCAACATGCCGTCAGGTAGCAAGGCGTAAAACAGCGGCTTGACTCCCAAGCGGTCGCGGGCAAGAAACAAGGTTTGCCGACCGCGATCCCAAAGCGCAAACGCGAACATGCCGCGAAAGCGCTGTACGCACTCTTCGCCCCATTCCTCCCACGCGTGGACGATCACCTCCGTGTCGCTGCGCGTCCGAAAAACATGCCCGCAGGACTCGAGTTCAGGAACCAGTTCCTGGAAGTTGTAGATCTCGCCATTGAAGACGACGCATACGCTGCCATCTTCGTTGAACATCGGCTGCTGTCCCGTGGAGACGTCGATGATCGAGAGTCGGCGATGTCCCAACCCCAGTCCCGGCTCAAGATGCAAGTCGCCTTCATCCGGTCCGCGATGGATCTGCGAGTCATTCATGCGCAGCAGGACGGCCCGCTCAATCGTGGATGCACCACGCGTGTCGAAGATTCCGGTGATTCCACACATGACGCTACCTCTTTCCGGGCTGGGGTTCCGGCCCGTGCAATGAATCCATACCCGCTGCGCTACCAAGCAACTTCTCGAGGGCTGGGCCGGCATCGCGCACAAAAGCCTCAAGCGCGGCGGATCCGGCATCACGGCCCGCATCGGTAAAAACAATCACGACTGCACCCGTGTCGCCCCTGCCGGTCAGTCGCGACCAGGCGGTCAAAGCCTTGGCGACGGCATCGCTTGAAGTCACATGACCAGCGATCCAATACCAGCGCCAGACCGCCATGCGTTTGTCCCCCGGGCTGCCGATGCCGCGCGCGGCGCTCAGGATCGCGGTCTTCACGGCCGCACGCCGCATGCCGATCTCAATGATGCGTTCGCCGTCAGAGGTATGCGCCCAAGTGACATCGTTGCTCCGCACCAGCGTGTTGGCCGAACCGACGAGCCGCCGGTCCTTGCCTTGTCCCGCATAGACTCCGACGAACAATCCGACGTGTCGCCCATGACTCTCGAAGGAGCGACTTAGTTCAGCAGAGGTATTCTCGAAGGCCGGCCGCCAATCCGGTTTTCCCGCTACTTGCCATCCGGAAATCGCGCCAAGTTCCGTCAGATTTTTCACATCGGCGCCGCGCGGCAAGAGCGCGCTTGCAGCAGGCGCAGCCATGACGGCGATGAAGGTGGCGAGAATCGCGAAACCTCCTCCCGAGCCAGGCAGCGCTGCCGGGCTCTGTGTTGGCGGCAGTGGCGTGCTCTCCGCTTCCGACCAACGACCGCCAATCCAGAACATCACCACGATGACGACACCGAAGAACAGCCAGCCGTAGATCAGGTGGTCGACTCCTACAGCGATCGTATTTCCCGACAGATGCCCAAGCATCACAATCATGTAGGCACGCAGCCAGTTGGCGACCACGGGCACCGCGACGGACACAGCGATGAAGGTCAGGCGCCGGCGCAAGGAGGAGTAATTCAGGTATGCGAAAAGGGTGCCCACGGTCACCGACGCAATCAGATAGCGTACGCCGCTGCACGCCTCGACGACCGACCACATTCCGGTAGGAATGATGAAGTTAAGGCCCTCGCGGTAGATGGGGATGCCCGTCAGGCGGATCGCGGTCACGGTGAAGTCCGCAGTCCAGTCCATCATGTAAGGCATCAGGAAATCACCAAACGGGACCGCGAAAAAACTAAATGCCAGTGGAAACGCGATCCGCCCCGCCACTGCCAAACCAAGCACCGCCGGCACCCAGGCGACGAGCAAGGCCACCAGTGCGAAATGCTCAAGGGCATTTACCTCGCCAAGCGCCCCGGCGAGCCACGTGACGCCGGCCAGGCCTGCAATAGCGGCGATGCGGGCATCGGCCAATGGCTTCTCGGCCAGTAACTCCGCGCGCTTGCGCCAAGCGAGCCACATGGCAATTGGCAGAATCAGGAAGCAATGCGTAAACGTCTCGGAGGAATACCAGAGCTGGACCATCGAAGCGGCGGTCTTGAAATACACCACAAGCGTAATGACCCAGGCTGCGGCGAGGACGCCCAGCGACCGCTTCCAGGCCAAGGTATGCACTCCTGTTGCGTCGATTGCGGCGGTGGCCATGGGCAAGGGGGTCACTCCGGCACCCCGTGATCGGCGAGGCAACGTCCGAACTTCGCGAGATGCGCCTCCCAGCTGTATTTCGCCAGAACGGCTTGGCGCGCCTGCTCGCCCATGCGCGCTGCGTCCGATGGCGCATCCAGAAGGGCTTCGATCTCGCGCACATAGTCTGCGGCGGTTACGGCCGCCGCTAGATCGCGCCCCTGCGCGACATCGATCGCATCCGCGCACGATTTTGCGGCCACGACCGCCTTGCCCATGGCCATGGCTTCGAGGACCTTGTTCTGCAGACCCCGCGCCAGCCGCAGCGGCGCCACAACCATAGCGGCATGCGCCAGGTATGGCCGCACGTCATCGACAGTTCCGGTGACATGGACATGCTCACAGGCGAGCGCCCGCACCGCTGGCGTGGGTGAACGACCGACGATCCAGAATTGCAAGCTCGGCCTTCGCTCGCGCAGGCGCGGCAATACTTCCTCCACAAACCATTGCACGGCGTCGACGTTAGGCCAGTAGTCCATCGCTCCGGTGAATGCCACGCACGGTCCGCCGGCGCCAAATGGCGAGGCAAAACTGTGGCACGGGTCGAAGTACTCGGAGTCCACACCGTTGGGCACGTGGTCCACCAGACCAGCGCACTCCGGCGCCAGGCTCTTGAAAAACTCCACTTCCTTGGCCGTAACAAAAAATGTACGGGTTGCACGCATGGCGGCGGCGCGCTCGAAGGCCAGCAGCTTTCGGCCTTCCCGGGCATAGATCCAGGAAAACGGCCAGCGATGATGCGTGGCGTACTCGGTCCATTTGGCAGAATCGACATCGTCGAAAACCTGTAGCACCGGCCGTGGCAATATGGCCGGGACATATTGAGCCATCGACGAGGAATAAATCAGTGCCGCGTCGATCATGCCGGTGTCGAGCGTCATCCTTATCCAGCGGGCGAGCTCACCTCTCCGGTAGTACGGCAAGGTCAGCGGTTCGCCGCTCAACAGGCCGCGCAGGCTGGCAATGCGCGCGGCCCGAGGGTTGATGGTGACAATGCAACTCGAGGCGCAAACGGCACGTACTTCATCAAGGTAGCGGAGGTCATCGGGATCATCGACAAAAGTCCCCAGATGCACCCGGTACCGCGCCGCAAAGTACTTCAAGAGATGATATGTCCGGACCTTGTCACCTTTGTTGGGCGGCCACGGCAGACGATGCGGAAGAAATAGCAGATTCGCCACAGCGGCCTCAGCCGAGATTGCGCACGATGTGCGGGCCGAGCCGATTCACCAGCGGCAGCGGCAGGCGCCTCCAGGCTTCGATGAACATCCGGAACTTCGCGTTGGCCGGATTGTTCTGCGGCACCGATTCACGCCGGTACAAACAGTATTCGTAGCGCAGCGGTTGCGGCTCAAAGCCCCAATGCTTCTTGAATGAATATGACCCCGTGCCCTGCTTGCTGCGACCATAGTCGAATACGCGCAGTCCGCGCAGCCTCGCACGGCGCATCAATTCCCAATACTTGAAGTCATTGGCGGCGAGGTCTCGCGCATCTTCGTCGTCCCCGGCATAGTAGGGCAGGACTTCATCGCGAAAATAGAACGAGAGAACGCTGGAAAGCGGCCGCCCTTCCGAAGAGACAACGGTGAGGACCTCGCAGTCCTTGCCAAATTCGGCGCGCAAAAAGTCGAAGTAGTCCCGTGATAGCGCCGGGGTGCCGTGACGATGCACGTTATCGGAGTACAAGGCGAAGAATCGCCGATTGTCGGCATCCACCTCGGCTATGAGCCCGTTCTTGATGCCTTTGCGCACCATTGCGCGTTGTTTGCGCGGAATCGCAAGCATGTTGGCCTCGTCGTCCTCGAGAATCTCCTTGCGGAAGGTCACGTACAGGTCCTGCGCCGGCCAATCCGGGTGGCGCTGCTTGACATTGCGCATCTCCAGATGATCGACACCCAGACGGCGGGCATATCCTTGCGCCTCGGACTCGAGTGCGGCGACTGCGTCGGCGCTGGTCGCAGCCACGCCCCCGTACACGGCGAACGGCAGCGACACGAGCGCGTTGCCGAACATCAGGCTATCGACGTGCGCCAGTGGCAGCACGCCTTCTATCCTTCCATCGCGTTCTGCGTACAGGAAAAGCGGACGGTGGCGAAACACATGCGCCATGACCCGTTGCCATCCGGATCGGTGGAAGAAGGTTGCCTCGGCGCAATTGCGGACGAACTCCTCCCAGCGCAGGTTGGCGAGCTTGTCCGCGGGATCGAGTCGCCTGACCGTCAACACGAAACGGCCTGCCGCGCTCGGGGCGTCATCCGCTTCGAAGCGGCGCATCGCATATGGGTTCCTTCAGGCGGTACGGAATGCCGGCAGGAATACCGCATCCATGCGTCCCCAGCGGAAATCGCCGAGCAGGCGATCCAGCTTCGCCTCCATGCGTTCGAGATTGACATAGTGCCGGAAGCGGGTTTTCCAATCGATCCCGCGGACCCGGGGCTGCTGTGCATCAATCTCCCAAGGATGGAAATAGAACATCGCCGGCTGCCCGTCGCTGCGATTGACCCTTGCGATCATGCGCCTTGAAAGTGCGTAGGGCAGGAGGCGAAAGTAACCGCCGCCGCTGGCCGGCAGATTGCGATTGAACAAGCGCAGCGTCGTCGCAGGAATTTCAAGCAGCGAGCGAACCCGATGCGAAAAACGCGGTGCGCCCGGCATGCCGTAGTGGTCATGAGCGATCGGATAGATGCTGGAACTGTAGGTATACCCGGCACGTTCCAGGCATTCGAATGCCCACAGATTCTCAGCCCCGATGGAAAAACTGGGGGCGCGGTACCCAAGTACCGAGCGCCCGGAAATATCTTCCAACAGACCCTTGGCACGGCTTACATCCTCGAAAAACGCCTTCTGGCTGAGATCGGAAGCACGTTGATGGCCGTAGCCGTGGCTGGCCAGCTCGTGACCGTCATTGACTATTCGCGTCACCACGCCGGGATGACGCTCTGCGATCCATCCAAGCGTGAAAAAGGTAGCCTTGATGGAATGCCTGTCGAGCATTGCGAAAATGCGATCCATATTTCGCTCAACCCTGCATTCCGTCGAATCCCACTTGCTCCGATCAATATATGGAGCCAGTGCGGATACCTGGAAATAGTCTTCAACGTCGATGGTCAACGCGTTGACGGTAGTTTCGGATCGCATGGCGAGGCTCGGAATCAGGTTTTCAGTCGTCAAGCCATGCTGCCATGTCAGCAGCGATGCGCCCCGCCGCCCGACCGTCCCAGAACTCGGGAACGCGACCGCGCTTGCCTCCCCCGGCCAGAATGTCGTCAACGCCGCGCAAGATCGCATCGCGATCACGTCCGACCAAGGTATTGGTTCCCTCACTCACAGTTATCGGCCGCTCGGTGTTTTCCCTCAGGGTGAGGCAGGGAATTCCAAGCGCGGTGGTCTCCTCCTGCAGGCCCCCAGAATCCGACAACACCATCGCGGCATCGGCCATCAGTCCAAGCATCTGCAGATAACCCTGCGGAGGAAGTACGACGACCGACTCGTTCGCCAACTTTCCGAGCAGACCGAAACGCTCGGCGTTTCCGCGGGTACGGGGATGCATCGCAAACACCAGGGGAAGTCGCCTTGAAACCTCAATCAGGATGTCCAGCAACTCGCCTAACACTGGCTGCGAATCGACGTTGGATGGCCGATGCAGGGTGACCACGCCATAAGGACTGTTACCCAGCCGTTGCGGGTCAAGACCGGCACGGGTCAGGGTCTCGCGTGCAGTCGGCGCAGCCGCGCGGTGCGCCATCAGAGAGTCGATCATCACGTTGCCGACAAAACACACTCGCTCGGCAGCGATGCCCTCTCTGGCAAGGTTCTCGTGCGCACTTCGCTCTGTGGTGTACAGGCGGTCAGCCACCTGGTCAGTCAACAAACGGTTGATTTCCTCGGGCATGGTGCGATCAAAACTGCGTAGACCAGCCTCAACATGCGCCACGCGCACTCGCTGCTTGACCGCAACCAGAGTGCAGGCAAGAGTGGAATTGACGTCCCCGACGACGACGACGCAGCGCGGACGATGCTGCTCCAGCAGAGGCTCGAAACGACGCATGACCTCGGCCGTCTGCATCGTATGGCTTCCGGACCCGACTCCCAGATTGAAGTGCGGCTCGGGCAGGCCCAGATCCTGGAAGATCCGATCGTTCAAATCGGCATCGTAGTGCTGGCCGGTATGTACAAGAATCGCCGGCACCGGCGGCATGCTTTCGCTGAAAGCCCGCAGAATCGGCGCCATCTTCATGAAATTCGGCCGTGCGCCCACCACGCAGATGACTGGGCGCGGCTCGCCGCCAGCACCGGAAGAACTCATTCCGTGCCCTCGGATTCCACTCGAGCGGCCCGCACCGATTCGACTAGTTGCTGCAGTAGATTGAGGGTCGCAGAATTCATGCTTTCCACGCGCAGTATGGCGCGTTCCAGCCGCAACAAGCGCTCGTCGATCTGGCCCGCACCCAACGGGGAGCCGATGCCTGCCTCCTGCGCGGCCATCTGCAACCTTGCGAGATCAAGTTTGAAGGGACCGGTTTGGTTGAGCGGAGGCGTCGCGGAGGAGCCCTCCACGACGGATTCGGTCGTGCTGGGCCCGCGGGGCGCGCGGTAACGCACTGGCGGGGCCGACGTTTCGTCGTAAATCTCCTTGGCGACCTCGCGCACGTCGTCGCCAGCCAGCGTGTCCTTGCCGCCCATGAAGCCGAACAGCAGCAACCTGTCGCACAACAGATTGATACGCCTCGGCACACCGCCGCTCGCCTCGAAGATCGCTGCGTGTGCATCTTCGCCGAAATGCGGGTTGTCCTTCCAGCCTGCACACTTGAGACGATGTTCGATGTACCCGCGGGTCTCTTCCGCATCCATCGGCCCGATATGGCAGGAGGCGATGACGCGCTGGCGCAATTGTTGCATGTGCGGGCTCTGCAGCATCTCGCGGAACTCCGGCTGCCCGACCAGAAAGCTCTGCAGGAGCGCATGGTTGCCGTACTGGAAATTCGACAACATGCGCAATTCCTCGACCGCCCGCGGCGTCAGGTTCTGCGCTTCATCGACTATCAGTACGCAACGCTTTCCCTTGAGGGTGAAGTTGTAGAGAAAAGCCTCAAGTGCCATCAGGACATCGGATTTGGCGACATCCTTGGTACGCACCCCGAAGGCGGCTCCGACGAGCCGTAACGTGTCGTCTGCGTCCAGCTGGGTCGAAACCAGGTGCGCAGCGACAACCTTTTCCGCGTCAAGGCTGTCCAGAAGTCCGCGAACGATCGTTGTCTTGCCGGCCCCGACCTCACCTGTGATGACGATGAAGCCCTCGTTCTGATGCATACCGTATTCGAGGTACGCGGTCGCCCGGCGATGCTGCTTGCTGCCGAAATAGAACGAAGGGTCGGGGTTGAGCTGGAATGGCTTGCTGGCCAGCCCGTAATAGGATTCGTACATGAATTCAGAAGGTCAGATTGAGGCCACCAACTACGGCATTCTCGGTGAACTGGGTGGCACCCTTTTGACGAGAGGTGCGCACGTTCACAGCCGCACTGGTCCGTGGACTCAGTCTGGTAGAAAGGCCGACAGTCGCAGTTTTCGACTGAGTGGATTGTCCCGCCGAACTCTGGCTTTGCTGCCATGAACTGAACATGTTCAAGGACGTAAGAGCCGAAATGCGGTGCGAAAAATTCGAACTCATGCCACTTTGGCGAATTGATGAAGCTGCGCCGAAATCATCGCGCAGGCCCCCACCTCCTGTGGCAGCCTGTTGATCGCTCTGAAACAAGGTATAGGCGACGGTGTTGCGACGACCATTGAGTATCAGGGATAGTTCTTGTCGCCGGCTCACGGTGACCCTAGAGCTGAGAAATCCGCCGGTCACCGCGGCAGTCGGCGCAATGCCCGCCTGCTGCAAGGTCGCGTTGACCTGCTGCGTGCGCGCCACCGGATCCGGAATTGAGCTTGCGAGTTGCGCGTAAAGCAGGTCGAAATACGTGCCGACAGTCGCGCCACCCGACTGATTGGTGGAGGTCGTGACGTCGCGCGTGTCCGTGAAGCGCCAAGAAGTGAGCGGCGTGCGATGAGTTACGGAAATATTGTGTCCAAAACCAAAAAACCGGCTTTCCCGGAAGAAAGAGGCCTTGGTTCGCTCCGTCGGTGACCACTCGAAGCCATAACCATGAGTGGTGCGCCCTTGTTTCTCGGTTGTCGAGAAATCATTCTCTTCGTAGCCCACACTCGCATTGATGCGCAGCGCGGGATTTATTGCGTAATTAGCGCGCGCCCGATACAAGTCATTCTCCGAACGTCGGCCACCGCTATAACCGACGGATTGCAGATTACCTTCCAGAGCCCAGCCAAGGTTTGCGAAGGCCGTTGCACCAACTATCCTGGCGGAGATGGTGTCGCTGCTCGAGTCGCTGCTGCTGGCGGATTTATTGGAAGTCTTGTTGAAGGTGTAGCGAAATTCGTAGTCCGCCAGGCGCCCAAAGTTGCCGCGCAAATACGGAGAAAAGCGAAAGTTCGACGACTCCGTACTGTTGGCGTTGACCGTACCAGCTCCGGTCGTTTGCGCTCCGAGTGCGGAGACCGACTGCTGGGCGATCGTCCAACCGGCGTCGATATACAACCAGCGGTCGATCGCTTCCAGGGTACCAAAAGCATTGAGTGCATTCTGCGAACGATTGCGCGACTGATCCTGCGCATGAAAAAAATTTCGCAACGAATAATCCGCGAACAGCTTGACCCTTGCTGTCTCTCCCGAGACGCGAATCCCGGGACTGATATCAGTGATCTGATCCGCCTGCGCTCCACCTGCACCCGCCGCTACATTGTCTGTAAATGTCTGGTTAACCGCGACCCGCGGGACGACAGTCCAAGCGCGGCGCGGCGCAGCCACGTCTCCCGGACCACCTATCGACGGCGCCTGGGGCACAGGTGAAATTGCACCTGAGGTAGGTGCGCTCTGCGGAGAAGCCGGCGCCTCCACCTGGGCCAATCCCCACGCAGGCAACCAAGCCAGGCCACACACGGAAAACCGCACCAACGTGCGCCACGGGTGCGCGCACGATGAATGGCGTGGAGCGCGCAGGCGAAACACCTCAGGCTGCATGCCCATGACCATAGCCGTAGCCGTAGCCATAACCGTAGCCATAACCGTAGCCACCATCTGATTCGCCGCGCGACTGGTTGAGAACAACCATCTTGACAGGGCAGGATTCAATGGTCGCCAGCGCATGTTGCACTTCGGCCTGCGAGGTGCGCTCCGCCTGCACGACAAGAACGATCTGCCCCATATGGGTTGCCAACACGCGCGACTCGGTCGTCGGCAGCAGCGGCGGTGAATCGAAAATGATGATCCGGTCAGGATAGCGATCGGCCATCTCACGCACCAGCGCCACCATCGAGTCGCTGGCAAGCAGTTCGGTAGCACGCTCGCGTGGCGTTCCGCTCGGGAGCAGCGTCAGCTTCTCGATGTTGGTTCGCAGAAGGACATCCGCGATCGCAACCCTGCCTCGCGGCACCAGATCAAGAAGCCCTGGGGCCGGCGGCAGTTCGAGGACGTTGAGGACCGAAGGACGCGCAACGTCCGCATCGACGAGCAGGACAGTATTGTCCAGCTCCGCTGCAATGCTGATGGCAAGATTGACCGCCGTGAAGCTCTTGCCCTCCCTGGGCAAGGCACTGGTCACCATGATCAGGTTGCCATCAGTCACAGGGGCAGCGCCCCTGCCCATGGCATTGGCGATAAGCGGTCTCTTGATGACCCGATACTCCTCCGCGATGCGGGATCGCGGCGCATCCGGCGTCATGATGAACTTTGCCGCGAGTGCACGGAAATCGATATCCACACGCTTGGAAATAGC
Organism: Burkholderiales bacterium; assembly: GCA_046160545.1. Classification (GTDB taxonomy): domain Bacteria; phylum Pseudomonadota; class Gammaproteobacteria; order Burkholderiales; family JAEUOS01; genus JAEUOS01. Next base: position 71,881 of record JBJXGS010000252.1, read on the forward strand.
GCCGTCCGGGTCTGAGGGCGTTCGCTGCGAAACCGTCACCCGCGCCGCTACCGGCGCTGCTTCAGCAAGAGGTGTCGGAGCAGCCGCGGAAGTCGTGTCCGAAGCACGGGACTGATCATTCGGCCCCTGCATATCCGGAATTCCAGGGGGCGCTCCGGCAATGCTCGCCTCCGCATTGAGAGCGGGTGCGCGCCGCGCTGAATCGGGGAACGGCGCTTGAACGCGCGGCGGCGGAACATCCGGCGGAAACTCGACGCCGGCTTGTCGCAACTGTTCGAGACGCTTCGCGGCTTGTTCGATGAGGCTCATGGCAATCGTCCCTCAGGCCGCAGCCCGCATCGCAAGCAGGAAAAGTACCCCAATCCCGCCACCATACAGTCCGATCAACGCGAATAGTGCAGCCAGAAACCGCAGCAAACTGCGCCATTCCTTGCGCCTGTCGGCGTCGGTCAGGTTTAGCCCGACCACTCCGAGGAGCGGCAGGCCGGTTATTTCACGCAGCGCGCGCCCGTCGTGAAACACCGGACGCAGCTGCGTGGCCGCAAATGAGGCAAACAAGCCTGCGCCCAACGCCACGCCAAGAGCTGCTGCGAGGAGAAGCATGCGATTCGGCGCCACCGGCTGGGGAGCCACTCGAGGAGGATCAATGAGGCGAAAGTCGGCGACGCCCGATGCCGAACCAAGTTCACCGGTGATACTCGCCGATTCGCGTCGCGCGACAAGGGACTCGTAGTTCTTCTTGTTGACGTCATAGTCGCGATTCAGCTGCGAGAGTTCGGCCTCAAGCTGCGGCATCACCTTCATGGAATCCTTGACCTTGGCAAAGCGCGCCTCGAATTCGGCCACCCGCGCCTTGAGCGAAGCCACGTTGGCCTCGTTTTCTCCCAAAGCAACCTTGAGCTGCTGAAATACCGGATTGCTTGCAATCGGAGTGGCGGCCGGTCCGGCAGCCGGTTTGGAAGCAACTTTCTTGCGCGCCGCCAATTCCTGCTTTCTCTGCTCCTCAAGTTCGCGGATCATGCGCCGGTTTCCGACCACATCCGGATGCTGCTCGGTGTAGCGCTGCAGAAGCTGATCAAGATTTCGCTTCAGGGCATCGATGCGGCCATCTACCTCGGGTACCGTCGCGGCCGCTGGATCGGCCGCCGGGCCGGCCTGTGTATCAGGCAAGAGCACCATTTCCTCGCCACTCAGTTGGCGCTTGAGGGCGTCGCGTGAGTTTTCGGCTTCACGCAACGCCAGCCGCGCGCTGGATAACTGCGCGCTGATATCGGAGAAGCGATCGATCCCCGACTTGCCGTCGGCGACCTGAGTATCAATGTTGCGCAGCTTGAAATCCTTGAGGCGCGATTCCGCTTCCTCGAGTTTTTTCTCGTAGCCGCGTATCTGATCGTCGATGAATTTCTTGGCCGAATCGGAATCCTTGCGCTTGTCGCCCAGGCTTGATTCGACGAAGATCGATGTCAACGACTGAACGACACGCTTGGCACGCTCCGGGTTGGAATCCCGAAACGACAGCGTGTAAAGATTGTCCCGGGTAGTGGTCTGAATTCGGATCGTCGCGATCAGGCCATCGATCAGTTCATCCTGTGCAGAGCGTGACTTGGTTCCAAGATCCAAATCTGCCATGCGCACCAATTTTTCCATGTTCGGACGCGACAACAGCGTCCGGCTGAGCATCATGACCTGTTGCTCGATGTTCGGCTGGACCGCCAGGCCAGACATGAGCGGCTGAAGGATCGACTGCGTATCGACGTAGATGCGGGCGCTGGCCTCGAATTTCGGCGGGATCGTCATGACAACCATGGCCGCGATTGCGCCGACGGCCCAGGATATCGCCATTCCGAGCCGGCGATGCCGCCACATCGCACGGAGAATCGCCTTGACTTGACGAAGGATTTCAGTCATCGCGTCTCACAGTACGCTGGCTTTCCGGGCATCGAAACAAATCAGAACCAGCTTTGCGGAATAATCAACACGTCGCCCGGCTTCATCTCTACGTTCGCAGTGACGTCTCCGCGACGTACCAGATCGCGCAAGCGAACCGCGTACTGCTTGCCGTCCGCTGTACGCAGAATCGAGGCGCGGTTGCCGTCGGCGAAATCGGTGATGCCGCCAACAGCGATCATCACATCGAGAAGAGTCATTTTCTGACGGTACGGAAGTACCTGCGGCTTTGCGGCCTCGCCGATGACACGAATCTGTTCGCTATACGGTCCCACAAAGCTGGTCACAACAACGGTGACCACGGGATCGCGAATGAACTTCGACAAGGCTTTTTCGATATCCCGAGCCAGAGTCGTTGGATCCTTGCCGAAGGCATCCAGATCCTCGACCAGGCCGGTCGAGACTCTGCCATCCGGACGCACAGGTACGGTTGCTGAAAGCTCGGGGTTGCGCCAGACAACTATGTTGAGTTGGTCCCCGGGGCCGATCACATAACGGTAATCGGGCGATGCAGCGCTGGTAGGAGCCGGCGGAAATGCGCTCGAGGCGCAACCGGCAAGCACGAGGCAAGCTGTGATCAGGACGATGAGCTGACGCATCTGGTTTCCCCCTCAGGAATCGTTTGCAAAGTGGGCCGCAAGGTTGCGCTGACACATGAACTGGCCGCGCTAACCTTCTAATTTAAAAGCGAAATGGAAATCCCACCTTCTCATGATAGCGCAGTTTGACCGCACTGCGACCATCTCGCGGAGAGCATTGCATTATTTCACACTAACGGCAACGTACCTGCTTGTCTTGAGGCGTCAAGCATGAGAATTCGTTCCGTCAATTTGCAATGTTTTAGCCTCCCTCCGACTACAAATGGCTATATTCACATGGCTCGACAATGGATGGTCACGGATCGACTTGTTGCAGCAACACAAGCCCACCTGACAGAGCGCTCCACAAAACAGCTATTGCGATGCACTTCCGAACTCGTGGCGTTTTTGCAACGCCGATACTGTCGGCTTTCCTGGCAAGTTTGGCTGCGGCCAACCCGGCCAACGACCCTGACCGGCTGCGTAATCTGCGCCTGGAAGCACGCTCCCTCGAGCACGGCGAGGGGATAGCACGGGACCCCCGTCGCGCCGCGGTGCTGTACTGTGAGGCAGCCAAGGAAGGGGATGTCGAGGCGCAATTCAGCCTAGGCTGGATGCATGCGAACGCCCGTGGCGTTCCCCGCGACGATGGTCTGGCGAGCTACTTCTTCACCCTCGCCGCCGAGGCGGGAAACGAGCATGCCAAGCGCATGCTGCGCTTCCTCGGCCCACCGGCAGACATGCCGGACTGCATGCGGCCACCCCCGCCCCCGCCTGTTGCGGAAGCGCCGGCCGAGCCCCAAATCGAATCGATTGACCAACTCGCGCGATTGGCGTCACCGGCACAGCGGCGCATGGTCGAACTCTTGGTCCGGCTCGCGCCGGAGTACGGCATTCATCCGCGGCTCGCGGTCGCGGTTGCGCGGTCCGAATCGAACTTCGACCCATCAGCCGTCTCGCCGAAGAACGCCCAGGGCCTGATGCAGTTGATTCCCGAAACCTCAGCGCGCTTCAACGTCTCCAAACCCTTTGACCCGGAACAGAACGTAAGGGGCGGACTGTCATACCTGCGCTGGCTGCTGGCCTATTTTCGCGGCAACGTTGCCCTTGTTGCGGCCGCCTACAACGCGGGCGAAGGAACGGTGAATCGCTTTCGCGGCGTCCCGCCCTACGCTGAGACGCGCGGCTACGTGAAACGGATCCTCGAAATGTTCCGCAATGATGAACACCCCTTCGACGCGCGTGTGACCGATCCGTCGCCGGAATTGCATCGCATCAAGCTCGTCAAATCGATGTAGGTCAAGGTGCGTACCCTGGCCCTCTTGCGCCGGTTCGGCCTGGCGCTCTTCATTCTGGTATCTCTCGGAGAGCATCCGATGGTATCGGCGGCCGACCTGCCCGACACCATCGACCGTATCCGGCCCTCGATTGTCGCTGTCGGCGGATTCAAGGCGGTGGGCAATCCACCTTTCACCTTTCGTGGCACCGGGTTTGTGGTTGCTGACGGCACTCTTGTGGCCACCAACGCTCACGTTGTCGCAGATCCGCCAGAGCGCGACGGCGAGTCCACCATCGCGGTGCAGTTTCGCAGTGGCGACCGGTTGACGGTTCGACGCGCTCGCATTGTCGCGACGGCGTCCGACGTTGACCTGGCGGTCCTGCGTATTGAAGGGGCGCCGCTTGCTGCATTGCCGCTCGCTGGAGATGAGTTGCCTCGCGAAGGCCGCGAGATCGCCTTCACGGGATTTCCGGTCGGCAACGTGCTCGGAGTCACGCCTGTCACCCACCGCGGCATCGTCTCGTCGATTGCGCCGATCGCAATGCCGGGAGCCACCGCGCAGCAACTCAGCGAGCGCCAGGTGCGCCGCCTCAGGGCAGGCTCATTCAACATCCTGCAACTGGACGCTACTGCCTACCCGGGCAACAGCGGCAGCCCGGTATTCGATGTTCGCAACGGGCAAGTGGTCGGCATCATCAATATGGTGCTAGTCCGCGGGACCCGCGAAGCAGCGCTATCGAGTCCGACCGGGATCTCCTACGCGATTCCGGTGCTTTACCTCACGGAGCTGCTGCGCAGTCTGCGCCCCTAGGGTCCGGGGCGTACGCGATTACTGCGCCACCGCGGCTTCTTCGGGCTGCTTTCGCCAGGCGTCCGCTCGTCGCTTCCAGGCCTTGTAGAGCAAATGGCGTACAAGCAGGCCGGGAGGCATGCGCAACCAGTGCGAACGCACATATAGACATTGCAACGCGAGCGGCGCAAGGCTGCCCTTCGCACTGTGATGCTGCGGTCGCAGCGCACGGCGCCAAAGTGCGCGCATCAGGCCAAGCATGGGCCTGGACGGACCGAACCGGGACACCGCACCGAGCGTGTCCGCCGGGACCGGAGTGCCGAGGACTTCGTGCGCCATCACCAGGCCATAGTGCAAGGGTCGGCGCAGATCCAGAATCGCAGCACGCGCAGGAAGCTCCTGCCAGAATCCATCGCGCTTGCCAAAGTGTCGCAACAACAGGTCAAGATCGGACAGGTCGCGCAGACCGTGGCTGAATTCCTCGTTGTGAAACAGATGGGACATGCTATGCAGCACCATGTCGACCGGCGCGAGGACACGCAGCGGCGGGTATGCGCCCACGGTGTAGCTAGCCTCCAGCAGCAGGCCAGTGTGCGGATGGTGACGCGCAGTTTCCGGCAACAGCGCGTGATGCACGTCCAGCACCGTGCCTCGGCGCAGGTGCTGCATCGGTGGCAGTTCGTGCATCCATTCGCGGTAGTAGCGCTGATCGTAGGCATCGTGGTGGGTCGTCATCCAGCCGTTTTGCATGAGTTCACTCTCGACGGCACTCAACGCGGACTTGGGAACAAGGATGTCGATGTCCGAGAACATGCGGCCCGAGGCCGCGGGCAGCTCGGCAAGAACGTAGGCGGCACCCTTGAGCAGCACCACCGGAATCTCGAGCGGCCCGAGTATTCGCGCCAGATCGGCCAGTTCCGCCCCCACTTCATCCTTTTGCGCGCTCTCAAGGGTCAGCGCGGAAAGCAGGTGCGCACGCGGTCGCGGGTCGATCTCGCCGATGATTCCTTGCGCGGTCGCCAATGCTGCCAGGCGCGCCAACAAGTCGGAACGTCGCGCCTGGGGTACGACCCAATCCCACTCTGCCTGGGACAGCCGCATCATCGCGCGTGGTTCGGCAAGCAGCGGGCTTACCCTGTCGGATCGCGCCACTAGCGACGCGCCAAATCATCAAACACGGCCACGGCCGTGTCGAGGCTGCCATAGGAGAACTCGAAAAACTCGCAAACGTCCGTGACCGCAGCGAGCACTTCGAAGCCGCGCCTGCCGTGAACGCTCAGATTGAAGGCATTGCCGGAGAAGGCCATGAATCCGTGCGCCCGTGACAGCGGTTCAAGCCTTGCTGGCGAACCCGCGATATAACGGGGCATGACCACCCAGGCGGGACGCGCCGGATCGTTCGCGCGGACCACGCTGTCTTGTGGCACGCGCATATGCGACACATTGCCTTTGACCGTGTCGCGCACTACCGCGTTGAACACCGCCTGTGGCGCAAACGACCGCATGACCTCGATCGACGCGTTCTTGAGGCTGACCGGACGGGGATTCGCAATCACCAAACCGCTGGCCGGGTCGATGATGGTCATTTCATCGGACAGGAGTCGCCAGCCACGCGCGACCAGGCCGGCGCACAAAGTGCTCTTGCCCGACCCCGGCGGCGCCGGAAGTATCAGCGCGCGCCCGCCGGATTCCACCACCGCAGCATGGAAGATCAGGTACTGATGGCAATGGTTGGAAACACACCAGTTGAGTCCCCACTCCAGCATCGGAAACGCCTGATCGGCTGGCAACGGATTGAACGGCGCGTCACGGTCGAAGCGAAACACCACCTGCGGACGGAAATAGCGCCTCAATCCCCGCGGCCGCTCGACACTGACGTGGAAATCGGCAAAGCCGTCGGGCCCTTCCACAGGGTAGGCCCCGTAGTGAAGCTCGATCGCTTGGGCCAGCAGCGTCTCGCGCGAACGGATCGCGGTCACCACCGGGCCGGTGCGCAATCTCAAGCCGTCTTCAGATAGCCGACGCCGGAGCTCTCCGCCGGAGAGATGTGAGACCAACAAGTGTCAGGGACGATCGACGATACCAAGAGCGGCGAATTCTAGCAAGGTCGTCCGCGCCGCCGCGTTGTCGGAATCTTCGCTGATGTTAGTGCTATGCCCTGCAGCGGCCCGACACGCGCCCTGGCCTGCGGCCACTCCGTCTACCAAGTCGATGAACAGCCGACTGGCATCGTGACTGAGCAGGTGTGTGACGCGGTGCGCCTCGACGTACACCACGACCTCGCCATCCCAGACTCGCCACGCCACCCCGGGAGCGACACGGCAGCCGGCAAGACCGGTCATCGGGCGGGAATCAGTCGTAGGTCGACTGCAGGTAGCTAACCACCTGCGCACTGGTCCAAGAGATGCTGCTGGCCGGAACGGAATAAAGGCCACCGCTCCGGCAAGCGGTCCACATAGCCTGGATCGTTGCGATAGGAAGGATGGTCAAGGGAACTTTGCCGGATTTCGCATTGAGGTAGGCAGCGACCACTGCTCGCGAAAGGTCGGTACTCCAGGTCGCATAGGGCTCATAGATCACAGCGAACAAGGTCACGCCTGAAGGAGCGCTCAGGGGATTTGTCCCGAACACGCTCGCGAACGTCGTCGGCGTGCCATAAGCGGTGGTAGCTATGCAACCTGCGGGCCAGTTACCGGGGTGGTTCTTCCAGTACCCCGGGCTCCTGCCCGTGCAGGGCACCGTATTCGCCGGCCGGCTCAGGTTGAGCGAACCGAACGACGACACGCTCTGGCACTGGCCATAGGGATTGGTAGCGCCCATGACCCGGGAACTGGCCAGCGAGAGCACAATCGGCGCGCCGATGACGCCCCCGCGCAGCAGGCGCCGACGCGTTTCACCGTCCCCGGATACGCCTTGCGCTTTGGATTCGTTCGCCTTGTCCAGATCCGGTGGTGTCGCCATGTCGCTATTCCCGCACTTGTTCATGCAATTATAGGTGTGCGCCGCAAGGCTGAAAGTGAAAATAGGTGTCCTCCACCAAATCCGACTTCCAACCAGCTTCGCTCATTACCTATCGTGTAAGCAACAAATATGCCGATGCCAGGGGAAACAAAAATAGTTCCATGATAACAATGAGTTAAATTATCTCTGCCATGGCATCCCTGGCCGGGGAATGGTGTACGCAGCATCGACTGTAAAGAATTTCGACGCCAAGTTCGTGTATCGACGCCGCTGTCTGGATGGCACACGCCAGCTTGGACCGGGCTCAAATGCCGCCCCGGCTCAAAGCGTACGCATCAGCGCTTCAACTTCCGCACGCCCGTCAAACTTCTCACCCAGTTTCCCGAGCTCTTCGAGCTCGCGACGCGCATCCGCCTTTTGCCCCGCCTTGATCAGGACACGGGCGTAATTGAGCCTGATTCCGCTGGCCTGGGGGGCGGCCTTCAATGCCTTGGCAAGCAGGTCGAGACCGCGCTTGACGTCGCCGCCTTCAGCCGCAATAACGCCCAGCGTATCCATGATGGCCGGCTGGTCGGGCATGAGTCGGTGTGCCTTTTCGGCCGTCGGCAAAGCCTCCGCGCTACCTTGCTTGCCGAGCGCCCATGCGAGGTTGTTGAGGACGATGGCGTTTTCGGGCTGAATTTCCAGCACCGATCGATAGCTGGTCACCGCCTGCGCATATTCCTTGCGCGCACTGGCTACGTCACCGAGATGCATGCGAAAGGCGACGTCACGCGGGCGTTCCTTGAGCCAGGCACCGGCGACCTGGGATGCTTCCGCGGTTTTGCCGCCTGTCAGCAGCACCGAATGGAGCTTTACCGCTATCTCGGTCGACGGACTCTGCTTGAGCCCGCGCCGCAGTGCGTCCCCGGCCTCCGGCCAGGCGCGGCGTGAGGCATGGATGTCGCCCTCCAGCAGGTATCCCGCTGCATCACCAGGTTTCTGCTTCTGCAACTGGCGCGCGATCTCCAAGGCGTTTTGCGGCTTTCCCGCCGACAGTTCGATCATCGCCAGGCCGCGCTGCGCGGCCAGGAGATCCGGACGCAGCTCGATCGCCTTGCGCAGGCTCTGTGCTGCGGCCCCGGAATTCTTGGCAGCCATGTGCACTTCGGCCATGCGCAGATGCGGATCGGCGGAAGCCGGCATCGCCGCAGCCATCTTGCCGAAAGTGAGCAACGCCTGGTTGTGGTCACCTGCGGCGGCCTGCGCGCGGCCCAGGAGTTCGAGTGCCTCGGGCCGGTTCGGGAGAGCGGCAACCGCATTCTGCGCAGCCAGCACCGCCTTGTTGGTTTCTTTGGCGCGCAGGTGGAAGCCAACCTGAGCAGCGCGCGCCTCGAGATCCGCAGGCGCCGCGCTGATCGCCTTGCCAATGAGGTTGGCGACCTCGTCTGCTGGCGCCTTCTGACCTGCCTTGAGTTCTGCCAAGGCGAGAAAGCCGCGCGCGTTGGTCGGATCGGCCGTGGTCAACTTCTCGAAGCGGGTGATGGCATCCGCCGGCCGCTTGTCCGCGACATCGAGAGCCGCCAGCGCTGCGGCGGCTTGAAAGTAGCCCGGGCTGATCGACAGGGCGCGCTCGAAACTGGCGCGCGCCCCGGCAGCATCCTTCTTGCCCATCAACGCGCGACCGCGCAGATCGTGCGGCAGGGGTTGATCCGGCTGCTTTTTGGCGAGTGCGTCGATGGCCTTGAGCGCGCGGTCGAACTCGCCGCGCCTGAGGCTGGACGCGATCAAGGCCAGATCCGCGGTCGCCCCGCTATCAGACGACGCTACCTGCTCGAGGTCCGCCATCGCCGCATCGGCGTCGCCACGCCCCATTCTTACCATGGCAAGCGCCGTGCGCTTGCGGGGGTCTGACGGTTCGGCCTTGGCGGCGCGCGCCAATAGCTCCTCGGCGCGCTTGGGGTCTCCGGACTGCATGTACGCCTGGCCGGCAACCATCAACAAGCCGGGATCGACGTCCGGCTTTGCCAGCGCCGGCTGCAAAGTCGCGACCGCTTTGGCCGCCTGTCCTTGCGCCAGCTGTGCGGAGGCAAGCCAGCGGCGCGCAACGGTTGCTTCCGGCGCCACCTGCAAGGCCTTCATCAACGACGCCTCCGCCTGGACGAAGGAGCGCAAGTTCAGATCGACGATCCCGGCCTGCACCAGCGCCGCAGGGTTGTTGGGGGTCATCCTCAGGAGTTGCTGGGAAGCCTCCTTGGCAACCTTGAAGTCCTTGCGGAGTATTGCCAGTTGTGCCTCGAAATAAAGGGTCTGGGGATGCGTTGGCGCCGCCTTCTTCAACGCTTCAAACGCCTTGTGCGCGTCTTCATTCTTGCGCTGGCGCAGGAGCGCCTGCACCAACGAGACATGACCCGCGACCGAAGCTGGCCTGGCCGCGACAGCCTTGCGATACGCTTCAATGGCCGGATCGACATTGCCTTGCGCGCCATGCAAGTCCCCTTTGAGCCGCAGGGCATTGGCATCCTGGGGAGTTGACGCAATGACCGAATCCACGATTGAAAGGGCGCCCTCGAAATTGCGATCAGCCGCGAGGAGACGCGCCTGCAACAACTTTGCGGGAGCATGGTCTGCTTTGGCCGTCAGCGCAGCGACGATGGCCTCGGTCGCTTCACGCCGCTTGCCTCGGATAAGCTCCGCTGCCGCAATTTGAGTGTTGAACTCGGCGATCGCAGCTGGCGAGACCAATGCAGGGCCATTCGCAAGCTCGACGACCTTGTCGAGCTTGCCCTGTGCCAAGTAGACCTGGGCAAGAGCTGGCACCAATTGGTCGCCGGTAAACCGCAACTCACGCGCCTTGACAAGTTCGACTTCGGCCCCTGCGAGATCGCCCGACTCGAGCAGGGCGCGTCCCAGGAGGTAGCGTGCCTCCGCCAATTCCGGATTCTTTTGCAGCGCGTTCTTCGCTTCGATCGCCGCACTGCGCGCATCACCTTTGTCCAGCTTGTCGCGCGCGGACGCGAGCAGCGCATCCGTACCGCCACCACTGCAAGCCACCAACAGCGAGGCGGCCAGAAAGGCAACGGCCAATGGCAGGCGCTTCGTTCGAATGTCGATCATTTTTTCAATACCCCAATAAATGGATCATTCAGATCGGCGGAAAAAAGCAACCAATCCCTCGTAGACCATGAGTCGCGACACGACGCCCGACCGCAGATTGCAATTATGCGCGGATTGTTCCTTGACAAAGCCTAGAATTGAACCTGATGTGAACCAGCCTGCTCCGCCGACACATGATGAGCGCGCGGCGTCCCCAGTGGGCACAGTTCTGCGAAGACATCCACCCGACTTCCAATCCATGAACGCTGCGCGCAATCCCCTGGCGATGCTGCGGCCACTCGTGCGACATTGCACTGTCTGCGGCGCACAAACCAGGCCGCTGGTGCCACCGGGCGATGGTCGCGCCCGCGCGGTTTGCGGCAACTGTGGCGCAATTCAATACGACAATCCGAAGATCGTGGTCGGTTGCATCGCACGGAGCGGGAGTTCCGTGTTGCTTTGTCGACGTGCCATCGAACCACGCTACGGGACCTGGACACTGCCCGCGGGGTTCATGGAAAACGGCGAATCCACCGCTGACGGCGCCGCTCGGGAAACCCGTGAGGAAGCTGGCGCGCAGGTGACCGATCTCTCACCATACATGCTGATCGACGTTCCCGACGTGAATCAGGTGCACTTGTTCTTCCTGGCACGATTGAATGATACGGGTTTCGAAATTGGCGAAGAGAGTCTGGAGGCTCGCTTGTTCACCGAGAAGCAGATACCGTGGCCGGAATTGTCCTTCCCGACCGTCATCACCGCGCTGCGACAGTATTTCGTGGATCAGTCCAGCGGCATCAAAACGTTTCATCATCGCGTCATTTCCCGGAGTGCACGCGGCGGCTGAACGCGGCTGACGCAAGGATGACGTAATCTTGCGGATTTGCATCGGCGCGCATGACCACGCTCCACAACCAATGCCACTGATGAACATTCTTCGTCGAAAACTGGCTGCAAGCATTGCCCTGGCTACCCCGGTGTCAGCCTGGCCGCAGACCAACCTGGTCGACAGCGAAGGTCGCCCCGCCGGCGCCATGGAGGCGCCCTATATCACCACGCCTGAGCCGGTGGTGCGCGCCATGCTCGACCTGGCGCGGGTTGGAAGCGACGACGTCGTCTACGACCTCGGCTGCGGCGACGGCCGCATCGTGATCGCCGCCGCACGCGAGCGCGGCGCACGCGGCGTCGGCGTGGAGATCGACATCGACCTGGTTGATCGTGCTCGCGTCGCGGCACGCCAGGCCGGCGTTGCCAATCGGGTGCGCATCGAGCGCGGTGACCTCTTCGAGATGAGCCTGCGCGATGCCACCGTGGTCATGCTTTATCTTGGCGAGGACCTCAACACGCGGCTCTGGCCCAAGCTGATGCGGGAGTTGCGGCCCGGAGCGCGGGTCGTCTCGCACCGATTTATCATTCGCGGCGTGCCACCGCAGCGAACACTCAATGTGCATGACGTGCAGTTGCATTTGTGGACCATTCCAATCCAGGGAGACAAGAAGTGAAAATTGCTGTCGCGCTCAGGCGCATTACCCTTTCGTCCGCTACCGCGCTGCTGTTGTGCGCGAGCACTGTCCACGCCCAGTCAAGCACTGGCAGCACGAACTTCGAACCAGTCGTAGGCCAGGCCGGCAAGGACGTCATCTGGGTGCCGACGCCGCCCCTTCTGGTCGATCGCATGCTCAAGATGGCCCAGGTCACCTCGCGCGACACCGTGGTCGATCTCGGCTCGGGTGACGGACGCATCGCGATCGCCGCCGCGCGCGATTTCAACGCTCGAGCCTATGGCCTGGAGTTCAACCCGGACATGGTCAGTCTGTCGCGCCGTGAATCAGCCAAGGCCGGGGTCGGCAGCCGCGCCACCTTCGAGCAGGCGGATATCTACAAGGCGGACTTCTCGTTTGCCACGGTCGTTACGATGTATCTCCTGCCCAACATCAACCTCGACATGCGCCCGATCGTGTTGCGCATGAAGCCGGGCACACGCGTGGTGTCGCACCAGTTCACCATGGGTGAGTGGTCCCCGGACGACACAGCGGATATGTCTGGACGCAACGCTTACCTGTGGATCGTGCCTGCGCGCGTGGAAGGTCGCTGGACATTCGACGCGCCGCAGGTCAACTGGACCAAGAATGCTGCCGACGTCTTGAGCATCACCTTGCGCCAGGATTTCCAGAAAATCTCCGGGCACGCAAGTCCGGGCAACACCACTCTGGGCCTGCGCGCGCCGCTTCTCACCGGCGATCGCTTGCGTTTCGCCTTCGTCGACGACAACGGGCGCATGCGCGAATTCAATGCGACCGTCAATGGCGACACGATGACGGGGGAAGCACGCGTCGACGGCGAGGCTCCGGTGCGCTTCACGGCGCGCCGGCAGCCGGGTTGAGCCATCTGATCCCCGCGTAAGGCGCCAGGCCCATGAACCAATCAGCATCTCCAGAACGCGTCTTGTCGGTCAAGGACGCCATCATGCTCACCGTCGGTGTCGTCGTCGGCGCTGGCATTTTCAAGGCACCGTCAATCGTCGCCGGCGCTGCAGGCAACGAGACATTGTTGATCCTGGCGTGGGTGCTGGGTGGAGTCATCTCGCTGCTCGGGGCGCTGACCTACGCGGAACTCGCCTCGACCTTCCCGAGTGCCGGGGGCGACTATCACTTTGTCAACCTGGCCTACGGACGCCGGCCCGCATTCCTGTTCGCCTGGGCGCGCGCGACGGTCATCACCACCGGTTCGATCGCACTCCTGGCCTTCGTATTCGGCGACTACGCTTCGCAACTGCTGCCCCTGGGCCCCTATTCTTCGGCGATCTATGCATGTATCGTCGTGCTGCTTCTGTCCACGATTCACTGGATCAGCACCCGTGCGTCCAGCACAACGCAAAACTGGCTGACCGGCCTGGAGGTAGCCGGGCTGGTACTGGTGGCAGTCGCCGGCTTCACGGCCACCCCGGTGGCCGACGCGCCGGCACCGGTAATCGCCAGTGGCGGCTTCTCCGCAGCTGCATTCGGCTTCGCCATGGTCATGGTCCTGCTCACCTTCGGCGGCTGGAACGAGGTGGCGTACGTGTCCTCGGAACTATCCAGCGACAAGCGCGGCATTGCGCGCGCGCTGATCACCAGCATCGCCGTGGTCACGGTGCTTTATCTGCTGGTCAACCTCGCGTATCTCAATGCCCTGGGCCTCTCTGGCATGGCCAAATCCAAGGCGGTCGCCGCAGACGTGCTCAAGGCCGGCTACGGTGACTGGGGCTCGCGCCTGATGAGTGTGATCGTCATGATCGCCACGCTGACCTCGATCAACTCGACCCTGATCGTCGGTGCGCGCTCAAGCTACGCCGCCGGGCGTGACTGGCCGGCCTTGCGCTTCCTCGGCTCCTGGAGCGCGCAGGGAAGCACGCCGCGCCATGCGCTGGTGGTTCAGGCGGTGCTGGCGCTGGCGCTGATCGGTTTCGGAGCCACCCAGCGCGATGGGTTCACCACGATGGTCGACTACACCTCGCCGGTCTTCTGGACCTTTTTCCTGCTGACCGGGCTGTCGGTGTTTGTGCTGCGCAGCCGCTATCCGGATGTCGAGCGGCCGTTCCGCGTGCCCCTGTACCCGGTGGTCCCGTTGCTGTTCTGCCTTGCGTGCGCCTACCTGCTCTACTCGAGCCTTGCCTACGTCAAGACAGGCGCGCTGTTCGGCGTAGGCCTGCTGTTGGTCGGTGGCATTGTGTCGCTGTTCCTCGGCAAGCCGAATCCTCCCGCCCCGGGTGCGGGGCCAACCCCCTAGGAGCCACCCCGTGGACCGGCGTGGCTTCGTGCGCGCCTGTGCCGCCGGCGCGGGCTTGCCGCTCGGGCCGGCCCTGACAGGCCCGGTCCGCGCCCGCGACTATGCGCCGGTCAAGCTGCTGGCCGCTGACGGCGGCCCGCTCAAGGCTGCGTCGCTGGTTGCCAACCGCAACTATCTGTTCTTCTACCCATACCAGGGTACGCCCTGTTTCCTGATCAACATGGGCCGTCCCATTGAGCCGGTGGATGTCGCGGGCGAGTCCGGCGCCTATCGCTGGCCAGGAGGTGCGGGACACAGGCGGTCCCTGGTTGCCTATTCGGCCATTTGTTCGCACCAGCTCACCTACCCGACGCGCGAGATCAGTTTCATCAGCTTTCGCCCGGGCAAGAGCGGCGCCAACCGGCATGCGGACGTGATCCACTGCTGCTCGGAGCATTCGCAGTATGACCCCGCCCGAGGCGCGAAAGTTTTAGCGGGCCCGGCGCCCCGCCCTCTGGCAGCCATCCTGCTGCGTCATGATCCTGCAACCGACGCCTTGACTGCCACCGGCACGTTGGGCAATGACGTATTCGACGAGTTTTTTCGCAAGTACGAAGTGCGCCTCATGATGGATGGTGGCGGTCGCGCTCGCCAGGCGGTCGCCGATGCGAGCAGGGTCGTAGAGCTCGACAACTACTGTCGCCAGCAGGTGCGCTGCTGAAATGAAGTGATTCCCTGGCTCGACGCGCGCACGCCGTTTCCACCGGTCGAAGACGCATTGGCCGAACCAAACGGATTGCTCGCCGCCGGAGCCGACCTTGCGCCACAGCGTTTATTGGCTGCCTACACCAGGGGAATCTTCCCGTGGTACTCGCGCGGCCAGCCCATCCTGTGGTGGAGCCCTGATCCGCGCATGGTCGTAATGCCCTCCGAGTTCTCGCCACGCCGTTCACTTCTCAAGGCCTTGCGCAACCGCAACTACGAGATTCGTTGCGACAGCGCTTTCGAGGCTGTGATGCGCGCCTGCGCGGACACCCCTCGCGCCGGCCAGGACGGCACCTGGATCACAGACGACATCCTGGCCAGCTACACGCGTCTGCATGCCCTCGGTTACGCCCATTCGGTGGAAACCTGGATCGACGGTCAACTCGCCGGCGGACTCTACGGTGTCGCGATCGGGCGCGCCTTCTATGGCGAATCGATGTTTGCGCATGCGACCGACGCGTCCAAGATCGCGTTTGCACACCTCGCAGCGTTTCTGGCCGAGCGTGCTTGTGGCATCATTGACTGCCAGATGAACACGATCCACCTGCAATCCCTGGGCGCCCGCGAGATCTCGCGCGCCGACTTCAGCGCCCGCCTCGCGGTCCTGACTGCACAGTCCCCCCTGCAAGGCTGGCGGTCGCTCAAACGCCATTGGCACCCGGTTCGGCCATGACCAAGCTCAACGAACTGCCGTTCTCGGTCCTGCAGTTCTATGCGACCGCGCCATATCCGTGCAGCTACATTCCGGGCAAGCTGGCACGCTCGCAGGTGGCCACGCCCTCACACCTCATCAACGCCGATGCGTATTCGGAACTGGTGCGCGCGGGCTTCAGGCGCAGCGGAATTTTCACCTATCGCCCGCATTGCGACGGCTGTCGCGAGTGCGTGCCGGTGCGCGTTCCTGTAGCCGGCTTTGTAGCCAGCCGCACCCAGTCGAAGGTATGGAAGCGCCATGCCGATCTCAAGCCCACTGTGACCGGTCTGGGCTATTCGGCCGAGCACTATGCCCTGTACCTGCGCTACCAGGCGAGCCGCCATGCCGGCGGCGGGATGGACCAGGATAGCCGCGACCAGTATGCGCACTTCCTGCTGCAAAGCCGCATCAACAGCCGGCTGATCGCCTTCCGATCACCACCTGCGACCGAGGAAGGCCAGGGCGAAGCCCGACTCAAGCTTGTCTCGATCGTCGACGTACTCAACGATGGCCTGTCTTCGGTATATACATTTTTTGAACCCGAAGACGAACGCGCCAGCTACGGGACCTACAGCATCCTCTGGCAAATCGAGCAATGCCGGCGCATGGCGCTACCCTACCTGTACCTGGGCTACTGGATCCGCGGCAGCCGCAAAATGGCCTACAAGGCAAATTTCGGTCCGATTGAAGGACTGATAGACGGCCACTGGCAACCGGTCGACTAGGACTTCACGCAACCCGGCAGTCCGATGGCCTGCAGCACCTCGCCGCTGGCTGTGTCCTGCACGAATCCGACCAGACGAATATCCGCCAATTTGGCGCCGGCGGGCAAAGCCGCGCTGGCTTGCCAGGCAGCGCGACCGTCGGTGTCGAGCGGGATCGGGCCGTACCATTCACGCACCGATGCATTGTGCGTAAGAGTCTCGCCACGATTCTCGCCGGCGGTGACCTTGCTGGAAATTCGATCCTGCGCCAGGGCTGCATACAGTTGCGACCGCGCACTGGACTTCGCCTGCGCCGCCAGACGCAGCGTATCGCCCATGACTTCCATTGACAAGCGTATTTCCGCGCGCGCCGGCGCGCGATTGATCGCATCGAGGCGGGTGACAAAGACCGCGCTTCCCCAGCCGCGAAAATCGCGTCCCTGCAGTACCACCTGTGGTGTGTAGACGTAACTGACGCCGGAAGCACGCGAGATCGCGCGCTGCCGGTCGGTGAACAAGGCCTTGGCGTACGGGTCCTTCCACCCCAGGTGATCCCAATAGTTGACGTGCAGTCCGAGAGGGACCACGCGCGCATCGACCAGGCGACTACCGGCCAGGGTTCCCAGCCAGCGGTCAGCTGGCGGGCAACTGTTGCATCCCTGCGATGTATAGAGCTCGACCAATGCCACGGTGTGGGCAGGCGAAGTTCGCTCGCAGACCAGCGCGTACGCCTGTGGTGCTGCCATCATCGCAAAAACCACTCCGAACCATGGGCTGCGCATGTCCGACCCGCATCAATCGCCGTAGTGCGAGTTGTACGCCGCAACCCGGAGGGCGGATGCGCGCCGGTAAAATCGGACACCTGGCAACTACCGATCACCGCAAGGCACCATGAGCAAGAACTACGACGCTGTTCCATCACAAACCATCGCCTTCCTGGGACTGGGCGTCATGGGCTATCCCATGGCTGGCCACCTCAAGCGCGCCGGGCATCGCGTCCGCGTCTACAACCGCAGCACGGCAAAGGCTGCGCAGTGGGTTGCCGAGTACGGTGGCGAGAGCGCCGCGACCCCGCGCGAAGCGGCCAAGGGTGCCGACATCGTGGCCTGCTGCGTCGGCAACGATGACGATCTGCGCGCGGTGGTGCTCGGTAGCGATGGCGCCTTCGCCGGCATGCGCCGCGGAGCGACCTTTGTCGACCACACCACGGCCTCGTCCAACGTCGCCCGTGAACTTGCGACCGCTGCCCTGGGGTTCGGCCTCGCATTCATCGATGCGCCGGTCTCTGGCGGTCAGGCCGGCGCGCAAAACGGCGCGCTTACGGTCATGTGCGGCGGCGAAGCCGCGGTGTTCGAACAGGTGCGCCCTGTGCTTGCTGCCTACGGACGTGCGGTGACGCTGATCGGCCCGGCCGGGGCCGGACAGCTTGCCAAGATGGTCAACCAGATCTGTATCGCCGGACTGGTCCAGGGGCTGGCCGAAGGCATCAATTTTGGCCAGGCCGCCGGCCTCGACATGCCTCTCGTCCTGGACGTCATCTCCAAAGGCGCAGCGCAGTCCTGGCAGATGGAAAACCGCGGCAAGACCATGGTGGAGGGCCGCTTCGACTTCGGCTTCGCGGTCGACTGGATGCGCAAGGACCTGGGCCTGTGCCTGGACGAGGCAAAACGCAACGGCGCGCCGCTGCCGGTGGCGGCACTGGTAGACCAGTTCTACGGTGACGTACAGCGCATGGGAGGCGCTCGCAACGACACTTCCTCCCTGATCCGCCGCCTACGCACATGACCCGCACCGACCTCACGATCACTGGCATCAAGGCGTATGCCACCTCGTTTCCCCTGCCGCCCGGCGGCAATGTGCGCCTCGGGATAGGCCGGGCAATCAAGAAGGACGCGGTCGTCGTCAAGGTCACGACCGCCGGCGGCATCATCGGTTGGGGCGAGTCGCACCACGCGCGCGCGCCTTCGACGATCGCGAAACTCATCGAGACCACGCTCTCCATGCTGGTCATGGGTGAGGACGCCGCCGACGTGCAGGGCGTGTGGCGCAAGATCTACAGCAAGCAACTGGCCAGCCACGGCCTGGGTGCGGGTACGGCGATGGCCATGAGCGGCATCGACATGGCGCTGTGGGACATACGCGGCAAGGCTGTCGGTTGGCCCTTGTACAAACTGCTGGGCGGCAAGTCCCGACCGGTCAGGGCCTACGCCGGCGGCATTTCGCTGGGCTTCCAGGAACCCGCGGCGCTGATCGACGAGGCGCGGGTGCATCTGGCCAACGGCTATCGCGCGATCAAGCTGCGCCTGGGCGACAACCCGCGCGATGACCTGGAACGGGTGCACGCTGTGCGTCAAGCGCTGGGGGACGACATCGCGATCCTGACCGATGCCAACACCGGCTACAGCGTCGCCGATGCGCGCCGCGTCATGCCGGGGCTGGACGAGGCGGGGGTCGCGTGGCTGGAAGAGCCGTTCCCCGC
>JBJXGS010000253.1:0-3344 GCA_046160545.1 Burkholderiales bacterium
GGCACGTCGGGAAAGCCCCTGAAGCGGCGCTCGCCGGTGACTGCGAGCGCGCGCAGCTTGCCGGCGGCGATGTGGGCGCGCGCGGTGCCCGGCACCGAGAACAGCATCGGCACCTGGCCGCCGATCACGTCCACGATTGCCAGGCCCGCGCCCTTGTACGGCACATGCACGATGTCCAGGCCTGCGACGGACTTGAGCATCTCGGCCGCCAGATGCACCAGCGTGCCGCTGCCGGCCGAGGCGTAAGACAGGTTGCCCGGCTTGGCGCGTGCGAGCGCGAGCAGGTCGGCGACACTTGTCGCCGGCAGGGCCGGGTTCACGGACAGCACCAGCGGCATGCGCCCGAGGAGCATCACCGGGCTCAGGTCGCGTTGGGCGTCGTAGGGCAGCTTGGCATAGAGCGCCGGGTTGACCAGGAGCGCGGTGTCGAACAGCAGCACCGTGTAGCCGTCCGGCGCGGCCTTGGCCACATGGTCACTGCCGATGTTGCTGCCCGCACCGCCGCGGTTCTCGACCACGATCTGCTGCTTCAACGCCTCGCCCCATTTCGGCGCGACCACGCGTGCGACGAAGTCACCAATGCCGCCCGGCGGGAATGGCACCACCAGGCGCACCGGCTTCGACGGGTAGGCGTCCTGCGCCAACACCGTGGCACCCGGCAACCCCGCCAATGCCGCGGCGAGCGCCAGGCAGGACAAGACTGTGCGACTGTTCGACATCGTGATCATGGGAGTTCTCCTTGGGTGCTGGTCCGGAAGGTGCCGATCGTCAGGCGGCGCGCGCCGCAGCATAGATGCGATCCTGCAAGCGTACCGCACGCACGCAGTCGTCCACTGTGGCCGGCGGGGCGCGACCAGCTTGGAACGCGTCGAGCGCGGCATTGACCATGTGCGCGTAGGCGAGGTGAGGCGTCGGCACGGCGGACTCGACGCGGCTGCCGCCGCGGCGATGCACGCTCAAGCGCCCGTTGGATTCGTGCAGGTAGGCGCCGGTGGCGGCGATGCGCCACTCGTAATCGCCGCCCTCCTGCAGGTTGGCATAGGTGTAACCGGCCTCGAGAGTCGCGATCATGCCCCCGGCAGTGGCGAGCACCGCCGCAGCGAAGTCCTCGACCGCGCCGCGGCTGCGCGCGTGGGACAGGCGCGCGCCGCTCACCACCGGTTCGCAGTCGCCAGCCAGCATGCAGACGGCATCAGCACCGTGGATGCCGAGGTTGCGCAGCGCACCGCCGCCGCCGATGTCCGCATCGAGCATCCATGCCACGCCGTAGTCGACATAGCGCGACGGCGGCCCGTTGATGGTGCGAAAGTGCGCGTGCAGCACTTCGCCCAGCGCATCCTCCGCGACGAGCGCGCGGTAGGCCTCCCAGATGCCCAGGTGGCGGTTGGGCAGGCAGACCGCGGCGAACACGCCGGCCGCGCGTACCGCAGCCGCCGAGGCGGCGGCCTCGTCGCCATTGCGGCCCATCGGTTTTTCGATGAGCATCGGCACGCCGCGCGCAGCCGCCGTGCTTATCTCGCGAGTGGCGAGATCATGGCGTGGCAGCAGCACCGCAAAATCGGGGCGGAATTTCGCGATGGCGCGCTCGGTATCCGGCTCGAATGCGAGGCCGAAGCGCTCTGCGGCGGCGCGCCCGGCCACCGGGTCGACATCGGTGGCGCCGACCAAGCGCACGCCGCGCGCGCCCAGGTGCTGGACGTAGCGCGGCGCGTGCCAGTGGGTGATGCCGATGATCGCGACGGTGAGCGGCACGCCGATCAATCTTTGGCGAGCGCTATTGCCGGGTCGCGCCGCGCTACACCGCGGTGCGCCACTCCGGATGGTCGGGCACGTTGCCGCGCACCACGTCGAAATAGCGCTGCCTGAGCATCTTGGTGAGCGATCCGACGCTTCCGTCGCCCACCGGCAGCTTGTCGATGGAGGTTACCGGCAGGATCTCCTGGCCGGTGCCGCAGCAGAATGCCTCTTCGGCGAAATAGAGCTCGCTGCGATCGATCTCGCGCTCGGCGCAGTCGTGCCCGGTCGCCTCGCGGTACAGCGTGATGATGGTGTCACGCGTGATGCTCTCCAGGATATTGCTGGTGATCGAGGGCGTGATCAGACGGCCGTCGCGCACCATGAAAAAGCACGCGATCGGCGCTTCCGATACCTTGCCCGCCGCGGTCAGCATCAGCGCGCCGTCGTAGCCGTCGGCCCTGGCCTGCAACTGCGTCAGGCGTGCGTTGTGATAGTTGGCTGTCGACTTGATGCGCGGCGGACTGGCGTTGTCCGACAGGCGGTGCCAGGAACTCACCCCCAGGCTCATGCCGGTATCGGCGAACTTGGGCTTTTCGCGCGGCATCGCGGCAGCGGTGAAGCCGACCGGCCCGGTGGTGGCCATGAGGCCGATGCCCTCGATATAGGCGAGCAGGCGGATGTAGACATCGTCGTCGGGCTCGTTGGCGCGGATCAGGCGCGCCAGATCGGCTCGCATGGTCTCGGTGTCGTAGCTGCGCTCGAAGCGCATCAGCTTCATGCCCACCTGCATGCGGCGCATGTGTTCGGCAAAGCGGAACAGCGCGAACTCGCGCCTGGCCGGGTTGTAGTAGGCGCGCAGCCCTTCGAAGACCGTGGCGGCATAGGCCATGCCCAGCGACAGGGGATGCACACGCGCCTCGGCGAACGGCAGCAGTTCGCCGTTGACCATGATGACCTTTGCTTGCCACATGGCTTTAGGGGGCGCGCTTGAAGCCGAGGGCCGGGATCAGGCGCGCCATCTCGCGCTGCACCTGGCCCAAGGTCGCGGTGAAGTCGCGATGGTTCTGCCATGCGGGCGTGGACTTGAGCTTCACCATGAGATCGCGAAACGCGGCGGTCTTCATCATGTCCTGCGCCGCTTCCTCCCAGGCCGCGATCACTTCCGCCGGCACTCCGGCGGGTCCGGCAATACCGTAGAAGATCGGCACCGCCAGCGGCATGCCCAGTTCCTTGAAGGTCGGCAGCGCCGGGAACTCGGGCAGCTTTTCCGGACCGGTCTCAGCCAGCAAGCGCACCTGACCGGAGGCGACGAATTGCGCGAACTCGGCCGCCACCAGCGCGTCGATCTGCCCACCCAGGAGCGCGAGACTCGCCTCTGCGCCGCCCTTGTAGGGAATGTACTGACCGTTGATACCCAGATGGCGGAACGCTGCCTCGGTGGCGATATGCGGCCCGCCGTTGGTGGCCGCCGTCGACCAGTTGAGCTTGCCCGGATTGGCACGCGCCCAGGCGACGAAATCCTGCCAGTTGCGATGCGGGCTGTCGGCGCGCACGAACACGGGCTGTGCCGAGATCAGGAACTGGAACAGATAGGTGAAGTCCTTGGC
>JBJXGS010000254.1:0-11685 GCA_046160545.1 Burkholderiales bacterium
GCCAGCGCCGGAGCAGCGAGGCCCGCTTCGCGCAACAGGCGACCCGCGCCCAGCTTGAGGATGCGGCCTTCGATGCGGCCGGACACGCCGCGCCCGGGCAGGGCGGTGAATTCTTCGACCGGCGGCACGACGATGCCGTCGCTTACGGCCGCTGCGGCAACGGCGCGCGCCAACGGGTGTTCGCTGCCGGATTGCAGGCCGGCGGCCAGGCGCAACACTTCGGCCGCGGGCAGGTCGGCGCCTTCGCAGGCGGTGAGTGCCGGGCGGCCGACGGTCAGCGTGCCGGTCTTGTCGAAGGCGACGACCCTGACGTCGTGGGCGATCTCGAGCGCCTCGGCATCCTTGATCAGGATGCCATGGCGCGCGGCGACGCCGGTGCCGGCCATGATCGCGGTGGGGGTGGCCAGCCCGAGCGCGCAGGGGCAGGCGATGACCAGCACCGCCACCGCGTTGAGCAGGGCGGCCGTCCAGTCGCCGGTGGCAAGGCCCCAGCCGAGTGCCGTGGCAAGGGCGACGCCCACGACCACCGGCACGAACACCGCCGCGACGCGGTCGACGATGCGCTGGATCGGCGCTTTCTTGGCCTGCGCGGATTCGACCAGGCGGATGATGCGCGCCAGTGCAGTCTCGGCGCCGATCGCGGTGGTGCGCACCGCGATCAGGCCTTCGGCATTCAAGGTGCCGCCGGTGACGCGATCGCCCTGGACCTTGGCGGCCGGCAGGGATTCACCGGTGATCATCGACTCGTCGGCGTGGGTGGCGCCCTCGACGATCTCGCCGTCGACAGCGATGCGCTCGCCCGGGCGCACCACGACGATGTCGCCGAGGGCGACCGACTCGAGCGCAACCTCGACTTCGCGGTCGTCGCGGCGCACCCGGGCGGTCGGCACCTTGAGCGCCTGCAGGGCGCGAATCGCCTCGGTGGTGGCGCGCTTGGCGCGCGCCTCGAGCAGCTTGCCCAGCAGCACCAGGGTGATCACCACCGCGGCGGATTCGAAATACAGGTGGGGCATGCCGGAGGTGTCGGTGAACCACAGGTAGATCGACAGGCCGTAGGCGGCCGAGGTGCCGAGTGCGACCAAAAGGTCCATGTTGCCGGTGCCGGCGGCAAGCGCCTTCCAGGCCGCCTTGTAGAAACGCGCGCCGAACCAGAACTGCACCGGGGTGGCCAGGAGCCACTGCAGCCAGGCCGGCAGCATCCAGTGCGCGCCGGCGAGATCGCCCACCATCGGCACCACCAGCGGCAGCGACAGCACGGCGCTGGCGATAAAGGGCACGAGGTCGCGCCAGGCCGACGGTGGCGCAGGCGCGGCGACGCCCGCATCGGCGTGCAGCACCGCGCCGTAGCCGGCCGCAGCGACGGCCGCGATCAGTTGCGGCGCAGTCGCCGCCCCCTTGTAGGTTTGCACGGTCGCGCGCTCGGTGGCCAGATTGACCTCGGCGCCGGCCACGCCGGGCACCCGCTTCAATGCCTTTTCCACCCGGCCGACGCAGGAGGCGCAGGTCATGCCCTGGATGTCCAGGACGACGCTGTCCTGCGGCACGGTGTAGCCGGCGCGCGCGACCGCGTCTTCGAGTTCGCGGGCACCGACAGCGTCGGCCGCGGTGACGGTCGCTGCCTCGGTGGCCAGGTTGACCGAGACATCGACGACTCCGGCCACCCTGGCGAGCGAGGTCTCGACGCGTCGCACGCAGGAGGCGCAGGTCATGCCTTCGATCGGCAGGGTAATGGTTGCGCTCATGATGGGGACCAAAATGAAAGGGAGGGCTGCAGGTTGAAGCTTCCCATCATTGGAATGTCAAGCGATATTCGCACGAATCGCGCATCCCGCGAACAATCGTCACGCCGCTGAATTGATCTGGATTAAACGCTTGACATTCCAACCATAGGAAAGTTCAGACTGACCTTCCCCCAGCCAACTTTCACGAGGCAATGATGATTACCTTCCAAGTCAACGACATGACCTGCGGCCACTGCGTGGCCACCATCACCAAGGCGGTCAAGGCGCTCGATGGCGCGGCGCAGGTCGCGACCGACCTCGCCAGTCACAAGGTGAGCGTCGAATCGAGCGCCGCGCCCGCGAGCCTCGAGGCGGCGATTCGCGAGGCGGGCTACACCCCGCAGCCGGCGACGGCGTAGCGGGCAGCCCCGGGGGGGGGGCGCGCGCGCCGCCCCGCCGCTCAGTAAGGCGGCAGCAGGCGCCTGAAGCCGTGCGCGAGCACGATGGCCAGGAACACGAGGTTGCGCAGCGGGTGCGCGAGAACAATCGAGCGCACCGCGGGCAGTGGCCTGCCCAGGCGCAGCGCCTCGGCGAGGCGCGCAGCGACCTCCAGGATCATCGCCGGCGAGCGCGGCCAGTCGATGAGCGTGTCGACGAGCGCGGCCGGGATGCCGGCGCGCCCGACCCGTGCGCCGATGATGCCGCCCAGGATGGCGGCCGTCGTGTCGGTGTCGCCGCCCAGGCGGATGATCTCCTCGACGCCGCCCCGCCAGTCGCTTTGATGGCGCAGCCAGACGTGCAGCACCGCGGGCAGGGTGTGCAGCATGAACCCCGAGACGCCGCCGCGTGATCCGAGGCGCGCGACGAAGTCCGCGGCAGGTTCCTCCTCGATGACGCTGGCTGCGGCCGCAGCCACGGCGCGCCATACCGCATCGTCGGGCACCAGGTGCGGGGCCAGCTTGGCGACCATCTCGGCCGTGCCTATGTCGCGATCGACCGTCGCCGCCAGGCGCGCGACCAGGGCGACGACCAGCGCGCCCTCCTCGGCGCGCGGGTCGCGATGCGTGATGCGGGCCGCGACCCGGTTCAGGCGCTTGAGCAGATCCACGTCGCCGGCACAGGCCACTCCCAGCACCGCCGCGCGCATGGCCGGTCCGTTACCTGCGGAGACCACCCCGCTGCGCAGGGGAGGGATGCCGATCAGGAGCTTCGCGCAGGCGCGCAAGGTCGCCATGCCGATGCCGGCCGGAAGAGCGACCAACCAGCCGCGCAGGCGCCAGGCGAAATCGCGCGCAAAGCGAGTTTCGTCCCCGCCGGCCACGATCAGCGACTGCGCAAGCATGACCGTGTGCTCGGTGTCGTCGGAGATCATGCCGCGGCCGCAAAGGAAACCGTGGCGCGCGAGCGACGGGAAGAGCAGGGCCTGGCGCCGCGCGCTCAAGCCCTCGCAGGCCAGGCCCAGCGCGTCGCCGACGGCAGTGCCGAGCATCGAGCCGGCCAGCGCGCGCGCCGCCCCGTCAGGGTTCTCGCCTGCAGCGCCGGTCATCCAGGAATGGGCAAGGCGGTCGTCTCCTTGACTTGTTCAAGGGCAAAGCTGGACCTTATGTCGATCACCCCGGCCTGCTTGAGCACCGAGTTCATGACGAAGCTGTTGAAGTGCTCGAGGTCGGTGACGACGACCTGCAGGAGGTAATCCATGTCGCCGGTGGTCGAATGGCAGGCCAGCACCTCGGGCCAGGTCTGCACCGCGCGACGAAACGCCTCGATGGGCATGCGGCCCTTTTTCTCGAGCTTGACCGTGACATAGGCGCGCAGTCCCAGGCCGAGCTTGCCGGCGTCCAGCAGCGCGACATAGCGGCGGATGAGGCCGGCTTTTTCCAGCGCGCGCACCCGGCGCAGCACCGGCGCCGGCGTCAGGTTGACCCGCTCGGCGAGTTCCTGATTGGACAGGCGGCCGTCGGACTGCAGGAGTTCGAGCAGGCGGCGGTCGGTGCGGTCGAGCCTGGGCATGTGCAGGGAAAGGGATTTCCGGTCAATCGTGCGGCTGTAAGTCGCTTGTGGTTGCGTCAAAGCGTATCGTTACGCAATATTATTGCGCACAATTGCCGTCCTTTGCGCTATTTGGCAATCATCGTGCGCGCCTAAGTGCCTACAATGCTTTTTTTGACTCGACCGAAGGCCCGCCATGACCGCGACGAACTGGGACAACCCGATGGGCACTGACGGCTTCGAGTTCATCGAATACGCGGCCCCCGATCCGGCCGCGATGGGTGCGGCGTTCGAACGCATGGGCTTCATGGCGGTCGCCCGCCATCGGCGCAAGAACGTGACCCTGTACCGGCAGGGCGAGATCAACTTCATCCTCAACGCCGAGCCGGATTCGTTCGCGCAGCGCTTCGCGCGCCTGCACGGACCCTCGATCTGCGCGATCGCGTTTCGCGTGCAGGATGCCGCACACGCCTATCGGCGCGCACTGGAACTGGGCGCCTGGGGCTTCGAAGGCCACAGCGGGCCGGGCGAGCTCAACATCCCGGGCATCAAGGGCATCGGCGACTCGGTCATCTATTTCATCGACCGCTGGCGCGGCAAGAACGGCGCGCGTGACGGAGCGATCGGCAACATCGGTTTCTACGATGTCGACTTCGAGCCCCTGCCCGGCGCGGAACTCAACCCGCGCGGCCACGGCCTCACCTACATCGACCACCTGACCCACAACGTGCATCGCGGGCGCATGGGCGAGTGGGCGGGCTACTACGAGCGCCTGTTCAACTTCCGCGAGGTCCGCTACTTCGACATCGAGGGCCAGGTCACGGGCGTCAAATCCAAGGCGATGACCAGCCCCTGCGGCAAGATCCGCATCCCGATCAACGAGGAAGGCAACGAGCGCCAGGGGCAGATCCAGGAATACCTCGACGCCTACCACGGCGAAGGCGTGCAGCACATCGCGCTGGGCAGCAGCGACATCAAGGCTACCGTCGACATGCACAAGGCGCGCGGCCTGAAGCTGCTCGAGACGCCGGACACCTATTACGAGCTCGTTGACAAGCGCATCCCCGGGCACGGAGAAGCGCTCGAGGAGCTGCGTTCGCGCCGCATCCTGATCGACGGCAAGGCCGGTGCCCTGCTGCTGCAGATCTTCAGCGAGAATCAGCTCGGACCGATCTTTTTCGAGTTCATCCAGAGAAAGGGCGACCAGGGCTTCGGCGAAGGCAACTTCAAGGCCCTGTTCGAGTCCATGGAATTGGACCAGATGCGCCGCGGCGTGCTTGCCAAGGCCTGAGGCACGCGCCTGACGGGCAGCACCTCACGCAAACGGAGGACAGCAAGTGCAGAAACTCGATGACGAAGCCCGCACCCTCGCGCTCAACATGCTGCCGGACTGGAAGGCGCTGGACGATCGTGACGCGATCCGCCGCTCGTTCCGCTTCGCCGACTTCAACGCCGCCTTCGCGTTCATGACGCGCCTGGCCCTGTACGCCGAGCGCGCCGACCATCATCCGGAATGGAGCAACGTCTACAACCGGGTCGAGGTCACGCTCACGACCCATGATGCAGGCGGGCTTTCGCAGCGCGACATCGATTTCGCGCATTTCGCCGACAGCATCGCAACAAGGCTCTCCTGACCGGGCGATCATGAAGCACGGCGTCGCCGCCGGCGCGCTCGCGCCCTCACCCGACTGGACCATCCCGCAGCGCTGGGCCGAGTACAGCGCGGCCGAACACGCCACATGGCGCACCCTCTTCACGCGCCAGGCGCGCCTGCTCGAAGGCCGCGCCTGCGCCGCCTTCAGCGCTGGCCTGGCGCAACTGCCGATGACCGCCGAGCAGATCCCGGACTTCGCAGATCTCAACGCCGAATTGCGGCCGCGCACCGGCTGGCAGGTGGTTGCCGTGCCGGGCCTGATCCCGGACGAAGTGTTCTTCGAGCACCTGGCGAGGCGGCGCTTCCCGGCCGGCAGCTTCATCCGCAAACCAGACCAGCTCGACTACCTGGAAGAGCCGGACGTCTTCCATGACGTCTTCGGCCACGTGCCCATGCTCATGAACCCGGTCACGGCCGACTTCATCGCCGCCTACGGCGAAGGCGGGTTGCGTGCGCAGCGCCTGGGTGTGCTCAAGCATTTGGCGCGCGTGTACTGGTACACCATCGAATTCGGCCTGGTGCGCGAGGGGGACGGCCTGCGCATCTACGGCGCGGGCATCGCCTCCTCAGCTACCGAGTCTTCTTTTGCGCTTCAGAGCGACTCTCCGCATCGCGTTGCCTTCGACCTCGAGCGCGTCATGCGCACGGACTATCGCATCGACGATTTCCAGGAGTCCTACTTCGTGCTTGATGGCCTGGACGATCTGCTGGCGCTGGCGCAGATCGACTTTGCCCCGGTTTATGCGCGGGTCCGCAACGCGTCGTCCCTGGCTCCGGGAGAGATCATCGCGAGCGATCGCGTGCTGGCGCGCGGCAACGGCATGCATCACAGTCGGCCGGCAACAGCGGCGAGCTCGGCCAGGCAGGTGGCACAGCAGCATTGATCGCGCGGTCGTTCCTGCGTGATCGCAGCTACACTGCCGGTTGACCCGTCAACACGAAAAAGCCTGATGCAGGCGATCTGGTACGACCGCTTGGGCGATGCCCGCGCAGTACTCGAATTCGGCGAACAGCCGACCCCGTCCCCCGCTGCTGGCGAGGTGCTGGTGCGCCTCAAGGCATCCGGGGTCAATCCGGCAGACTGCAACCGCCGCGCCGGGCGCCTGGGGCGCGGTCAGGAATATCCGCGCGTCATTCCGAACAGCGACGGCGCGGGAATTGTCGAGGCAGTCGGAGCAGGCGTCGATGCGAGCTGGGTCGGCCGGCGCATATGGCTGCACAACGGCCAGCGTGGGCGGGCGTTCGGCACCGCAGCCGAGTACATCGCACTCGACCATCGCCTCATCGCATCCCTGCCGGACCACCTGGACTTCGCCGTTGGTGCCTGCCTCGGCATTCCGTGCATGACTGCGCACCAGGCGGTGTTTCGCGACGGCCCGGTCGAAGGCCAGACTATCCTGGTCACAGGCGGCGCCGGCGCCGTCGGGCACTACGCAATCCAGCTGGCCAAATGGGGCGGGGCAAGCGTCATCGCCACCGTGAGTTCCCCGGCCAAGGCGCGCGAGGCCAGCCATGCTGGAGCAGACGTGATCATCGACTACCGCAGCGAAGACGTCGTCGCGCGCGTCCGGCAGGCCACAGGAGGCCAAGGGGTTGCGCGCGTGGTCGAGGTCGATTTTGGCGGCAACCTGGACGTAAGCCTGGAGGTGCTCAAGGTCAACGGCGTGCTGGCGATGTATTCCTCGCTCAAGACGCGCGAGCCGGTGCTTCCGGTGACCCGGTTCATGTTCAAGGCCATCACCGTGCATTTCCTGCAACTGGGCCTCTCGCCCTTAGGCCTGCGCGCGCAGGCGCAGGCCGACATTGGACGATGGATCACGGAGACGCCTGGCGGCGGTATTCATCGCGTCGCCTCGCGCCACCGACTGGCCGAGACCGCTGCCGCGCATGAAGCGGTCGAACGTGGCGACAAGAACGGTACGGTCGTCGTGGAGATCGCGTGAACCGGCATGGCCGCTATCCCGCCGCGTGCGCGAGGGCCGGGCTTTTCGGCATGCGCAGCCGCGTCCGGGCGACCAGGGTTTGAGCACTGCCGCCACGACCACGGGACTCAGGATTTCGATCGTCTGGCTGATATTCGCCGGCGTCTGCTCGCCTTTGGGGTTCAACGTGACGCCGGCCCTGCTGCCGCCGATCCAGGCCGAGTTCGCACTCGACACGGCACGCATGCAATGGATGGTGTCGCTCTATTCGCTGACGCTGGGCCTGGGCCAGCTGCTCGGTGGCCCGCTCGCCGATGCGCTGGGCCGGCGCAGCGTGCTCCTGGCGGGGCTCGCGATTTTCGTCGCCGGCAGCGCGGCCGCCGCGCTGGCGCCCACCTACGAGGCCCTGCTTGGCGCGCGCCTGGCGCAGGGCCTGGGCGCATGCGCGACACTGGTGGTTCCGCGGGCGACGGTGCGCGACACCCATTCCGGCAACGATGCCGCGCGCGCCATGGCGCTGGTGATGCTCTCGCTGGCATTCACACCCCTGCTGGCTCCGTTCTTCGGCGCGTTCATCGAAACGCATTTCGGCTGGCGCGCGGCGTTTGTCGCCTGCGCGCTCGTGGGCGCAGCGATATTCGCGGGGGCCCTCCGCCTGCATACCGAGACGCTGCCGCGCGAGCGCCGGATACCGCTCAAGCTGCTGCCGCTCGCGTACGGATACGTCATGGTGCTCCGCTCGTGGCGCTTCTGCGCCTATGCCACTTCTTTCTCGCTTCTCAACTGCACCTTCATCGGACTCATGGTCGTCGGCCCGCCTTACTTTGCCCGCGCGCACGGGCTTTCATCCAATGGCATCGCGCTGGCGATGCTGGCGGCCTATCTTGGCTTCACGTTCGGCAACTTTGCCGCCGCGCGTCGCGTGCGCCGGGCCGGCGTGGACCGCCTGATCGCCGCCGGCGTACTCACCTGCGCGATCGGCAGCCTGCTGCTGTTTCCGGCGCTTGCTTCCGGGTCGCTGTCCTTCCTGCTCCTTGGGCTGTTCCTGCAGGCCCTGGGCACCGGATTCGCGTTCTCGCCCGGCATCGCCGGTGCCACCGCAACCCTGCCCGAGCGTGCCGGTACGGCTGCGGCGATGACCGGCGCGATCCAACTCGGCGGCGGAGCCCTCTTTGCGTTTGCAACCGGAGCGCTGGATGACGGGACCTTCCAGCCCCACGCATGGGCCTGTACGTCGGTCTGCGCAGCCGCCGGCCTCCTGGCCTGGCCGTTATGGCATGGACGCCACCGGCGTCCGGTCGCCTGAACAACACAACCGGCAGGACCCTGCCGCAGGCCGGACCGCGCGCGCACCGGCAACTTCTAGAATGGCGCGATGATCCATCGTGCCCCCCCAGACCCGGCGAGCGCGCCGCCCCCCGGATTCAAGCCCCTCGATACCGGGCCGGCCGACATGTTCGTCACCGCCAACGGCCCCCTGTTCCGCGCCCGCGAAGGCGATCACCTGATCGTCGGCATGCGCGTCGAGCGGCGCCACTGCAATCCGGGCCACACCTGCCACGGCGGCATGCTGATGACCTTTGTCGACATGGCGATGGTGATGGCGATCCACTACCAGGGCAAGATCGTCCATTTCGTGCCCACGGTGAGCATGACCATCGATTTCCTCGCCGGTGCACCGGTGGGGTCATGGATCCAGGCGCGCACCGACATCCTGCGCGTGACACGCAAGCTGGTCTTCGCGCAATGCCTGGTGAGCGCCGACGGCACTGCCGCGGTGCGCGCCTCGGGAATATTCAAGATCGGCCCCGCGCTCAAGCGCGGCGAGGAATAGTCAAGCCGGCCCAAGAAGGTGTTCAGTCATGGCCTGGCTTTGAGGCGCCGAGCGCGGCCAGCGCCGGTTCGATGGAATCGAGCCGGCGCGTTTCCTTGAAGCCTTCCAGTCGTCCGAACACCTCCGCCGCAGCCTCATGGAACCCGGGCGGCAGACCGGCCGCCGACAGGCTGGCGGCGATCTCCTCCATCTCCGCAACCCAGCGCCACGCCTTGTAGGCCTGGGTGGTGATCGCCTCCGAGCGCTTGGCCAGGCCCGGTTGCGACAATTCCCATTCGTCCAGGAGCGCCGCATCCACGCCCTCGTGCCGGGCCAGTGCGCGGATCGCGGTCAACAGAGCGATCGAACCCTTGTTCCAGCCGGCGTAGCAGGCCTTGAGGGCGGAAGCGGCGCCGGCCTCGCCGTCGAGTGCGATGACGCCCAGGATCTCGTCGTTCCACGCGGCGGCCAGTTCGGCGGCGCCGCCGCCGCTCAAGTACAGGCGCGTCGTGCCGGCCTTCTCCGGCGGTGGACCGATGATGCCGCCGTCGACGAAGCGCGCACCCGCATTGGCCGTGACGATGCGCCCGACCTCTCGCGCGGTGGCAGGAGCGATCGCGTTGGCATCCACGTAGATGCCCTTGAACCCGGCGGCGGCGACGGCGCGCGCCAGGTCGAGCGCGCCATGCGGTGGGCACACCGAAAGCGCGACGTCAGCCTCGCGCAGCGCTGCTGCAAGAGTGCCGCAGTCGACGATGCCTTGTGCGCGGGCCATTGTCGCGGCGCTGCGGCCCTGGCTCGCCCACACTGTGCGCTGCCCGCGCGCTGTGAGACGCGCGGCGACGGCGCTGCCCATTTCACCGGGGTGGAGGATGGCGACAGTGGTTGCCGGCACGGGGGATTCCTTTGCAACAATGGAGGCGAAAGATGCCATCATGCGGGCTTTCGTGCGCCTCGGCAAGCGCGCTTGCGGTAAACCATCCTTCGCAAGTCGCCAGGCCGCGCGACCGACGGATTCAACCCTTCAAAGGAAACGCATGCTCAAGCTCTACTACGCGCGCGGCACCTGCGCGCTGGCCCCGCACATCGCCCTCGAGGAAGCGCAGGCCGACTACCAGGTCGAACGCATCGACTTCGCCAAGAACGAGCAGCGCAGCCCCGCCTACCTGGCCATCAACGCCAAGGGGCGGGTGCCGGCACTCATCACCGAGCGCGGCACCCTCACCGAGGCGCCGGCGCTGCTACTGTATATCGCGCAACTCTATCCGGCCGCGCGCCTGGCGCCGCTGGACGACACGTTCGCGCTGGCGCGCATGCAGGAATTCACTAGTTACCTGTGCTCGACCGTGCATGTCGCGCACGGACACCGCCAGCGCGGCGCGCGCTGGAGCGACGACGAGGCAGCGCACAAGAGCATGGCCGCCAAGGTGCCGCAGAACATGCGCGACTGCTTCACATTGATCGAACGCGAATACCTGGTCGGGCCGTGGGTCATGGGCGAGGCCTACAGCGTGGCCGACGCTTATCTCTTCACGGTCGCGCGCTGGCTCGCCGGCGACAGCGTGGACCTGCGCGAATTTCCGCGCGCCCAGGCGCACTTTGATCGCGTCGCGGCGCGGCCGGCGGTGCAAAAGGTGATGACGCTGCACGCATAGAGGCGGGAGTCTTTCGCCCACGCGCCGCTTTGTTGCGCGCGAATCAATGCGCGCCCTCGCTCAGGCGAAGTCGAAGGCAAACGCCTGCGTACCGGCGCGCTGCCAGACCGCGCCGCGCGCATTGACCGTCAGGTACCAGGTTTCCGCAGCCGGCAAGGGATCGCGGTTGGCAAGCGCGCGAGCCTCGAGGACGGCGGCACACGAACCCTGCTCGGGGTCACGCACCGATTCGTAGATGAGCACCTGAACCCCGGCGGCGCGCGCGCGCCGCGCCAGGGCCTGGGTTGGCGCATAGTCGGAAGAATGGGTCCAGTCGCGTCGACGACGCGCCAGGTTGCCGCGCGTCAGATCCCAGGCCCGGCCCGCTGCCGCAGCGGGAAATACCGTCATCGGATGGGCATCTAGCCGAGACAGCCCGGCGCTATCTGCGACAAAGCGCCATTTCCAGTAACCAGCCTCGGCGCATGCAACGCGCCTGATGAGCCCGGCGTAGAAGACGCCCGGATCGCCTGGAGCACGAAAGCGGCTCCCGCCTGGCGGTGCGGCGTAGCGAAACGGTGTGGCAAGCAGCCAGTGCAGCCCCCGCGCATCTGCCGGCAACGGCGGCTTGGCTTTCTCGAGAATGTCTTCCAGGACTGCCTGCGCAGCCAGGTCGTCCCCGACCAGGCGCATGGTGGCGATCAGGTGCTGGGATTCGACCGCCCGCCAGACCTGTGCGCGCCAGCGCGCATCGACCGAAGGCTCAGATGCGGCCACGCGCGGCGTCGAGGTAATCGACCAGGTGCACCAGGCCCTGCACGTCGCCGATCATGTCGATCGGGCGCCGGTTGGCGAATGCGAGGTTCTCGCTGTTGAGCCAGAGGCGTGCGTCCGCCGTGCGACCGGCGACCATCGAGTCGAGCGAGCGGTACAGGCGCACGAACAAGGCGGC